>CAZFJE010000077.1:0-13725 GCA_964519555.1 uncultured Thermoleophilia bacterium
CCGGCGACAGCCCCAGCGAGAAGCGCACCCCGACGCCGCACCAGCCGCGGCTGGGCCCACCGTTGCCGGCCGACTCGCCTTCGTAGGTCAGGCCACAAGCTCGCAGACCGTCGCGAACGGCCGGCTCACGCCGGCCGTTCGCGACTTTGCGGCCGGACGTAGCTGCGGCGGCCGCCGGCGGTTGCACGTGGCGGGGAGTGGGGCAGACGGGGAACAGGGGGTGGTGCGGGAAGCGGAGGGTGGTGCGGGAAGCGGTGGTCAAGGCGCCGCAACGCCGCAGGGTCGGACGGCAGTGTCGGGCGGGCTTGGGTGATGCCGTGAGCAGGGTGCAGGCAGGCCCGCGCGGCCGTCGGCGGGTCGCAGCAGCTGCTAGCGGTCGCCCGGTACTTGGCTCGGACTCGGGGCCATCGACCAGGCGCCCAGGGACACGGCACCCACGAAGCACAGCAGCAGACCGACCGCGACCCATTCGAGCCAGTGGCGTCGTTCGACGACCGAGATCACATCGACCGCGCACACCGTGAAGGCCAGGTAGCTCAGCCGTTGCGACAGCCCGGGGTGCCACACGTGGGCCCAGCCGATGAACCACACGGCCGTCGCCAGGGCGATGAACAACACCGTCGCCCACAGGGCGTGAGCGGCGTAGTCGTTCTCTGAGAAGATGCCGCTCATGACCACGGCGCCCGCGCCGACGAGCCCGGCGAGCTGCCCGACGCCGATCAGCAGCTTGACGAAGACCCCCTGGCCGTGGGCCCAGGTACGCAGGCCCACGAAGAAGGCGGCCAGCATGGCGCCCAGGGCGATCATGTCGAGGCGGAAGAAGATGGAGCCCCGGGGACTCAGGATCGTGTTGCCGAGGTCGGAGATCCAGTTGGCCGCCGGGCTGAAGGCCCACGGATAGTAGGCGTAAGCCACAAGGGCGAGCGCGACACTCAAAAAGATGGCCGCGAGTCCGGCGATGGTCGCAAGCGGGGGTCGTCTGCGTAGCGTCGTGCACGCCCCTTGTCTCGAGTCGCCGTGCTTCGCCGCTCATGGTGAAGCGTGGCGTCACCCGTTTGGTTACCTAAGTCTCGTCTGACGGTATCCACCTGGGGTCCCCCGGTCAACAGGGCGGCGAGCGTGGGGGCCGTTGGCGACAGTTAAGGCATGTTAAGCGCGCCGAAAGGTTCGCCTGCCCTTGCCGGCAGGATACACTTGGTTTGAAACGTCAGTGTCGCTACGGCCAGCGAGCCGACGGCGGGCGCGCGTCGCCCATCGCCGGCCACCCGAGATGTCGCGGGCCCGTCCCCCTAAGTCTCCAAAGGAGGCGGAACACCGAAGTGAACATCGTCATCCTGTTCGCCTATGTCGTCATCGTGCTCGGAGTCTTCTACTTTTTCATGCTGCGCCCGCAACGCCGCAAGCGGCGCGCCCAGCAGGAGATGATCGCCGCCGTCCAGAAGGGTGACGAGATCGTGACGGTCGACGGCCTCTGCGGCACCGTGCGCCAGGTCCAGGACTCCTTCGTCATCGTCGAGATCGCCGACCGCAAGCAAGTGCGTCTGGTCAAGTCGGCGCTGTCGCAGGTGGTCGAAAAGTAGCCCTCGCGGAGGTGCGCGCAGCGTGCAGGCGGTAGTCATTCTCGACGGGCGGCTCGACACGGTCGAGCGGCCCGACCCAGTGCCGGGCGACACCGAGCTTCTGGTCGCGGTGCGCGCCGCGGGCGTCAACGGCGCCGACCTCGCCCAGAGTCGGGGCGCGTACCCGGCGCCACCGGGCGTGCCCGCCGACATCCCCGGTCTCGAGCTGGCAGGCGAGGTCGCGGCGATCGGTCGCCGCGTCACGCGGTTCGCCGTCGGCGACCGCGTCATGGCGCTCGTCGGCGGAGGCGCTCAGGCGAGCCTCGCCACGGTCGACGAGACGCATACCCTGCCCGTGCCCGCCGCGCTGTCGTGGCCCGAGGCGGGCGGGTTTCCCGAGGTCTACGCGACCGCCTTCGACGCGCTGTTCAGCCAGGGCGGACTGACGCTCGGCGAGCGCGTGCTGGTGAGCGGCGCGAGCGGCGGCGTGGGCACCGCGGCGGTACAGCTCGCCGCGGCCGCCGGCGCGCAGGTCACGGCCGTGGTGCGCGCCGCCGCGCAGCGCGAGGCCGTCGCCGCGCTCGGCGCGAGCCGGGTGATCGACTCCTCCGAGGTCGCCGGGCACGGTCCATACGACGTCGTGCTCGAGCTGGTCGGCGGTGCCGGTCTCAAGGTCGCCCTGTCGGCGCTCGCCACCCAGGGGCGCGTGCTGGTCATCGGCGTGGGGGGCGGTGCCGAGCTCGCACTCGACCTGTTCGAGCTCATGGGCAAGCGCGCGCAGGTGCGCGGCTCCACGCTGCGCTCGCGCACACCGGCCGAGAAAGCCGCGGTGCTGGCCGCGCTGCGGGCGGGCGTGCTCCCGCTGCTTACCGCCGGACGCGTCCGCGTGCCGGTGTGCGCGACGTTCCCCCTCGACCAGGCGCAGCGCGCCTACGAGGTCTTCGCGGCCCCCGGCAAGCTCGGCAAGGTCGTTCTCGTCGCATAGGCGAGCGCCCCGGGCGTCGAGCCCGAGAGGCGCATGAACAGAGCAGCCCGTCGCCCTGCCGCCGGCGCGTCCGGCGCCCGGCCGGCAGCGCGTCCGGCGCGGCGCTCGTCGCGGCTCGCCTTGCCCCGGCCTTTGCGTTAGCCTTGGCGACGCGATCGTCGTGTGGAAGGCTGAACAGAACTCGAGAAGGCGGCGGCTGGCGCGCCAGCTGCGGCTCTTCCCACCGCAGTTCTGGCTGCTGGTCGGCGGCACCTTCTTCTACCTGGTGGCCATCGGCACCGCGTTTCCCTATACGGCGATCCTCATCAAGGGGCGTCTCGGTGTGTCGATGGCGGTCGTGGGCGCGATCATCGGCGGCACGGCGCTGGTCGGCCTGCCGCTGCAGCCGCTGGCCGGCAGCCTGAGCGACCGCTTCGGGCGGCGTGCCGTGATGATCGTCTGCGCCGCCTTCTCGGGGGTCATGTACGGCAGTCTCGCGTTCGTGCACGGCATCGTGCCGGTCTGTCTCGCCGTCTTTTGTGACCGCGCCCTGGGCTGGCCGCTGTTTCTTACGGCGAGCAACGCCATGGTCGCCGACCTGGTACGCGCCCGCCTGCGACCCGAGGGCTACAGCCTCGTGCGCCTCATGATCGGCGCCGGGGAGATCGTCGGACCGTTGATCGCGGCGGCGCTGCTCGCCGCCGGGTTCGGGCTCCCTCTGCTGTTCCTGCTGGCCGGCGCGGGCTGCTTCGCCTTCCTTGTGTTCACGCTGATCGCGCTGCGCGAGACCCGCCCCCGGGTGGCGCGCCACGTGCACTCGACGAGCATAAGCGAAGGGCCCCCGGTCTACGGCGTGCGCGACGTGATCCGCATTCCCAGCCGTCGCCTCTCGCGCCGCCGCAAGGCCGCCGCGGCGCCGCAGGGCTACCGGCGCGTGCTCGGCGACCGGCGCTTCTGCGCTTTCTGCGCGATCTCGCTGCTGCCGCTGTTCATCTTCGGGCAAACGTACTCGACCTTCCCCGTGCTGCTCACGAGCTACCTGCACGTGCCCCGGGCCGACTATGGTTTGCTCATGTCGTACATGGCGCTCGTGATCGTCGTCACGCAGTACCCCAGCGTGCGCGCCATCAAGAGGCTGGACCCCATGTACCAGGTGGCGGTGGCGAGCCTGCTGTTCGGCTGTGGCATCGGCCTGTCGGCCTTCATGCCGGCCGCCTGGCCGCTGCTCGTCACCATCGCCGCCCTGGGGCTGGCCCAGGCCATCTTCGGCCCTGTGACCTCGACGATCGTCGCCCACCTGGCCCCCGTCGAACTCCGCGGGCGCTACATGGGCGCCTGGACCTTCGTCTGGATGGCCGGTCAGGGCTCTCTCGGCCCGATCTTCGGCGGCCTGCTGCTCGCCCATTTCGGGTTTCACGTCACCTACCTGGTGATCATTGCCCTCGGTCTGGCCGGCGCCGGGTTGTACCCCTTGCTGCGCACGAGCGCCGGGGCCGCGCGCCGACGGGTCGCCGCGACGCCCTAGACGTCGGGCAACGGCCGCGCGCCGACGGGTCGCCGCGACGCCCCGGACGCCGGGCAACGGCCGCGCGCCAAAGGAAACCCGACGCTCTTCGGCGAAGCTTATGCAACTGGTCTCCTCGCTCTGACGGCGGGCGAGACGTGGCTCCGGCGCCCCACAGGGCGTGCGCCGCCTGCGGAGGCTCACGGGCCTTCCGGGCGATGCGGCGCGGGAGGTCCCGGCGGCGGAGCGGATCTGGTGGCGAGAAGTTCTCGAGGAGAAGCGGTAACGATGAGTGCGAGCGATTCTTGGCGCCGGGCCCGCGGCCGACTCGATGCGGCCTTGGCCTGGTCTTCGGGCAGAGACGACGGAGACGACTGGGATGAGGAAGCCGTGCCCTACGAAGCACCCGACGAACCTCCGCTGCGGTTAGTGCAGCCGGCGCGCCACGAGTTCTGCGTGGTGGCCATCGACAGCTTCGACGACGCCCAGCGCGTCGCCGATGCCTTTCGGCGCGACACGCCGGTCATGGTCGACCTGCAGGGCTGCGGCAACGACGTCGCCCGGCGGGTGACCGACTTCTGCAGCGGCCTGGCGTACGCGCGCGACGGCGGCCTGAGCGTGGTCGCCGAGCACGTGCTGATGCTCAGTCCGACTCACGTCGACCTTTCAGGCGACGAACGGCGCGGCCTCGCCGGCAGCGGCTTCTACAACCAGGCCTGATCCCGGTGGCGCCGGCGACCCGATGACTGCCACGGCCGCTTCGAGCGAGCTGATCGACGAGCTGCGGGCGCTGGCCGTCGAGCTCGCGCGCGCCGCCGGGCGTCTCCACGTCGAGGGCCTCGACCGCACCCGCGACTTGACCACCAAGTCGGCGCCCAACGATTTCGTGAGCGACGTCGACCGCGCAGCCGAGGCGACGATCGTCGAGATGCTGACCGCCGCCCGGCCCCACGACGCCATCCTCGCCGAAGAGGGCAGCGCCCGCCAGGGCAGCAGCGGCGTGCGCTGGGTCGTCGACCCGCTCGACGGCACCATGAACTACGTGTACGGCTACCCGGCCTTCTGCTCGTCGGTGGCCGCCGAGATCGACGGCGAGACGGTCGTCGGGGTGGTGTATGAGTCGCTGACCGGCATCGTCTTCTGGGCGGTGCGCGGTGGGGGCGCCTGGCAGGACGAGAAGCGCCTGACGGTACGGTCGCAGACGGTCCTCGCCGAGGCGCTGGTCGGCACCGGGTTCTCTTACGAGGCGCGGCAGCGCGCCCAGCAGGGCGCCGCGGTCGCCTACGTGCTGGCGCGCGTCGCCGACATTCGCCGCGGCGGCTCGGCCGCTCTCGACCTGTGCCGCCTCGCGGCGGGCCAGCTCGACGCCTACTACGAGCTCGACCTCTCGCCCTGGGATTACGCCGCCGGCCGTCTCATAGCCGAAGAGGCCGGCGCCCGAGTGGCGGCGCTGCCGGCCGGGCACGGCAAGGGGCCGGCCATCGTCGCCGCCGGCCCGGCGCTCATGCCGGCCTTCGTCGACCTGCTGCACAGGGCGGGCGCGCTCCTCGCCTGACGCGGCGCCCGCGGCACATCGCAGCACCCAGGTCGGCGCTTCCTGCGGCCGTCGACGGGCGCGATCTGCGCGGTACGCTCCCGGGGCACAGACCTAGACTCCCGCCGTCCGCTCATGTCGCCGACGCCACCGCGCGCGGCGCAGCGCGGCACGAGCCGCGGTTACGGCTGCGCCGGCCAAACAGTCGTGGGGAGAAGCGTGAGCGGGTATCTCACGTGCGCTGCCGGGCGTCGCGGCGGCTCGCTCTGACTGCGAGCGACGCGCCCCCTGTTCGCGGCAGCATGACGCTAGAGGTGAGAGATGCCCAGATCGATCTGGAAAGGCGCCATCAGCTTCGGCCTCGTCAACGTGCCGGTCGCCCTGTACTCGGCCGAGCGCCCTCAGGAGCTGCGCTTCAACCAGCTCGACAGGCGCACCATGAGCCGGGTGCGCGAGAAGCGCGTCGACGAGAAGACCGGTCAGGAGGTCCCCTACCAGGAGATCGTCAAAGGCTACGACACCGGCGGCGGGAAGTACGTGGTGATCACCGACGAAGAGCTCAAGCGGGCGAACCCCAAGGCCGGCCAGACGGTGAGCATCCTCGGGTTCGTGAACGCCGACGAGATCGACATCACCTATTTCGTGAAGCCCTTCTACCTGGCGCCGATCGGCTCGGGCAAGAAGGGCTACGCGCTGCTGCGGGCTGTGCTGCGCGACACCGACAGAGTGGCCATCGCCAAGGTCGTCATCCGCACCAAGGAGTACCTCTGCGCTGTCCTTGCGCGCGGCGACCTGCTCGTGCTGGAGACGCTGCGCTACGCCAATGAGCTGCGCGACTCAAGCGAGCTCGAGGTGCCCGAGGACGACCTCGAGGCGCTCGGCCTGACTCAGCCCGAGATCACCATGGCCGAGCAGCTGATCGCTGCCATGGCCACCCGGTGGGACCCCGCGGCGTACCGCGACGAGTACCGCGACGACCTGCTCAGGGTGATCGAAGAGAAGGAACGCACGGGCGCGGTCGAGGCGGTCGCCGCCGGCGAGCCGGCGCCCGAAGGCCAGGTCGTCGACATCATGGCGCTGCTCAAGCGCAGCGTCGACCAGGTGCGCGAGGCCGGCGGGTCGCGCGACTTCGAGCCCGGCGGGGAGGGGGCGCCCGACGAGAAGAAGGCGCCCCCCAAGCGCGGCAAGGGCGGGCGCCCCAAGGCGGCTTGAGGGTGGCCCTCGACGACTACCGGGCCAAGCGCCGCCTGGGCGAGACGCCCGAGCCGGGCGCCAGGCTGGGCTCGAGCGCCCACGGCGACCTGTTCGTGATCCACAAACACGCCGCGCGCCGGCTGCACTACGACATCAGGCTCGAGCTCGACGGCGTGCTCAAGAGCTGGGCGGTACCTAAGGGCCCCAGCCTCGACCCCGCCGACAGGCACCTTGCCGTGCACGTCGAGGATCACCCCCTCGACTATGCCGACTTCGAGGGTGTGATCCCCAAGGGCGAGTACGGCGGCGGCACGGTGATGGTCTGGGACCGCGGCCGCTGGTTTCCCGAAGAGGCCACGGCCGACGACCCGCGAGCGGCTTACAGGGACGGCCACCTCAAGTTCCGCCTTGAAGGCGAGAAGCTCCGCGGCCGCTGGATGCTGGTGCGCATGAAGCCGCGCCACGACCCCGACGGCCGCGCGAGCGACGAGAAGGCCGACAACTGGCTGTTCTTCAAAGAGCGCGACGACGAAGCCCGCAGCGGCGCCGAGGCGGCGGTCACCGCGCTGCTGCCCGACAGCGCCAAGACGGGGCGCACCGCCGAGCAGATCACTGCCGCCGCCGACAGCGTGTGGGACCCGGCCGGCCCGCCCGCGGCGCGGCCGGACCCCGGGGCGGTCCCCGGCGCGCGGCGCGGGCCCCTGCCTGTGCGCGTCGAGCCCGAGCTGGCGACGCTCGTCTCAGAGGCGCCGCGCGGCGACGGCTGGCTGCATGAGATCAAGTTCGACGGCTACCGGGTGCTCTGCCGGCTCGACGGCGGCGTGCCGCGCCTGTTCACGCGTCGCGGGGCCGACTGGACCGACCACTTTCCGACACTGATCGCGCCGCTCGGCCGACTGCCGGCCGCGAGCGCGCTGCTCGACGGCGAGGTGGTCTACGTGCACGACGACGGGCGCACGACCTTCGCCGCGCTGGCGAGCGCCCTGCAGGGCGGCACCGACCCCGAGGGGCGCATCGTCTACTTCGTCTTCGACCTGCTGCACCTCGACGGCTTCGACCTTACGGGGGCGCCGCTGCTGGCCCGCAAGGAGGCGCTCGAGCGCCTCCTTGCGGGCCAGCCCCCCGGCGCCCGCGTGCGCTACGTCGACCACGTGCTCGGTCACGGCGACGAGTTCGTGCGCCAGGCCTGCGGTTTGGCCCTCGAGGGCGCCGTGGCCAAGCGCGTCGACGCGGCCTACCGCGCGGGCCGCAGCCGGGACTGGCTCAAGGTGAAGTGCCTGCGCCGCCAGGAGTTCCTGATCACGGGCTTCACCGAACGTACGGGCGTGACGGGGCGCATCGGCGCGCTGCTCGTGGGCTTTCATGAGGGCCCCGGGGGCCCGGTGCGCTGCGCTGGTCGGATCGGCACGGGCTGGGACGACCGCGCCATGCGCGATCTGCGCGCCCGCCTCGACCCTCTGGTGGTGGACCAGCCGCCTTGCGAGAACGCCCCGCGAGGCAAGGCGGCCGCCGGCGTACGCTGGGTCGAGCCGAGCCTGGTCGCGGAGATCGAGTTCTTCGACTGGGGCGGGCGCGACGCGTTGCGGCACGCCTCGTTCAAGGGCCTGCGCTTCGACAAGCCGCCGGACGAGGTCGTCTTCGAGGTGGCGAGCGAGGCGGCGGCCGGTCCGGCCGCCGAGCCGTCACCTGCCGCCGAGCCGTCACCTGCCGCCGAGCCGTCACCCGCCGCCAAAGTCGTCGACCGTAAACGACCAGCCAAGGCGGCCCCCCGCGGCAAGCAGTCCGCGGTCGTCGGCGGCGTGGTCATCAGCCACCCCGATCGCGTGGTGTATCCGGACATCGGTCTCACCAAGCTCGAAGTGGCTCGCTACTACGAGAAGGTCGTCGAGCGCCTGCTGCCCTACGTCGCGCGGCGCCCGCTCACGCTGGTGCGCTGCCCCGGCGGCGCCGCGGCGCAGTGCTTCTTTCAGAAGCACCTCGCCGCGCATGTGCCCGACGGCGTCCTCGAGGTGCCGGTCCGCGAATCTGGGGCGACGGCGATCTATCCGGCCGTCGAGTCGGCGGCCGGTGTGCTCGCGCTGGTGCAGATGGGCGCGCTCGAGCTGCACGTGTGGGGGTCGCACATCGAGACACTCGAACAGCCCGACCAGATGGTCTTCGACCTGGACCCCGCCGACGGCCTGCCTTTCGGCCACACCATCGCCGCGGCGCAGACTCTGCGGCTCCTGCTCGAGCACCTCGGTCTGCGCAGCTTCGTGAAGACGAGCGGCGGCAAGGGCCTGCACGTCGTCGTGCCGCTGCGTCCGACGCGCTCGTGGGACGAAGTCAAGCAGTTCTCGCATGCGCTCGCCGACCTCATGGTGCGCGCCGAGCCGCAGCGCTACCTCGCCACCATGTCGCGCAGCAAGCGCGTGGGCAAGGTGTTCATCGACTACCTGCGCAACGGCCGAGGCGCCACCTTCGTCGCACCCTACTCGACGCGCCGGCGCCCCGGCGCCCCCGTGAGCGCGCCCCTGCGCTGGGAGCAGCTCGACGCCGATCTGCGGCCCGACGCCTACACCGTGGGCAACGTGGGCCGCCTTCTGGGCGGCCGCGGTGAAGACCCCTGGCGGGGCTACGCCGAGACCGACCAGGAGATCACCGACGACATGAAGCGCGCCGTAGGCCTGAAGTCGCGGCGCGAAACGAGCGCTGCCTGACCGGTGACGAGACCGCGGCGCGGGCGCCGGCGCGCGAGGGGCGCGAGGGGCGCGACCAGGGTGAAAGGCGGGTGGCGATGAGCGTGGAGCGGTTCGACGCGATCGTGCTGGGAGCGGGTCCCGGGGGGGAGGTGGCGGTCTACCGGCTGGCACCGCGAGGCCTGAAGGTCGCCCTCGTCGAGCGTGAGCTGATCGGCGGGGAGTGCGGGTACTGGGCCTGCGTGCCCAGCAAGACGCTGCTGCGCCCGCCGGCGATAGCCGACGAGACGCGCCGCGGCTTCGGCATCAGTCGCGCGGCGCCCGACTGGCCGCAGGTCGTCGAGTACCGCGACTACATGGTGCGCGACTACGACGACGCCGCGCAGGTGGCGGAGTACGGCAAGATGGGCGTGACCGTGGTGAAGGCGGCGGGCCGCCTCGTCGGCCCCGGCGCCGTCGAAGCCGACGGGCGCAGGCTCGAGGCGCCACACGTGGTGGTGGCGACCGGCTCCGACCCGGTCGTGCTGCCCGTCGCCGGCCTCCGCGAGGCTGGGTACTGGACCAACCGCGAAGCCACGGGCCTGCGCGAGGTCCCCGACAGCGTGATCGTGCAAGGCGGCGGGCCGGTGGCCGTCGAGCTCGCCCAGATGCTCGCCGGCTACGGCGCGAGCGTCACCCTGGTGCAGCGCGGCCAGCGCATCCTGACGGGGCACGAGCCCGAAGCCGCCGCCCTGCTCGCGACCGCCCTCGTTGAGGCCGGCGTGCGCGTGCTGGCCGGCGTCACCGTGCAGGCCGTCGAGGCGCGCGACGGTCGCAAGGTCGTGACGCTCTCCGACGGTGCGACCCTCAACGCGAGCGTCGTTCTGGTCGCCACCGGCCGAAGACCACGCACGCGGGGCATCGGCCTCGAGAGCGTGGGCATCGACCCCGAGGACGGCCTCGAGATCGACGATCGCGGTCGCGTGCAGGGCGGCCCCGAGGGGCTCTGGGCCGTCGGAGACGTCACCGGCGTGGCGCTGTTCACCCACGTCGCCAAGTACCAGGCGCGCGCGGTGGCCGCCAACATCGTGGCCGCGCGGGGCGACGGCGAGCCGCGCGGCCTCGACTACGGCGCCGTGCCGCGGGTGGTGTTCACCGATCCCGAGGTGGCTGCCGTGGGCTTGACCGAGGCCCAGGCCGGCGCCGCCGGCGTGGCCGTGAAGGCGGCCACCGTCGAGCTCAGCGCCGTCACTCGCGCATTCACCTTCGAGCGCGAGCCGCGCGGCCTGCTCAAGCTGCTGACGCGCGCCGGCGACGGCGTGGTCGTCGGCGCCACCGCGGTAGGGCCGTTCGCCGGCGAGTGGATCCACGTCGCGGCGCTCGCCGTACGGGCGGGCCTGTCGGCCAGCTTCCTGCGCGACTCCGTCTTTCAGTACCCGACCTTCTCCGAGGCCTACACGCTGGCGGCCGAGCGCCTCGCCCGATGAGCCGCCCGCGCTCGTTTCATCGAGATGAGCAGGTCGCCCCCGACGCACGCACGGGTACCGCGACGCTCGCTCGCGCGGCCGCGCACCATCGGTGTCTGTGAACTGACACTTCGTGCAGCGGGGTACAAAGAGAGCAGCCAAGCGGTCCAGACGGAACGACAAGAGGAACACCGTAGTGCCCACCTACACCCGCTATACCGCGGCCGCGGCGCCCGCCCGCCGCGGCAGCTTGTGGTTGCGCGTCACCAAGATCTTCGTGATCGCCGTGGTCTGTTTTGTGGCCGTCACGGCGGGCGTGCTGATCGGCTGGCTGCAGAGTACGGCCGCGCAGGTCGCCCGCAACGACCCGCAAGAGGTGCAGGCCGCCAAATCGCAGCTCACGCACGCGCAGCCCGGCAAGCCGCTCACCATCCTGGTGCTGGGCAGCGACCGCCGCGCCGGGCAGCCCAGCCTGGGAGCGCGCTCCGACACGCTGCTGCTGGTGCGGCTCGACCCCGAGTCGGGCAGCATCTCGATGCTCTCGGTGCCGCGCGACCTGCTGGTCACGATCCCCGGGTACGGCCAGAACAAGATCAACGCCGCCTATTCGTTCGGCGGCGCGAAGCTCGCGCTCGAGGTCACCAAGCGCCTGCTGGGCGTGCCCATCAACGACTTCGTCGACATCGACTTCGACGGCTTCAAGCAGGTCATCAACAAGCTCGGCGGGGCGTACCTCATGATCGACCGCGGCTACTACAACAACACCGCCGTCACCGGCTACGCCTCGATCGACATCAACCCCGGCTACCAGCGTTTGAACGGCGCGCAGGCGCTCGACTGGGTGCGCTTTCGCCACGACCAGAACGGCGACTTCACGCGCATCGTGCGCCAGCAGATCTTTCTGCGCGAGATGAAGCGCGAGCTCGCCGGCTCGGCGACGCTCACCAGCCTGCCGCGGTTCCTGGCGGCCATGACCATCATCTCGCGCAACGTGACTTCAGACATCTCGAGCCTGGGCAAGCTCTACTCGGTGCTCACCCTGGCGCTGTCGCTGAACACCGACCACGTCTATCAGACGCATGTCCAGGGCTCGACACCCACGATCAACGGTGTCGACTACGTGGTCGCCACGCCCGTCCAGGTGCAGGCCGCCGTCCATCAGTTCCTGCACCCGGTCAAGGCTCCGCACTCCGTCATCGTCGCCGGCGCGCCGGGCGTGTCGCCGGCCGCGGGTGCGGCGAGCCCGTCGCCGACCGCGAAGCGGCCAAAGACCAGGCGCGCCATCACCGACTCGGCCTACCACGTGGCCCAGTGGCGCGCGCTGCAGGCGCACTCGCACCTGAAGCTCTACATGCCGGCCGCCCTGCCCGGTGGCTTGGGCTACGACCAGTATCGGGCCTACGCGGTGCCCACCGGCTCGGGCATGGCCAAGGCTGCCGTGGTGGTCGGCACCGCGTCGCAGGGCGGCTTCTGGGACGTCCAGGCCATCGCCTGGACCGGCGCGCCCATCCTGGCGAGCCCCGACGCGACGCGCACGATCGCCGGGCGCAGCTACTCGCTGTACTACGACGGCTCCCACCTGCACATGATCGCCTGGCAGGCCGGCGGCGTGGCCTACTGGGTGGCGAACACGCTCGACGAAGAGCTCACCAACCACCAGATGCTCGCTCTGGCGACCTCCGCCGTGCGGGTGCCGTAGGCTCATGAGCTCCGGCCCCGCAGCGCCAGCCGCCTCTTCGGCAGGGCGGCGACGGTCGTACCGCCGCCGCCTTGGTCGCTGGTTCGTGCTGGTCGTGCTGGCCGCGCTGGCGGTGCCGCTCGTGGCGGCGGCCGCCCTGGCCGGCGCCGTGGTGGCGGTCTCGCACACCACGCCTTCGCTCGCCTCGCTGCAGTCTCGCACACTGGCCCAGAACACCGTGCTCTATGACAGCCGCGGCACGGTGATCGCCCAGCTGCACGGCGACACCAACCGCACGGTCGTGTCGTCGTCGCGGATCCCCCAGGCCTTGAAAGACGCCACCGTCGCCATCGAGGACCGCCGCTTCTACGTACACCACGGCGTCGATTTCGTGGGCGTGGCGCGAGCCCTGATCGCCGACGTGCTGGCCGGTCACGTCGTGCAGGGCGGCAGCACGATCACCGAGCAGTACGTGAAGAACGCCTATCTGAGCAACGAGAGCGGGCTGTTGCGCAAGATCCACGAGGCGTTGCTCGCCTGGCAGCTCGAGGACCGCTGGTCGAAAGACCAGATCCTCACCGCCTACCTCAACACCGTCTACTACGGCGCGGGCGCCTACGGCGTGCAGGCCGCCGCCCAGACGTACTTCCACAAAAACGTCTGGCAGCTTTCGCTGGCGCAGTGCGCGCTGCTGGCCGGCCTGCCCCGCGACCCGACCGGCTACTCGCCGATCTACGACCCCGCCGACGCCCTGGCGCGCCGCGACCTGGTGCTGAGCGCGATGAGCGCGCAGGGCTACATCGGCGCCTCGCAAGCCGCCGCCGCGTCGCAGGCCGCCACACACGTGTTCGCCACGGCGTCGCCCAGCCAGAAGGGGCCGGCGGCCTACTTCGTGCAGTACGTGACCGAGCAGCTCATCCGGCGCTTCGGCGTGGCCGAGACCCTGCAGGGCGGCCTCAAGGTCTACACCTCGCTCGACATGCGCATGCAGAACGACGGCATCAGGGCGCTCAAGAGCACGCTGCCCAAAGGCCCGGCCGGAGCGCTGGTCTCGATCGACCCGGCGAACGGCTTCATCCGCGCCATGGTGGCCAGCACCGACTACCGCACCACCCAGTTCAACCTGGCCTGGCAGGCCCACCGCCAGCTCGGCTCGGCGATGAAGCCCT
>CAZFJE010000078.1:0-13675 GCA_964519555.1 uncultured Thermoleophilia bacterium
CCGCCAAGCCGAGGAGCTCCCCGGACGAATCCCCCCCGGATATGTCTTGGCGCCAGCGGTCTTTATTCTGCCTTCCAAGCCGACTTCATCTTTACCGTGCTCCTTCCGCAAAGCCAGCCCGATCGTCGCCGGGTTACTGTCCGCAGCGGGCTTCTTGTTAGCCATCTACGCCCTTCACTTTGGCGTAAATCCCTACGCAGTGAAGCGGTAGCAGTTCGCGCATCGGCGTCCTGCGCCGTGCTCGAAGTCAACAAAGGCTGCGCCGCCAATTCCACAGTTGACGTTCAGTCGCAGAGCGGTCGCCGCCCCTTGCGCAGCGGCCATGGGCGGCGTTCGACCAGAAGAACGACGAGAACGCCGCTAAGAAACGCGAGCAGGTGTTCATAGCGAGACAGCGGATCCGAGAAGATCACAATGACCACAAGGAAGGCGACCGCAACCGCCGGCAGCAGCAGCCACAGGCCGTGCCTTTGCCTAGGCGACCGCAACCAGACGGCAAGCGTTACGGCACCAATGCAGGCACACCAGACCAGAGACACGCCGTAGTCCGGGCGGCGGGACAGCGAGGCGACGCCGGCTGAATCGAAGAGGCCGATTGCCCAGACACCCAGATACACCAGTGCGGTGCAGACGATATGCCCGACAGACACCGTCAGCCAGAAAACCAAGGCGCCGCACAAGCGAAGCAGTGCGACGCCCAGCACCACTACAAGGATGACTTGAGGCAGCACGATCCCGGCAAAGAAGAAACCGCTCGTCAGCAGAAGCCACCAGCCGCCAGCGGCTACCGAGTGCGGGCTGGAGGCAAGCGCACCCACTCCGGGCGCTCCGAACCGGCCATGCAGGATTGTCAGCGTGACCGCGATAGTCAGATAGGCCGCAAGCAACACCTCGGAACCTACGACACCGCGCCCACCACGGATTCGCGCGCGAGTCTCACTCTCCAGCTGCTTCATTTCAAGCTTCTCACGGACCCTTCACGTACTAGCGCCGACCGGCACAATCGCGCGGCCACGCGACCACCAAGGTTACAGACGCAACCATAGGCGCTGCACGGGGCCTGGCCAGCGCACCAACTTCTCGAGCGTGAGCAGAACTAGGCTTGCGACCGGTATGTCAGTGTAGCGCTCGACCGCCAGGTAACGAGGCAGCCACTCGGGGTAGAACTTCGCGTTGAACTGCAACAGACGCTCGAGCTGAAAGAAGCGATCAGCATAGCGCAGTGCATAACGCGCCAGGCGAGCCGGTGGCGCCGCATCCTCGGCGCGCAGGAGCCCCCCAAAGGCGGCGAAGTTAAGCGAGATACGCTCGATGCCCTGTTGCCTGCCCCAGCCGATAACGGCGCACACGAGCCACTCAGTAAAGCCATTGGGCACATCAGCCAAGCGACGCATGGCTGCCAGGGAGAGATCGCCCGTTGCGGGAACCGGCGCCAGGTGCAGGTAGCCGGCAAGCTCCCCCGTCGCTTTGAAGCCAAGCACGAAGAGGCAGTCACCCCGTTCGACCCCGCGCATGTCGTCCAACGCCATGGAAAAGCCGCGCTCCGGCACGCCCCCGCTCCAAGCGGCGGAGACCCGCGCGATATCGCGCCACAGCGGCTCGGAGACAGCATCAGCCAACAGTACCTGTGCGCGGTACCCGAGCCGCTCCAATCGATGCACTGACTGGCGCACCTTGCGAATCGACCGTCCCTCCAAGGAGAACTCGGCAGTTCTGACGATAGCCTCTTCACCGACGGGCACGGTCTTGAGACCCAGCGCCTGCCACAGTGGACGGGAGTCAGGCGCCACGCCAATGACCGCCAAACGCCAGGAGTGGCGACGACAGTGCGCCGCAAAGCTCGAGACCAGTTCCGCGAATGCAGCCCTGTCCCCGATCGGGTCACCGCTGACCAAGGCAATGCCGCCTACAGAGCGATAGGCGAGAAACGCACTCCGCTGTGTGTTTATGAAGTAGTGCTTGTCGCGGCGCAAGGCGAAGTAGGCGAGCGTGTCGCTGCCGGCCTGGCTCACCAGGCGGCGTACGGTCGCTCGGTCACGCGCATCAGTCGAGACGCCGCTGAGCGGAGCACGCAGCAGCCACGACACGACGATAAGAGCCGTGCCGATCGCAGCGATGGCAAGCGTCACTGTCAATGCGTGGGAGAAGCGCGTCGCCGGACTTTGCGCGTCGTAGCCGACAAGCCCCAAGGTGACGCGAGCGAGCGCGACGCCGATGGCTACCGTCTCATGGCGGGCGGCGGCATGCCAGTAGATAGCCCCCAGGCCGTAGGCATACAGTGCGATCGCTGCCGTCAGCGCTACGCCCAGTGTCGATCGCAGACGGGTAGCCTCAGTTGCCGCGTAGAACTGCGCGTGCAGGAGAAACAAGGCGCCAAGCAGCACAAGGGCAGGCAGTGCCAGGTCAAGGTCGCCGTCACGCACGGTGGCGGCGATGATGCCACAAAGCAGCACGATCGCAGCCAGCCAGGCACGCCGCTGCCTGCGGGCCATTCCACGAGCGATGATCAGCAGGCCGATTGAGGCAGCGACCGTTATGCCACGCTCGAAGTCGTGCCCTGAGGAGGCAAGGACGAGGATGCCCTGGACCATGACGAAGCGCTCGGGCCACGTGCGAGTGACGGTGACCAGCAAGGTGACGACCGCGACCGCGACAGTAGCCAGCGATGCCACGAAGGCAGGGTTTCTGAAAACGAAGCTGTTCCTAGGCCAAGTCACACAACCCGGATTTCTGGAGCGCATCTCGACAAGCAGGCGAAAGCTCCTACGGCGCGCTGCTGATGAGGTGACGCAGCGCGTCCGGCAGCTTCACGTGCTCGTATCGTGCTTGCGTTGCGACGGTTACATCCCACTGGCTCAACTCTCGCAAGGACCCCTGGCTGCGCGATCGATAGCTGGCCTGCCACCTTCCGTACGGCGTGTGCAACAGTAGGCTCCCGGAGAGTATCGTCAACGCGCGGATATCGTCCGCGTAAGCAGCCAAAAGCCGAGCGTGCGCGGACCGCAAGGATGGTGGCGGCTTGATCGCCCTGAGCTTCAGTTGCTTGTGCATCTCCGTCCGCAATCCGAGAACGACCGAAGCGCGGAATCGTAGCCAGCCAGCAGGTCGTGTCGGATCAAAGGTCGCCTTCGAGGGGCTGGCCTTGCTCGCCAACACCGCAGTGACAGCGGTGAGGTAGTGCGTGAGCTGTCGGCGGGAGAGCGCTGCGACGGTCGGCGAGGGCGACGCCAAGGAAACGGTCGAGCCCGGACTGCCCCCGCAACCGCTGGCGATGAAGATGCCGATGACAAGCGCTGCCGCCACGATGCTCGCCGGACGACGGCTTCTCTGCGCAGTCATTGCCCTCGGCCACGCTCTTTCCCTGGAAGCTCTCAAACCCGATCGGCCATCGTGGCGGTTATACCACAGTCGAAAGCGGAACACGGGAAGGCGCTGGTAAGGGCAGCCGAGCCCGACACGGCGCAGGCGGCAGGGCCGAGTGCCGAATCCTGTGTTGCTGTCGGTGCGACTTGGCCGCCCCGATATCGAAGCCGCCGTGTCGTTGCGACAAGGCGCGAGGCGTCATACTGGCAGCATGGGATCCCTCCTCGTGCAGATCCTGCCCATCGCCATCGCCATCGCCGTCGAGCCTGTGTGCATCATTGCGGCGCTCATCATGCCGGCTACGAACCGACCTGCGGCCAATGGCCTTGCCTACTTGGGCGCTCTTGTTGGCGTCATGCTGGTGTACGGCGCGGCTGTGGTTCTGGTCCTCCGCCCCTATGCGACCACGGCCGGCGCGCGCACCGGTGCCATCGTCGAGACCCTCTGGCTGCTCGTCGGGATCGGCTTCTTGAGCGCATTCGCCGTGATCCTCATCAGACGGCCCGCGTCAGGAAGGGTCCGGCGCGAGCCCCGCTGGATGGCCTGGGTCGAGAGGCTGGGGCCTATCGGAGCGTGTGGTGTCGGTCTCTTTCTTGCCAACTGGGAGATGGAGACCCCCGCCCTGGCTGAGATCCTAAAGGCGCGACTACCGCTGGCAAGCGCACTCGGTGCGCTGCTTATCTTCATCGCCGTCGCCGTCAGCACGTCGGCGGTGCCGCTTGCCGTCTATTTGGCAGCTCCCGTCCGCGTCGGCGACACGTTCTCTCGGAGCAAGGACTGGCTCAGCCGCCACGAGCGGCCCCTGCTGCTCGTGCTCTTCGGTCTGGTGGGCACGGTGTTTACCTACAGGGGTGCAGCGGCGCTTTTGCACCACTGAGTGGCGCGCTCCAGCTAACGTGTCTCGACCAGACCTCAGACGAGCAGGACTGCCGCTGGAGTCCGTCGAAGAACCGGCGCGACACTAGGGCACTGAAGGCCAAGTGTCCTCATTCAAGAAACCTAACATCCCCATAACACGAGACTAAACACACTTCTTTACTGTCGACCCGAGAGCGTTCTTTCGCCAACGCTATCGCTGGGTGTACGGCACGATTCAGGCCTACTGGAAGCACCGCGGCGCGGCCCTCAGACGCCGCCCCGGAACGCTCGGTCTACTGGCCCTGCCACAGGCGCTGGTGTTCAAGGTGATCTTTCCCCTGCTGTGTCCAGTGATGGACCTGCTCGTCCTGTACGCGACCGCCCTGCTTGCCTGGCAGCACTTCACCGACCCCGGGGCGCGCAGCGACGCTGGCGCCGTTCTGCTCTTGCTCTACACGGGCCTGCTGTTCGCCGCCGACTACCTAGCGGCAGCGGTGGCATTGCTGCTTGAGTCCGGCGAGGACTGGCGGCTGCTGCCGCTGCTGGTCCTGCAGCGCTTCTTCTACCGCCAGATCCTCTCGCTTGCAGTCTACAAGGCGCTGGCGAGGGCCATTCGGGGGGAACGTGTCGGCTGGGGCAAGCTGGCCCGGCGCGGCACGCTGTGCGTTCCCAGTCTCGGCGACCCACAGCAACCGAGAAGGGCTCAGGCAAGCGAACAGAGGGGTTCAGGAGCGGCAGCGCTCTGACCCTTCTATTCGAAAACTGGCACAGAGCCAGCACACAGGGTGTCCACCGCGCCAAATCACAAAGCATGGCGGCTGGATCTGGTGAACGTCGCCGCACAAGAGCACCCCACAGGGATCGGCATCCGCTTGTGACTCGCACACCAGTGGCGGCAACCACCCTCCCTGGTGAACCGTGCGCGTAGCGCGAGATGGGCTACCAAGGTGTTCCCTGTTACAGTCCGGCGCCATCCACGGAGCGCACGATCGCTGTCTCGGCGCGGGGCGAGCCACCGAGGCTATGCGCGTAGAGCGCAAGCGGCTCGCCGCCGAAGACAACGATGCGCGGCAGGGTAAAGAGCACGCCCGGCCGGGCCAGACCATAGCGCACCGAGGTGGCCGCCAGGTAGCCAGCCCGGCGCACAGCGGCTACCACTGCAGCGTCGTAGGCGCCGCCAGGATAGCAGAAGAAGTTGACCGGCAGATGGAGGTAGCGACGTAGCAGGTTCCGTGAGCCCTGCAGCTCACGATGCACCTCGCCGGCGGGCAGTAATGCGAGGTCGCGATGGGTGATCGTGTGAGAGTCGATCTCCCAACCCCACGAGGCCATCCGCGAGACCATGGCGATGGTAAGCGGCGCGCTTCCGAGGTTATGGACGATCAAGTTGAGGACGGCGACGTCGTGGTAGCGGCGCAGCAGGGGCGCCGCGTAGCGGTACTGGTCTGTGTAACCGTCGTCGAAGCTCAGCACGACCGGGCGCGAGGGCAGCGGACTGCCCTTCGTCCAGCAGTCGTAGACCTGCTGCAAGGTGACGGTGTGGTAGGCGTGACGGCGCAGGTAGGCAAGCTCGCCGGCGAACTGGGTGCGACTCACCCACAGCAGGGACGAACCCTCGGACTGGGGCGCGACGTGATGATACATGAGGATGGGGACCGGCATGGGATCGCGATGAGCGATGTGAGACGGCCGGCGCGTGGCCCGCACCCTCGGTTGCACCGCGCTGCCGGCACTTCTCCTGGTCTGGTGTGAGCCTCTGAGTACCGCGACGAAACTCGCGGCACCGATCAGTGCGACGACCAGGCCGAGGACGAGCAGTTGCGCGAGGCTTTGGCTGCGCTTGGGGCTTGTGGGCCGCGGGTTAGGTTCATCTGGGATCTCGTCCCGTGTGGTCATTGACATCCCATCATCGTAGTAGCAGCTGCCTCAGGAAGCGATGGTCGCCCTATCTGCTGCCGAGGTCTGCCGCCAGTCCAGCCACGCCCTGACCGCCCTCGATCTCGAAGCGATCGAGCTCGAAGGGGCGGTCCCTGGTGGCATAGCCGGCGTTCTCCGTCGTGGCGTTGGTGTAGCCGGCCGCCTCGACGGCCGCGACCACCGCGCTGTCGTACTTGCTCGACGGATAGCAGAAGCTGTTGGAAGCGATGTGGAAGGTGCCTTGCAGGTAGCGCCGTGAGGCCACCACCTGGTAGCGCAGCTCGACCGGGCTGAGGGTGGTGAGGTCGGGGTGGCTCACCGAGTGCGAGTCGACCTCCCAGCCGATGGCAAGCACCCGGCGCAGCTGCGCCGGCTTGAGGTGTCCGGCCGTGATCTCGTTGAGCACGCCCGGCCAGCCGTAGCGCGACAGCACCGCCGGGGCAAAGCCGACCTGCTCCGGGTAGCCGTTGTCGAAGGTGATGACGATCGGTCTGGCGGGCAGCGTGGCGCCGTGGTACCAGGCGCCCATCACCTCATCGAGGGTGACGGCCTGGTAGCCGTGGCGGGCAAGCCAGGCCATCTGTGCCTCGAAGACTCCCCGGGAGACGTAGAGTCCGGGGTAGGGCTCGCTGGGCGGCGGGCTGCCCAGCGCGTGGTAGACAAGGATGGGCACGGGCCCCATGTGGGGCCGCCAGTCCGGCTGCGGGCGGGCGTTGCGCACCAGATGCGGCGTGTGCGTCTTGAGCTTGGGCGCCGAGCTGGACGTCGGTGTCACGCCGGGGCCTGGAGTCGAGCGCGCCACGCGTGCTGCGGGGGCGCTGCGATGGTGATGGCCGAAGGAGACGTAGAGCAGAGCGCAGAGCGCGAGTGCCACGCAGAAAGCCGCAAGCAACGCGACACGACGACGCCTGAGCTGTCGGCGGGTGGGCGCTCGTCGCAAATGGCCGCGCGAAGACTCAGGCTGTGGTGGCAACGGCATGACCTCATCGTAGAGTCGGAGGGTGTTTGCGTCCACCGGCTTCGCATGCGGCCAATACCGCAGGATTCAACGGCCACGCCAAAGAAGCTTGCTTGGTTTTCAGGTCTGTCGCCGTAAGGTCGCACCCGGCACTCCAGCCGTGCGCGCAGCCACGGGCCCGAGGGAAAGTGACGCCGGACCCGATCAGACATTGGGCTTGCCCTGCGCACCTTCTCCCGCGCATGATTTGGTTCTTCATGTGTCCGTCGGAGGGGGAAACAGCGTGCTTTTGCCAGAGGTCGGCGATCGGGTCAGCTTCGAGGGGTCGACGTGGCGCGTGTCAAGCACAGCGCTAGCGACGCTGCAGCGCGTCGACGGTGACATCACCGCCGTTGCGGAAGCCTACGTCACGCTCATCTCCGAGACGCCTCCACCCGGCGGCTCGGCTGTCTACGAGATGAAGGTCACCGAGTCCCGCTGGGACGAGATCAGTGTCATCGAACAATGATGAGCGACTCTTTCCTGCATTCTCGCGCCTTCGCACCCGCGCTTGGCAGGATCGACAACCAGGTGGCGCGCCTTCTCAAAGCCGCAACCGACGGCCGGGGCCCTTCCAAGGGGGAGTGCGCCTTCCTGCTTGAGTTCTCAGAGACCTCGCTGGAGGCTGCGTGTCTGCGCGCCGTAGCTGATACGGTCACACGCCGCAGGTTCGGCAACACCGGCCTCATCTTCGGCCAGATCGGCATCGAGACCGCACCCTGCCCGGGAGCCTGCAAGTTCTGCAGTTTCGCAGCCGGCCACACAGCCTTCGGGTCGAGCGTCATGAGCGAGCAGGACTTGGTGCGCAGCGTCGAGGGCTTCACCGCCTCGGGCGAGCTCGACGCCCTCTTTCTCATGACCATGCACACCTCCGACTTCGAGCGGCTTCTGCACACACTCGTCTTCGTTCGCAAGCGCATCCCGCAGGAGACGCAGCTCGTCGTGAACATCGGCGACTTCGACGCAGACCAGGCGAGGGACCTCAAGGCGGCGGGTGTGACCGGCGCCTATCATGTCCTGCGCCTGCGAGAAGGTAGAGACACCGCGCTCGACCCCGAACGGCGCAAGACCACGATCCGCACAATCAAAGAGTCCGGTCTCGACTGGTGGTTCTGCTGCGAGCCGATCGGCCCCGAACACAGCCCGCAGGAGCTCGCCGAGCAGATGTATCTGGGTATCGAGTATGGCTGTGTCGGTCATGCCGCCATGCGACGGGTGTACCTGCCGGGGTCTCCTCTGGCGGCCCACGGCCAGATCTCAGAGCTGCGACTGGCGCAAGTGACGGCCGTGGTCGCGCTGGCGACCCTCGCCTGCCCGCAGGCCAGAGCCATCGGGGTCCACGAACCCAACCTGCTCGGGCTCACGGCCGGTGCCAACTCGCTCTTCGCCGAGGCCGGAGCCAACCCACGCGACACCCAGGAAGACACAGCTGGCCACCGCGGTCGGGACATCGGAGACTGCAAAAGGATGCTATACGAGGCGGGCTTCGAGAGTCTTGGCACCGTTTCGGGCAGACGAGCCTGCTTGAGCGACGCGTACCGGCTGTAGATTTGGTGGCCGCCCTCGCGCAAGCCATCGTTGGCGGGGAAGCCCCACAATGGAAGTATATGTCCGGCAAGAGTCGCGGTTGGTGCCGTCGCGGGCTCTTCAGCGCAGCCGACCCTTCGTCATCCTCCGTCCTGTCTCTGCTGGCGAAAATCGCGCCGCGTCACTGCCTGACGGTGATGCGCACCTCGTTGCTGCTGGACGTGGTCGTGCCGGCCCTGTAGGTGGCTCGGAAGGTCCAGCTGCCGGCCCGCGCAGCCCTGTAGGTCAGCCTGAAGGCACCCCTTTTCATGACTACGCCGCCCGATTGCGAGGTCGATCCATTGGCACCCGTAACCGTCAGTGCGATGGTGTCATCGCCAGCGGTGGCGTGCTTGACCGTGCCGCTGAGGGTAACGGTTCTGCCAACGTCAAGCACAGTGGGCTTCGCCGCCAGTCTCACCGAGGGTTTTGCCTTGGCACCCATGACGAGTGTCGCAAGTGCTGCCAATCCGAGGGCCGCCAAGGCGACGACCACAAGGCCTGACTTGAACCGCCTCACAAGTTCGATCCGTTCACAGTCGAAGCGCATCTACACTGGCGAACCCAAGCCGTCACAGCCAGACGAACGTCACCGTCACAGTCAGCCATGCGCGCTCACCGCCATCATGGCGCCTGCGAAGACACCGAGCGGCTGAGCTAACACGCGCCCCGCGCCTTCTTGCGCTCGATGAAGGCCAGGATGTCGTTGACGGTGTCCAGGTTTTCGAAGACGACTTCGGTGGCTCCGATCTTGATGTCAAACCGAGCTTCCAGGAATGCGATAAGGCTCAGCAGGTTCATCGAGTCGAGTAGCCGGCTGCGGAACAGCAAGGTGTCTGATTCGATGTGGTCGTCCGGGACGTCGTCGAGCTCGTCGCGGATGAACTGGAGAATCGCATCTGCATCGCTCACGTCTTGTCCACCTGCCCCTACACCTTCGGCGTTACCATGAGCGTACGCAGCTTCAGTGCCGCGTTCCGCCCGCGCAAAGCCGATCATAGAAGTCGAGAAAACGCGCCTCCACACGTTCCCATGAGAATCGATCGCGCACAGCGACCCGGCCGCGCTCTCCCATCGCGGCAATCGACTCACGCTCGGCGATGAGGCGCCGCAGGCCGTCTAGGTGACCCTCAAAACTTGGTGACACCACCATGCCAAACCCCTCGTCGACGACGAGTCTTCTGCCTGGCAGATCGCTCTCCAGCACTGCCAGACCAACCGCCGCGCCTTCGAAGTCCTTCGTAGCTACGGTCGGACGCAGGAACTGAGCGGTTGGCAGGGCGGCGTTCCAGACCACTTCGGCCGAAGCCAGGTACCGGGGCAGGTCGGTCCGCGCCACCCGGCCCAGAAGGCGCACTCGATCGTCAAGCCCAGCCCGCAGCCGGGTTGTGATCTCGTCTTCAAACTCGCGTGACGAAAAGGGACCGCCCAACGTCAGGACAGCCTCGCGAGGTCCAAGACGTTCCATCACGTCGAGCATGAGAGCGATACCGCGGCTCCGCGACAGCGCACCGATATAGATGAGGCGAAGGCGCGCATCCTCGGCGAGGTCCGGGAAGGGCATTGCCCCTGCAAAGTGCGACAAGCGCGGATAGTTGGGGGCGACGAGGCGCAGGCGAACCCGAGGGTTAACGTCCTTGAGGACATCTTCGGTAACGGTCACGAAGCCATCGGCCCAGCGGGTCAGGCCGCGCTGCGCCACGCCGCTGGCCGAGGCTACAATTGGCCGCAAGCCGGCGGGGATGTACTCCTTGGACATGACCTGCTCGCGCACGAACTCATGGGCGTCGTGAACGAGGCGAGGCACGAACGGCCGCAGCAGTGGGAATAGAGTCAGCAACTCCGGGTCGTGGGTGTGTACTACGAATGGCCGCAGGGTGCGCAGAGCCGACACGACATCACTCCACGACCTGTATCCAACGCAAAGTCGCTGCATAGGCGCCCAGCGCCGACCCAACGCCGGCATTCGGGCAAAGCTGTCTGGCACATCGACACCCAGCTAGTGGGCGTCAGCCCTGCCTGTTGAACGCATCGCCGTTGCACGACATCACGAGACGACCGTCTGTGTAGTCGAGCGTCGTGCGAGTTGACCAGCACACGTATCCCGCAGACGACTGTCCAGCCCCGAGGTAGATGAGGAAGAGGTCGTGGTGGGTCACCGCGAAGGTCCCGCTTGCTACGCAGGACGTCGATCCGTCGGCGTGGAGATCGAGCGTCACCAGGCCGTCGGCATCCAGGCCCAACACGACTTCCGGGTCACCCCGCTCCTGCCAGTTGCCGATCAGCGTGCCATGCGCGTGGGATCGAGCGGCCGGCGCCGACAAGACCAGACCAGAGACCGGGCCCGCCGCGACGGTGGAGGGCGGCAGCGCGGCCGAGTTGGCCACTTCCCAGCCGACCCTCACGCAGAGGGCGAGCACCAGCGCGACGAGAGCGATCCGGATCGGCCATGTCGAACCCCATCTCACAGTGAAGACACCTCGTATTGCACCATTGATCGGTCCAGCTCGCGCGCACGCCAGCGAAAGTCAGAGTAGGAGAGCGGTCGTCAGCGACCCAAGGCTCCACATCTAGGTTGCCCTTCCTGCCCTTGCGCGGACGTTCTCGTTTGTCGTGGGTCGCCAAAACGCCAGCCGCATGCCAATCGGAGATCCCAGGCGGCGCGCAGCGTAAGCACGTCTTGAGCAAGCGCTGTCTGGCCTGACGACGAAACCGTGTGCCCGGCCGTTATCAGGAGCGACGCCGGTCCCGATACCTCTCAGGTGGGGTGGCTTCGCCACCGAACCCGCAGACGGAGGCACCACCATGGCGCACACCAAGAAACTGCTCATCGTCGTCTTCGCGGCCGTACTGGCTCTGTGTCTGGCCTCACAGGCGCTGGCCGACCCGACTCCCCCGCCGACCCCTGCGCCCGCCACCCAGGCTTTCACCTGCCTTGGCAAGGTGACCGCAGTAGATCAGAGCGCCGGCACGATCTCGGTCACAGTCAGGCGTGCCTCGCTTGCCCTGCGGGGATCGCTCGGCCAGAGCCTCACCTTGAACGTCACCGCAACGAGCGCACTTTCGCAGTTCTCCCATCACACAAAGAGCGCCACCACACTCGCCGGCGTGACCGTCGGCAACATGCTCGTCGCAAGCGGAGCGATCGACGTCACCACTACGCCGGGCACCACCCTGTACGACATCACCAAGGCCTGCGTCTGGCAGCCGCGCGCTCAGACCCGTTTCCTGTGCCTGGGAGCGGTCACCTCGGTCGACCTGCAGGGCAACGACCTCGCTGTGCGTGTGGCACGCGGCTCGCTTGGCCTGCGCGGCTTTGTGCGCAAAGACGTGACCGTCGACCTGCCCACGACCGCCAAGATCTTCGTCTTGCAGGGCGGCCAGGCGAGCGCCACGACGATCGACCAGATCACCGTCGGCGACCGTGTCTGGATCGGCGGCACCGCCGACCGCAGCGATCCGAGCCTGCCGCTCTTCACCGCCCGCCGCGTCGTGGTGCACCACGTCGTGGCAGTGGACCAGCTGAAGTGGTTCGCGGCTTATGGCGTGGTCAGCGCGCTCGACACCAACGCCGACACGCTGACACTGACTGTGGCCTGTGGCACGCGCGCCGTGCAGAGCGACGTCGGCGGCGACCTGACCCTGTGCGCCACGCCGACCAGCGTTATCGACACGCTGGCCGACGGAGTCGTGACCGCTGTCCCTCTTGCCAACGTCACCGCCGGGGAGTTGATCGTAGTGACCGGCGCGATCGACCATAGCGACCCGGCGACGCCGGTCTACGACCTCGGCCATGCCTTTGTCTGGCAGCTCGATGCCGGGCTCGTGAGGAGCGCGGCCTAAAGGAGTCCTGTCAGGACACCGCAAGCGCCACGAGGCGGGCGCGGCCCGACGCCGCGCCCGCCTTCTTTGGAGATTAGCCGCGACCGTGAGGCACATCACAGCCAGACCCGTACGTCGCACATTCTGGCTGCACACGGTCCTGTCGCCGACGTGGCGCCGACGATATGGCACGCGATGATGGGGCCTGCGGGACCATTCAGAGACTGGCCACGCAAAGGGCCCCGCACACGCGGGCCCCTTGCGTGTAGCCTGTGACGGCGCTGGGCGGCTCCTACTCTTTGCCGGACAGCATCCAGGCCCCCAGAAAGCAGACGACCCCGACGATCAGGGCCGCCAGGCCGTGCTTCACGTGCTTGTGCGCGGAACCGGCGAGGTGTCCGGGAAAGAAGCTGGGCAGCGAGCCGGCGGGCGTGACCAGTAATAGGCGCCGAGCGCGATGAGCGCGACGCCGATGACGATGAGAAGGACCATAAGTAGTCTGCGCTTGGAGCGGCATGGAAGCGCAGGGTCCCTGCGTCCCGATCGCCACAAGCGTCCTGCACAGCGGTGGTAGGCTGCACCACCCCGCCAAGTCGCGATTGATAGGCTCAGAAAAGCGGAAGAACGATCCTGACAGTTGCAGCGTTCCCGAGTCCGGCCTCAGATGGGAAGGGAGGAGATCGTAAGTGAGCGGAACTCGCCGCCTCATCTTCCCCCTGCTGATGATCGTCGTCCTCATCGTGGTCGCATCGATGCTTCTGCGGAGCCGCGGCAACAGCGCTGTGACGCACACCTACCAGGGCACCAGCAACAGCTTCATGAGCCAGCTCAACAGCGGCCAGGTGTCGGCGGTGCTCGTCAACACCACCGCCCAGACGGTCGAGGTCGCCCTCAAGGCAGGTCCGACCTACACCGTCGGCTATCCCGACTCCACGCAGCTCTCGCAGCTGCTGGCCGGACACCCCACGGTGGCGGTCACGGCCAAGAGCGGCAGCTCCTCGTGGACTGGCCTGATCATCTACGTGGTGCTGTTCGGAGCGATGATCGGCTTCTGGATCTTCATGATGCGCCGCATGCAGGGCGGCGGCTCCAAGATGATGAGCTTCGGCAAGAGCCGCGCCAAGCAAGTCAGCGTCGATGCGCCCAAGGTCA
>CAZFJE010000079.1:0-11420 GCA_964519555.1 uncultured Thermoleophilia bacterium
CGACGCGCACCATCGTCTACAAGGGGATGGTCACCTCCGACGTGCTGCCCGCCTTTTACACGGACCTCCAAGATACGGCCTATGCGAGCCCCTTCGCACTCTTTCACCGGCGCTTTTCCACCAACACCGAGCCGCGCTGGAACTTGGCTCAACCGATGCGCCTGCTCGCCCACAACGGCGAGATCAACACTCTGCTCGGCAACCTCACCTCGATGAGCGCCCGTGAGGCCGACCTAGCCGCCCCGGTGTGGGGCACCCGCATGGCCGAGCTTCTGCCCGTCCTGCATCAAGAGGGCAGCGACTCCGGGGCGCTCGACAAGTTCATCGAGCTGCTCGTGCGCTCGGGCCGCAACCCCCTCGAGGCACTGATGCTGACCATGCCCGAAGCCTATGAGGGCCGCGACGGTCTCGACGCGCGCATCGCGGCCTTCTATGAGTACTACGCCGGCGTACAGGAGGCCTGGGACGGACCGGCCATGGTGGCATTCAGTGACGGTCGCGTCGTGGGCGCCTGTCTTGACCGCAACGGCCTGCGCCCGGCGCGCTACCTGCGGAGCACCTCGGGTGTTATCGCCGTCGCCTCCGAGGCCGGCGCCGTGCCCCTGGCCGACCAGGAGATCATCGAGAGCGGACGGCTCGGGCCCGGCGAGATGATCGCCGTCAACCTCTACGAGGGTCGCCTGCTGCGCGACCGGGCCATCAAGACCGCCGTGGCATCGCGCTTGCCCTACGCGCGTTGGCTCGCTGAGGAACGCCACCGCCTGCAGCCCAAAGCGCCACCTGTGGAGCTGCGGCCCGCCATGGCCGCCGAGGACCTGCTGCGCCGCCAGACGGCAGCCGGCTTTACCGCCGAAGATGTCGAACTAATCGTGGGCCCCATGGCCGCACAAGCGCACGAACCACGCTTCTCGATGGGCAACGACACGCCACTTGCTATCCTCTCGGGCAAGCCGCACACCCTCTATGACTACTTCACTGAACGCTTTGCGCAGGTCACAAACCCGCCGATCGACCCACTACGAGAGCGGCTTGTGATGTCGCTCGCCAGTCGCCTCGGCCGTCGCGGCAACCTGCTTGTCTCCGAGCCAGGTCACGCGCGCGAACTCGAGCTCGATTCGCCGCTTCTCGATGACGCCCAAATGGCGGCGCTCGCGGATTGCCGGCTACCCGTGGCGCGCATCTCCACCGCCTACAGTGTGGCCAATGGACCCTGGGGTCTTCGCGAGACGGTGGAGCAGCTCTGCGAGCAGGCGGCGCTGGCCGCACGCGACGGTGCCCAGCTTGTCGTGCTCACCGACTCAGACGAGCCGGTCTGTGCCGAGCGCTGCCACGTGCCGCCGCTGCTTGCCACCGGCGCGGTGCACCACTTTCTCATCCGCGAGGGGCTGCGTGCGCGCGTTTCACTCATCGTGCAGTCGGCGCAGTGCTGGAGCGTGCACCACCACGCCTGCCTTGTGGGTTACGGCGCCGCCGCCGTGCACCCATACCTGGCTCTTTCCACGGTGCGCGATCTCTGGGCGCGGGGCCGCCTAGACCAAGCGGCGCAAGCCCTCGGCGCCATCGATTCGGCGGCCGAGGCCGAGGGTCGCTACCGCTCGGCTGTCGAGCTGGGGCTGCTCAAGGTGCTGTCCAAGCTCGGCGTCTCGCTGTTGTCCAGCTACCAAGGCGCGCAGCTCTTTGAGGCGGTGGGCCTTGGCAGCGACCTGATCACGCTGGGATTCGCCGGCACGCCCTCGCGGGTCGGCGGGCTCAGCGTGGAGGAGCTTGCTCAAGAGACGATCTGGATCCACCATCTGGCCTTCCCCGAGCTTACCCTCGGGAAGCTCGCTAACCTGGGGTTCGTTCGCTACCGGCGTGCCGGCGAGTACCACATCAACAACCCGGAGGCGGCCAAGACGCTGCGCAGGTCTTGCGTCGAGGGACGCGCCGACCTCTACGAGCGCTACCGGGAGTTGCAGGAGGGGCGGCCACCCACCGCCCTGCGCGATCTGTTGTGCCTGAGTGAGGCAGGCGTCGCCGTGAGGCTGGAGGAGGTCGAGCCCGTCGTGGCGCTGTTGCCGAGGTTCTGCAGCGGGGGCATGTCGCTCGGCGCCCTCTCTCGTGAGGCGCATGAGACGATCGCCGTGGCGATGCACCGCATCGGCGGCCGCGCCAACTCGGGGGAGGGAGGCGAGGACCCGGCGCGCGCTCGGATCATCGACGACGTCGACGTGGGGGGGCACTCGGCGCGTCTGCCTCACCTGCGCGGTCTGCGCGCCGGCGACGATGCTTCCTCGCAGATCAGGCAGGTGGCCTCCGCTCGTTTCGGCGTAACCTGCGAGTACCTCGCCACGGCCGAGCAGATCGAGATCAAGATCGCCCAGGGCGCCAAACCCGGTGAGGGCGGCGAACTGCCAGGCGAAAAGGTTACCGCCTACATCGCCGGCCTGCGTCGTGCCGCCCCTGGGGCGACGCTGATCTCGCCACCGCCCCACCACGACATCTACTCGATCGAGGACCTGGCCGAGCTCATCTACGACCTGCGTCAGGTAAACCCCGCGGCGACCGTCTCCGTGAAGCTCGTCGCCGGCTGCGGTGTGGGCACTATCGCAGCCGGCGTGGCCAAGGCTGGCGCCGATATCGTGCACATCTCCGGGCAAGGGGGCGGGACGGCTGCGGCCGCGCTCACCTCGATCAAGCACGCCGGCCTGCCTTGGGAGCTGGGCTTGGCTGAGGCCCAGCAGACGCTGCTCGAGACCGGACTACGCGATCGCGTGCGCCTGCGGGTGGACGGCGACCTGCGCACAGGGCGAGATGTCCTTATTGCGGCGCTTCTTGGCGCCGACGAATTTGCCTTCGGCACGGCCGTGTTGCTCGCCTGCGGCTGCGTGATGGCGCGTCTGTGCCACGAGAACAACTGTCCGGTGGGCATCGCCACTCAGCGGGACGAACTGCGCGCCCGCTTCGCCGGCACGCCGGACCACATCGAAAACTACTTCCGCTTCGTGGCCGGCGAGGTCCGCGAACTGCTCGCGCGTCTTGGCTGCCGCACCTTGGCGGAGGCCGTTGGGCGCGTCGACCTCCTTGAGCTCAAGGAGGTGCAGTTGACAAAGACGGACGGCCTGAACGGGTCGTGGCTGCCCTCGCCACCGAATCGACGACAAGCCACACTTCGGGCCGCGCAGACCCGGGCGCCGAGTCCCAGCGGGGCCGCCCCCACGAAAGCGACCCGCGCGGGCGCCGAAGGCGCCAGGAGTTTCGACGAGCGCCTGCTCGCCGACCCCGTGTTCGCGGAGTCGCTGCGGTGCGGCGAATTCCTGCGGCGCCGGTTGGTGGTGGCAAACAAGGATCGCGCCATCGGCGCCGGCATCGCCGGCGCGATCACTCGCCGTCCCGCCTGTGATCGCCCGGGCCAGCTCCATCTCGAGCTTGAGGGGTCCGCCGGGCAGAGCCTCGGCGCCTTCTCCGTGGCCGGCATGCGCATCGACCTGCGAGGCGAGGCTAACGACTACGTCGGCAAGGGCATGTCAGGCGGGGAGATCATCCTTCAGCCGCAGGCGTGCCGCGCCACAACTGCGAGAGGCCCTGGCGTGATCGCCGGCAATACCTGCCTCTACGGCGCCACCGGCGGTACTCTGCTCGCCGCCGGCACGGTGGGCGAGCGCTTCGCGGTGCGCAACTCGGGAGCTCGTGCCGTGGTCGAGGGCACCGGAGACCACTGCTGCGAGTACATGACCGGAGGGGTCGTGGTCGTGCTCGGCCCGACCGGCCGTAACCCTTGCGCCGGCATGACGGGCGGCACCGCCTACTTCTTTGCCGACGAGCCGTCGGCTTGGGCCAGCCTTAACTCGACGGTTTTTGCCCGCCCCCTGGACGTCTTAGCGCAACGCGAGCTGCTCGAGCTGCTGAAACTGCACGCTGAGCGCACGGGAAGTCTGCGCGCTCGTGAACTTCTGGCACACGAGGCGTTTCTCCACTCCCACTTCGTGCGCGTCACGGCTGAGTAGGAGGGAGCTCCAGGCCGAGCTGATGATGGACGCGCGACAGGGCGTTCAACTTCTCGACGACGTGCGCCGGCACGCGGATCGTGCGCGCCTGATTGGCGATGCCCCGAGAGATCGCCTGGCGGATCCACCGGAGCGCAACGAGCGATTGACGCAGAAGCTCGCACGCCGCAGGCCACGGCGGTCCCCCCCGGCCTTCATCAGGCGGTCCTGCGCGCCCTTTCCGCGTCCAGAGGTGACGTACCCTTCGCCACCTTTTCGCGACCGATACTCTGAGCCCACATGACTTGTTGTTGTGTCAGGCCCTCAGAAACCTGAGACGTGCAGCGACTTCTGTCGTCCGGCCGACTTCGAGCCGACACGCGCTACTGCTAAGGATAGGACAGACTAGCCGGCGATCCCCGGTCGGAGAACCACGACCTCAGCGTGGATCGATTACAAGAGGTCACGTTGGCCCTGAGTGAGAACGAGGAAGGGGACCTTGCGCTTCACAGGCTGTCCAGCTAGCCTGCCACCATGGGATACATGGTTTTCCGACCAGACGAGCGCGAGTTCCGGGCAGCGCAGCGAGGCGACCAGCGACGGCGTCTCGCGCCTCTCTCGGAGGCCCTTCACAGCATGCGCGCCAATATCTGGCGCCTGCCGCCGGGGGTGCGCGGCGGTCGCCACATCGAGCACGTTCAGGAAGAGATGTTCGTCGTCCTGGAAGGCACCGCAACACTTCTCCTCGGCGACCCGCCCGAGCGAGTCGTGCTCCCGCCCGGGTCGGTCGCCGTCGTCGAGACCGAAACCGGCCAACAACTCTGCAACGAGAGCGACGCCGAGGCAGTCATCCTAATCGTCGGCGCCCCGCCTGAGCAGGGCAAGGCCGAGCATCTGCCCGACGTGGACTAGGTTGCCTTCACAGCAAATCATCGTGCACGGCCTCTTGCACCGCGTCGTCATCTGACCCGGAAGGCGCTTTCTTCCGAAGCTTCGATTCAATCTCGACGTACCACTCACGGTAAATCTCGCCAAAACCGTCCCCGTACTGAGTGCGGCCGTCGTAGATGCCCTCGATGGCGTTTCTCAAGTCCCGCGATGTCACGCCATAGTCGATAGAGAAGTATGCTTCGGTGAAGGCTGCGAAGTTGTCAGCGCACTTGACCAACGCTCCGTCCAGCCTGTGCTTGTTCGTTCGCGGGGCCGCGTTGCCGCACCCGAATTCCTGCCAGAGCGCGTCGATGCCGCGAGCGTACTCCTCGTGCTGACCCTGCCACTCCGCCATATCCAGCCACGCCAAATGCCCGCGAGCGATGTCCGACCACGAACGCAAGACCCCACGCTCATACCTGAGCGCGCGGCAACGGGCATCGCCTTCCTGCAGATCGTCCCCGATGAATTCAATGTGCGACCAAGTTTCAAGCAGCGCCCTCAGGAGGATCGGCGCAGAAAGCGACGTCTCAGGCCACCGAAGGCAGGCCAGCGCGCCCCGGTAGGAGGTCGTCGCGAACACGTGGAGCCGATAGACCGAGGCATGTGGCATGGTCGCGAACGTGCTGCCTGCCGGCATGAGGGATTGAATCAGCTGCAGGGCTGTGTTGCTCAGGTTGAGAGCCCGATGCAACGCCCGATTCAGGACTGGTTCAAAAAGAGGCTGTTCGTCCATTCGACCTCCGGCACACGCAAGTGCGATGGCAGGGTGACCGGGTATTATCAACAGTGACGCAACGCCCGGTCGAATCGCGCTACCCAAGCCCGACCCGCGGCGGGCAGCGCCAGCAATCGCGCAGGCATCGCCCCTCAGGCGACGTTCCCAGGGCATACGCAAGAACCGCAACAGTTGTGTGCCTCGACTATGGCTTCGTGAAGCCAGCCAGGGCGCGATCCTTGTAGAGCGAGTGCAACACCCACGTCCCTGAATCACTAACGGCCAGCCAGTGGACGTTGCGGCCGTCGTCGGGCCTAACCAACCTCGGCTCGGAAGACGCGACCCGCTTCTGTGTGCGCGAGACAGCAGTCGCCAAGTCTCCAGAGAATCCAGCGATGTACCGCAAGGACCATGGGTTCGGATCGCTGCGGCGCTTGCTGAGGGAGACGATAGCGGCAATGGATGTCTCTCGTGAGGGCTTGCTAGTGAAGTTGCCCAATAGCCTTGAAAAGCCCGACCAGACTCTTGATGCCGTCGCTTCCGCAATGCGGATTGCATCGACGATCTCATCCCCCACCAACAGGTCCTGGTGCCAATCGTCGATGTCTCTGATCACGATCCCGAGGTCGAGCTCTCGGAATCTTTGACTTAGACCACTGAGTTCCTCGTCAATTTGTGGGGTATCCGAGGGCGCAGGGCAACCGTTGTTCGTGAATGCCTTGGCCATGCGCATATGGAATTCCTCGGCGTCGTTCGCCCACCTTTGGAACCGTTCAAGGGCATCTCTGAGGTGGATTGCCACGGTGTTGAGGGCAGCGTCTCGCCTTGCCAACTCAAGGTTGTGAACAGTCTCGCGAGCGGCCTCAGCGGCATCTTTGCCAGCGACCGCCGACTTCCACGCGAACCACACGCTGATCGCAGCCGCGACCGCAGCAATGACTGCGGCGATATCACCGATGCTGTCGACGACGGTGGCGAGCGACACGATGGAGGCACACGAGGTCAACAATTACCCACGATTCACTCCTGCGACCGACAAGACGACGCTCCGGCTCGGTCCGCTTCACCTCAGCAAGCGCCGGCAACACCTGTACTTGCTCACGGGCATTCATCGAGTTGTGCGAGCGGACAGCCTATCCAGCCCCCGGCCTGCCAGACCCGGTCCAATAGCCCTTGGACGAATTCTCTACGATCCTCACGCAGCCGTACCACCGACGTGTCCATTGAATGGGTCTGCGGATCATGGAGGATCTCATGGCCCGCGCCCGCTGCCGCGAACATCCAACGCCCCACCAGATCTGTGTAGTGGCCGCGGAGGTGCACATCGGACGCGTAGCCGGCCTCTCGGTACAGCCCTTCCGCCAGTTCGAGAAAATCGAGTGCTGCCCGAGCCTCGTCAAGTCCGACGATCTTCAGACGCACCCCCGGACCAGCGTGAGGGCCGATCACCAGCCAGTCGGGGACGCCGTCGGCATAGACCGCGTGGTGGTATTCGATAACTCCAGAGCGATGGAGCCGCAGGAGCATTCGGGGCTCCTTCTGGTCGCCCCACCGGGTCTCAAGACCGAAATAGGTCGGCCAACCGACCGGCATCTTCAGCCGCTCGCTTCGAAGTTGGGGCACGTGCTTGAGAAAGTCCTTGAGCTGAAATCCCGTAGCCGGGTTGAACATGTCAAGGTGGCCAAATGACGGAACGCAAAGAATCGTCAGCCAAGCCACGGCTTCGCTTTGCATGATCCAGCCAGACTGGGGCCGGGCCTGCTCGATGAGCCGCTCCACCACCTCATGCCTCACGAACACGCGCTCATATCGTTCTCTGACCTCGCGTTCGTTCATGGGCCGCGACTTCCTGTCGACGCGGTGGTAGTAGCAGTTTTCCTTGCCACCCAGGCGCATCACCGGCGCGAGCGACTCCGCAACGTCGATAGCCAGGACGTGACCCCCCTCGATAGGGATAGGCCTGAACGTAACGCCCACGTTTGGTTGGCAGTAGTGGCCCAGGACATCCGTTAGCTGATCCTGGAATACGGCGACGTCGGCTATGGGTTTGTAGCCCGCAGCCGCGCTACTTTCGTCTTCAACGAGGCCCACGATAAGGCGCCCACCGACTGTGTTTGCCAGAGCAGAGACGTCCTTAGCGGCCTCCGCTCGTTGTGGTCGCGATTCGAGGGACATCTCTTGCTTATAATCGAGCCGTTCCCCCTCCTCGATCCGGTTCTCGACGAGGTACCTCAGGTGTTCGGGGCCCCATTGTCCTATCGGCTCGTGCAGCATGGCTTCCTCGGTTTGCAGTTGGCTACCTGGTCTCAGCTGTCTCCAGGTTCATGCGCTTGCTGGGTCCCTTCGCCCAGGGGCTTCTCTGCTGCCCAGTAGTCGAGGCGCTCTTTCTCTCCGACATCGATGGAACAACTCTCGACCACGTAATAGCCGCGGCTCTCGTAGAATCGTCTAGATGGCAGGGAGATGCTCAGTGCCGCCGCTGCGTGACCGCCAGCCCAGGCGATGTCCTCTAGCCTGTCCATCAGCTGCCCGCCAATGCCGCGATTCTGGAACTCTGGATGAACGAAGACCCCGGTGATCTCCTCAGCGACGATGGCGCCTGTCGCAATGACGTCCCCATCTCGCTCGACGACGAGAACCTCGCCCACGGCGTGCCGTTCCAAGATCCTGTCGAGAGAGTGAAACTCCTTGAAGAACCGCACAGCCTGGGGCGGATACACGCCGGCGTAGCGGGAATCGATGGTATGGTGGATCAACCGTTGGACGGGCACGAGGTCAGCTTCGTCGAACGAACGAAACCTCATTGCTCTCAGGCCTCCTCGCCACGAAGAACCCGAAAGTACCTTTCAACCAACCGATCCTTGCAGGCCTCGGAGCAAGCCACCCATCGCTGGCCGTCGCCGATCGCCGGCCCGATGACGAAGTACGTCGCAATCGGACCATCGGTCTGCTGCGGGGTGATCACATTCTCGCAGGCATCGCACACGTATCGGTTATCACTCACAGCGCAGCCTCCCTCGGTTGACCGATATCAGCCTAACACCCCAAAGGCCCTAGGTTCGTGTGGGGCCTCAGTGGCAAAAGTCCCCTTTGGAGCCAATGCCCGCCCCGGGGAACGACCCCCCTGCCGCCCGATTGCCGGAGCCGCGTCTTGGGTCACCGCGTAAGCTCGAACAGAACCGGACCCAGGTGGAGCGTCGGCAATTTGTCGGCGGCGGACCTACATCTCCTGAAGAGCCTGCACGATGGCATCCAACCTCGCTCCTGACCCGCTCGGTCACGGCGCAAGAGCCTGAACACCGCCCTAACTGTCGAGCAGCCCAGCTGACGAAGAACCACGTCGTGTAAGCTGGCGCACCTCGGGCACGCAGAGCACGACGAGCGCCGCAATGACAATGAGCGCACCTCCGCCCGCTAGCGTTGCCGTAAGGCCAATGGCCGCGGCCAGTGGCCCAGCTACAGTCACGCCCACCGGGCTGAGCGCATAAGAGCCAAGCGCGTCGTAAGAAGACACGCGGGAGAGCAGCTCGAGCGGGATCTGCTGCTGCAAGGCGACACTCCAGTTGACCTCGAATACCTCGCCCCCGACTCCGGCCAGCAGTGCAGCGGCGGCCACAAGCGGCAGGCTAAGAGGTACCGCCAAGGCAAGCAGGGGCAAGGCGAGAAGCGGCACCGCCGCGGCGGCCACGTAGAGCAGCCGGCGCGGCCGATAGGCGATCATGATCGAAGCGCCCGCGATCGCCCCCACGGACTCGGCGGCCAGGATGGCACCCCAAGCGGGAGCGCCCCCGAAATGATCCTTGGCGATGACCGGTCCAAGCACCGCAAAGGCGCCGACGAACACCGCGTTGACAAGAGCGAACTGCACCACGATGACCCACAGCCAGCGCCGCGAGCTGAACGCCTGCCAGCCCTGACGCAGCTCAGAGATCAGGCCGGCGGCGGCGACGGGTGGCAGGACGCCAAGCCGCATGCCGGTACGAAGTGCGGCGGCGGCCAGGTAGCTGGCCGCGTCGGCGAGCAGCCCCCAGCCTGGCCCGGCTGCGCCGACCACGATGCCGCCGAGCGCGGCGCCGGCAATCTGCGCGCCGTTAAGCCCAAGGCGGCGGCCGGCGTTGGCGGCGGCGAGCTGATCGGCGGGCACGGTCTGCGGCAGCAGGCCCTGCGCGGCTGGCATATAGAAGCCAAACGCGCAGCCGCGCAGGGCGGTCAGCGCCATCATCTCCCAGAGACGGGCGTGCCCGGTGAAGACAAGCACTGCGAAACCAGCCTGGGCGATGCCCTGCACGAGATTGGCGACGAACATGACGCGCTGACGGGGCAGCCGGTCCGCCAGCACACCGCCAAAGAGCAGGAACCCGATTGTCGGCAGCAGGCCGGCGACCGTGACAAGACCGATGTCGCTTGCCGATCCGCCGCTTGCCAGCACGGCAAACGGAACCGCCACCTGAGCCATCGCCGTGCCGAGCATGGAAGTGACATCGCAACCCAGAAGCAGCTGGAAGTTGCGGTGTGCCAACGGGCCGCGTTTCAGATTCACGGGCGCCTCCGGGCGAAGGTCTCGCGAGCGCCGCTGCCCGTGGTGGTGATCGACGGTGTGATGGTGCTCGCCCTCGCCGGGCCAGTTTCAGCCCAAGGTCTCGACAAGCTGCCCTCTCCAGTCATCCCCTTGCCCCCCAGTTGGCGATGGCTACCTTATCCTAGCGGCTGAAAGTCAGGACCGTGGACGGATGCGCCCGTCAGACTGCGACAGGGCTAGTGCGCGTGCTGCGCTTTCAACCCGGAGTGAACAGGTGATCGTCGGTACCCCACCCGTTGACGACGACAATCACCACACCGCGGTCACATGCCGCCGGAGCGAGGCGCTCAGGGCAGCGCCGCGACAGCGACTGCCTCCCCGGACGGGCGCGCCGGCCGTCTCCACAGACCGCCCGTGACGACGAACACTCCAGCCGCGAGCCACTGCAGGCCGATCAGGGTGATGTCGTAGGCCAGTCCCGTCTGAAGCCTCACGGACCACAGCGCGGCGATGTTGGCCACGGGCGCTATGGTGAAGAGCAACACAAGTGGCAGCAGATTGCCGTGGGAGCGCCGGAACAAAGCAAGGGCGACGAGAACCATCGCGTACGATCCGGCGATGCCTAGGGCAACCGAGCCGTCGATGCTTCCCCAGCTGGCAATCAAGCTCAGAGGCAGCGCGATCAGCAGAGGGCTGAGGCGACCCTGCAGGCGACGGGCGACGAAGCCGTACCAGACGATGACCACGGGCAGGCCGAGCATCAGCCCACTGAAGGCGTAGGGAAGCTCGAACCACAGCATGGAAAGATAGGTCAGATACGACGGTGGCGGAGAGCCGAAGGCGTCGTATGACTGAGGCCAGATGTGGCCGGCGGCCATCGCCAGCCCGTAGGAAAGCAGCGGCCAGACCACGGCGAAGAGGCACGGCAGCAACGAGCGTTTGCCGGGCAGCAGCGGCCGCACCAGTTCGCGCAGCGCCGCCGTTGGCGAAAACCAACAGGCCAGCAGGTAGGCGAGCGCCGCCGCTGCCAACGCCCAGCTTGCGGTCAGCAGGATCATGTCCGGCAGACCGTTCGGCAGCGCACCAAAGGCAAACGGCGTAAGGCAAAGGGCAAGGACGCAAGCGAAAACAAGTGTCCTTCGGCCGCGACAGCGGGCGAACTTGGGGCGCAGGTCCCCGGCCCAGGCAACGAGCATCGTTCCGGGCAAGACGATGAAGTTCGGGGCGAAGTGCACTGTGTTCCGCAGGCCGGGTGCATAGGCGATCCCGGCGGCCGGCGCTACGGCCA
>CAZFJE010000079.1:11520-13593 GCA_964519555.1 uncultured Thermoleophilia bacterium
GCGAGGAAACGGGATATGGCCTTGCAGGAAATAGCGCAGACCGAGAGGGACGCGAAAACCGGCACCGCGGAGCAGGATCTCATCTTGACCCTCGTTGGTTGCCATGAGCTGAATCGCGTCGACTTCGGCACCATCATCGCCCTGCCGGTGCACCAACTCGACGCGGACGCCCAGTGCGCTGAGAGCCACAGCCAGCCTCCTGGCAGCCCGACTTTTCAGCTGTCGGTCCCTGTCGGTATGGGATGCACGTAACTACAAGTATACGGTGCGCCGGAAGAGGCTCCTAGGATGCTTTGAGCAATGCCTCTCCGCCAGCCGATGTCCGGTCATGAAAATAGCTCCGGAGGTCTTCGCGCCCGATGGCCGTCGCTGTAGGCTGAGCCAACCGGGCCGGGGGCTTTCCGGGAGAACGCAGGACGGGCAGGCCGCAAATGCCGTGAGCTGCGAGCTCGATAATGTCTGTGGCCGCCCCTGCGACTGCACCCGGGTGTGCTTATGAGCACGAATCCGTCGGTGTCGATTCGCCCGCCTGCTCTCCGCAGCGACACTTTACGAAAGGAGAGTGCCCATGCGAGCGATCGGCATCGACGTCCACCGCGACTTCTGTGAGGTGGCAATCAGCGAGGGCGGCCAGCTGCGCTCGGCCGGCCGCGTGCCCTCGACCCCGGCCGAGCTTGAGCTGCTGGCCGCCAGCCTCTGTGCCGACGACGAGGTGGCCCTGGAGACCACCGGCAATGCCCTGGTCATCGCGCGCATCCTCGAGCCGCACGTCTCACGCGTCGTGGTGGCCTCAGCCAAAGAGCTGCACGCCATCAGCGGCGCCAAGGCCAAGACCGACCGCCGCGACGCGCGCACCATGGCCAAGCTGCTGGCCGGCGGCCTGCTGGAGGGCACCTGGCTGCCCGGCGAAGAGACCCGGGCCCTGCGCCGCCGCCTGGCGCGCCGGGGGCAGCTCGTACGGCAGCGCAGCCGCCTGAAGAACGAGGTCCACGCCGCCCTCTACCGCAACCTGGCCGGCGCGGGGCCGGCGAGCGACCTCTTCGGTGTGGCGGGGCGGCGCTGGCTTGCGGAACTCGAGCTGCCCGCAGACGAACGCGAGACCGTGGAGGGCTGCCTGCGCGTGCTCGACTTCCTGGGCGCCGAGGTGGATCGCCTGGAGCGCTCGATCGCTCGCTACGCGCTTCACTCGAGCGAGATCCGTCGCCTGGTGACGATCCCCGGGGTCAGCCTGATCACCGCCGCCACCCTGGTGGCGGTGATCGGCGACGTCGGTCGCTTTGCCTCGGCGCGCAGGCTGGTGGGCTACCTGGGACTCGATCCCCGGGTACGCCAGTCGGGCTCCAGCCCGGCGCGCATGGGCCACATCTCCAAGGAGGGCGCCGCCGCCGCTCGTCACGTGCTCTGCGAGGCCGCCCAAGCGGCCATGCGCACCCCGGGGCCGTTGCGCGCCTTCGGTCAGCGGGTAGCCGCCAGGAGAGGGGCCCAGGTGGCCGTTGTGGCCGTCGCCCGCAAGCTCGCGAGCCTCGCTTGGCGGCTGCTCAGTAGCGGCGAGGACTACGCCTACGCAAGCCCCTCACGGGTAGCCCTCAAGCTGCGTCGCATCGAGCTGCGCGCCGGCGAGCCGCCGCGGCGCAGGGGTGGCGCAACGGTGACCCTAGCCGACCAGCGAGAGCGGGAGCGCGAGACCGCCTTGGCCGCCGAACGCGCCTACCGCCGTCTGGTGGCCGACCGCCAGGCCGGCAGCGGTTCACGCAAGGGTGCAGGCGCCACAGGGGGGCGCGCATCTGTGAAGGCCCACGTGGGACCAGGCAGCGCGGCAGACGCATCGGCCCCGGCGTCTGCGCTTTAGCTCGCGGTCGCCCGCACCCGGACTACGTTCGCACAAGGAGGTTGGGAGTGTCGAGAACGACTTGACTTTCATCCGTCGGCATTTGGGCGACTCACACGCTCACCGAGGGCCAGATTCGGGACCAACGGTCGATTCTAGGAGGAGCTCACGCAGCGCAGAATCGCGCCGAGTGCAGGAAGAAGAGGCTGGTGGCGAGGGACAGAATTGAACTGTCGACACCATGA
>CAZFJE010000080.1:0-13216 GCA_964519555.1 uncultured Thermoleophilia bacterium
CGACATCTACCTGCGCGTCGACGAGTGGGGCAACGACGACCTGCAGCGCAAGCTCTCAGACCAGGGCCTGCGCGTCATCTTCGAGCCGTTTGGCGAGATCTTCGAGCTGCTCGCGCTGCGCGACGCGCGCGAGCACGGCCTGGCCACCCGCCAGGGCGCCAAGCGCCTGGCGACCCTCAAGTTCATGCGCTACGTGGTCAAACGGCTGCTCGGCGTCGTGCGTCCCCACGAGCCCTGGGTCTTCTGGCACGACGTCGGCGAGGTCTGGCGGGCCAGCGAGCCGCTGTTCGACGGCTACCCGTTCGGCGAGTCGATCCCCACGATCGGCGGTGCCCTGCTCACCTGGTCGACGCAGGCCGTCGACGGCGTGGTCGTGGTCTCACCGCGCGGCTGCGGCCCGGCCCTGGTGAGCGAGGCGCAACTGCGCCGCGGCGCCGGTTTTCCGCTGCTCTTCGTCTACAACGACGGCGACCCGCTCGACGAGTCGCGCCTGGCGGGCTTTGCCTGGCGGCTGCGCGGCCGCGAGGCGCGCCGGCTCGGCGCCGGCGTCTGACCCGGAAGGCTCGCGGTGGCCACGGCGCCGACGGGCAAGATCGTGAGCGTGCTGGGGCCGATCTCGCCGGCCGAGCTCGGCGTCTGCCTGCCGCACGAGCACCTCGTCTGCGCTCTCGACCAGGCCCTCGACTGGCCGCGGACCGACGCGCGGGCGTGGGCCTTTGCCGACGAGCCGGTGACGGCGGCCAACCTCGAGCGCGTCCGCAGCGACCCGCTCGGCAACCGCGCCAACCTGCGCCTCGACGACCTCGACGAGATGGTCGCCGAGCTTGCGCTGTTTGCGGCCGCCGGCGGTCGCGCGGTCGTCGACCAGACGCCCGACGAGCTGGGGCGCGACCGCGCCGCGCTCGCGCGCCTCTCGCGCGCCACCGGCCTGCACCTGGTGGCCGGCTGCGGCCACTACGTCGCCGACCTGGTCTCGCCGCGCACGGCCGCCGCCACGGTCGACGAGCTCGCCGCCGAGCTGCTCGCCGACCTGTCGCCCGACACGGCGCGGGGCGGCCCGCCCTGCGGCCTGATCGGCGAGATCGGCGTGTCGTCGCAAGACATTGCGCCGGTCGAGTTGCGCGTGCTGCGGGCGGTCGCCCGCGCCCAGCGAGCCACTGGCGCGCCGGTCTCGCTGCACTCGGTCGCCCCCGGACACAGAGGCCTCGAGGCGCTGCTCGTCTTGAAGGAGCACGGCGTCGACCCCGGCCGGGTCGCCGTCTGCCATCTCGACTCGGCCCTCGATGCCGACGGGGACGGCCGCCCCGACGCCGGTGACGCCGTTGGGTCGGGCATCGACCTCGACTACTGTCGCGAGATCGCTCGCGAGGGTGCGTTCGTCGAGCTCGACGGCTTTGGCTGGCCCGCGCCGCGCGCCCCCCGGGCCGTTCGTGCCGGCGCCGACCTGTCGCGCGCCGACCACGAGCGCGTGGCGGCGGTCGCCGCGCTCTGCGCCGACGGCCTTGCCGGCAGCGTGCTGGTCTCCCACGACATCGCCATGAAGATCAGGTTGGTCGCCCACGGCGGCTGCGGCTACGCGCACCTCGGGAGCACCCTGCCGGCGCACTTCGCCCGACGCGGCGTCGACGCCGCGTCGCTGCGCCGCCTTATGGTCGACAACCCCGCGCGCTGGCTTGCCTGGAGCGCGCCGTGCTCCTGAGCGCCTGAGCCGCCGATCGACGTCGTCGTCGCTCAGACATGCGTGACTTCGTCGCGCGCCTAGTCCGACAATCGACTTCGTCGTCGTCGCTCAGGCATGCGTGACTTCGTCGCGCGCCTAGTCCGCCGATCGACTTCGTCGTCGTCGCTCAGACATGCGTGACTTCGTCGCGCGCCTAGTCCGCGGCGAGCAGGACGGTCGAGCCCGGCGGTGCCGCGAGTCGGGCACTCGCCCGGCTGAGGACGCCGTCGTCGGTGTCGAGCCGCGACACGGCGCCGCCGGCGGGCGTGCCGTAGAGCAGCACACTGTCGCCCGCGCCCGGACCCATGCGCACGCCTGCGTTCGACGACACGGCCGAGTTCGTGCGTGCGCCGCCGCCGTCGAGGAGCCAGACGTTGGTCCCCGAGTAGGCGTCGATCGAGTGCGGCGTGCCGGGGGAGTAGACGATCGCGCCGAAGCGCGTGGGCAGCGCCCAGGCGGTCTGCGACGAGGCCGCGACGCCCGTGTCCCAGGCCGCGAGCGAGCGCATGGTGCGCGGGTCGATGCGCAGGAAGCGCAGGGTGAATGCGGGGTCGGCGCTGCCGGCCAGGAGGTAGACGAAGCCGTCGCCGCCGACCGTCGAAGCGACGATCCGCGTGTAGCTGCCCAGCGAGACCCTGGCGCCGGTGCGCAGGTCTGTGATGGCGGCGGCGAAGGGCGTGGCGGTGACGGCCAGCACGTCGCCGTGGACGGCGAGCAGGGCGGCCACGCGGCCGCGCCCGGCCGCGCGCGTACCCGCGCCGGCCGCCTGGCCCGGCTGCGCCAGGAGTGCGTTCGGATCGGGCTCAAGGACGGGTAGCGGGTAGCGGGCGGCCACGGCGCCGTCGGGGCGCACGGCGGCGACCGTGGCCCCCTCCCCGGCGCCTACGGGCACGTAGGCGAGGCCGGCGGCCAGGGCCGCCGACGTCAGGTCGCCCGGATGCAGCGATGTGGCGAGCGTGGACCAGGCGTGGCGAGCCGGGACGTAGCGCAGCAGCCGGTGTCCGCCGTCTGCCCCGGCGACCAGCACCACGGGGCGCGCGCCGCCGGCCACGAGCCGCACGTCGTTGCCGGCGCCGAGCGACGTGTCGGTGACGGCCCCGGAGGCGTCGGTGACACGCGCCGTGAGGACGCCGTCGCCGCTGCGCCACACCACCAGGCTGCCGCTGCCCGCCGGCCACGCCGGGTCGGCACCGCCCTGCCCGCCGCGCCCCATGTGCGTTCCCCACACCAGGAGTGCGGCGGCCACGAGTATCGCGGCCAGAAGTCCGGCGGCCTCGATCGAACGGGCGCGGCCGAACAGACGCGGCCGCGTGGGCGACGTGGGGGCCGCCGCAGTCACGGCGCCGCCTGCGTCGTCGGCCCCGCCTGCGTCACAGGAGCGCCTGCGCGGACCGGCGCCGGCGCGAGGGGCGCCGCGGTCGGGGTGAGACCGCGCTGCGCGAGGCTCGTCGTCACCTGCCGTAGTAGGCGCGCGCGCCGGGCGTCAGGGTGAGCACGATGATCGCGACCCCGACGGCGCCGTAGAAGGGCTGCAGAAACGAGTAGGGGATGATCAGGGCTTCGACCGCGATCCAGATGACGAGCCCCACGCCGATCACGCCGGACGCCGTCCAGCCCCAGTACTCGCCGCGGCACGGGTTGACGGCCGCCAGCGCCGCCGAGGGCGGCCGGTGCAGCAAAGCCCAGGCGACCACGAGCGGGCCGACGCCGAGCACGACGAAGAGGATCAGACCGGGGATCAGGAAGTCGCTGAAGGGCGAGCCCCGCAGGTCGCTGATCGGCAGCTTGATGACGCCCCCTTTGGGTGAGGCCATGAGCGCGGCGCCGCCGGCCAGGGCGCCGAGCGCCAGAAAGAGATGCACGACGACCAGGGCGGTGACCACTGCCGGTCGTCTGGTGATGGCGCGCGGCGCCGGGGCGGTCGTCGTCATGTGGGCTCCTCCGTGTGCCGGTCGTACATCTCATCGGTGATCCTAGTGTAGGCAATGGTCGCCCGTTCTGCAGCCTTCGGCCGGCCGAGAAGCGGGCGCGCGAGCGGCCGGCAAGGGGCCCGTGAGCGACAGGGCGCGCGAGCTGCACGCCCTTCAGCGATCGGGGAGCAGGCGCACGGTCGCCACGACCGGCAGGTGGTCGGAGGCGCGGCGGTGGTGGCCGGCGGCCGCCACCGCCGCCGTGCCCACCTGCCACTCACGAGTCACCAGCAGGTAGTCGATGCGCCGCGCCCGTTGCCCGCCGCGGGGGCGAGTGGTGGGCGGCGCCGCGACGGGCGCCGCCGCCGCGGGCGCGAAGACGTCGCGCAGGCCCGCGGCGAGCAGGGTGCGCAGGGCCTCGTCGTCGGGCTCGGCGTTCAGGTCGCCGGCGACGATCCAGGGCAGCTCGGGGTCGAGCCAGGTCGGGAGCACCGCCGCGCTGCGGTGCCGCGCCGCGGCGGGCGCGCCCTCGAGGTGGCAGTCGGCAAGGCCGAAGACGCGTCCCGTGGCGAGATCGGTGAAGCGCGCGAGGGTCACGACGCGGGGCAGGCGGTTCCCCCAGCCGGTCGAACCGGGCAGCTGGGGCGTGTCCGAAAACCAGCGCGTCGTCGAGCTCGAGAGGGCGAGGCGAGCGCCGCGGTAGAACACGGCACAGCGCTCGCCTCGCTCGCGGCCGTCGCTGCGCCCCGCGCCGGTGGCCGCGAAGCCCGGCGCGTGGCGCAGCAGGTAGCGTTGCTGAAAGCCGTAGACCTCCTGCAGGCCGATGAGGTCGGCGTTCAGGTCGGCGACGGCCTGAGCGGTCGCGCGACGCCGCAGGGGCCACGAGTCGAGGCCATCGAAGGCGATCCCGTTGCGGATGTTGAAGGTCGCGACGCGCAGCGCCGCCGGCCTGCCGGCGGCCGTCGTCGTGGCCTCGGGCCGCTCCGGTGTCGCGTCGGCGGGCGACGTGGCCGCGCGCGGCGCGTCCTCGCCGCTCATCGCCGCCTCTGTTCCACGAGCAGCACGGCGCAGCCGACCAGGATGAAGACGGCCGAGGCGAGCAGTGGTTCCCACACGGGAGCCCACCACGACGACGGGCTCAGGAAGAGCAGGTCGCGAGTGGCCAGCGAGGTCGGCCAGTCGAGCATGACCTTGAGCGCCACGTAGTAGCCGATGTCCCAGATGCCGAAGGCAAACAGGAAATAGGCCGCCTTCTGCCACGGCCCGCGGCCCGCCAGGTAAGCCACCGCGAGCAGCATGACGATCGTCGCGGCCTCGCGGAGCTGTTCGTGGCGCAGGTAGGCATGGGGAAAGCTGAAGCGGCCCGCCGTGAAGACGGCCGAGTACTGCAGAGCGAACAGGCGGCGCAGGTAAAAGACGACCATGGCCTCGACGAACGCCATGGCGGCCGCGTAGAGCGCGACGACGGCGAGCCTTGTCCAGCGTGACGAACCCGAGTCCATATCGAAAGTATGGCCTATCGGGCGGCTCCGCGGGCGCCGGCAGGGTGTCTAGCCGCCGGGCTTCTGAGCAAGCTAGTAAGGAGGGGTAGGAAAGTCCGCCTGCCGGCGCGAACTAGGAAAGCGGTGCGCAGACGAAGGGTCGCGCGCCGCCGACGGGCACGGAGGAACCGGTGAACACGACGATGGTAGCGTCCGCGACGAGGGCGCAACTCAGGAAGAGCGTACGTCAGTATCTCGATGCCATGCGTGCGCTGGGCCGCACTCCCAACCGCACGGTAGCCTTCGAGAACGTGCCCCGAACAGCCTGGCTGCTCGACGACCCCGTGCCGCACGCCAAGCGTCGGCGCTATCTGCTGCTCGACGACGGCGACACGTGGTGCGAGACGGTCTACGGCCCGCAGCCGGCCAGCAGCGGCCTCTCCAATACCTATCGTTGGCTGGCCGAGCCCACGCCGGCCCTGTCCTATGCGCTCGGCCGCTCGCTCGACGACGCGCGCGAGGGGGGCAGCGGCTTTCTGATCTCGGCCACAGAGACCGGCGTGCTCTACTCGGTGAGCGACCGGCGCGCGTTGCCCCGCTGCTAAGGCGGCAACGAAGCAGGAGTATCCGCCCGCCGTCCACCCGGCGCAGCGTCCTTACGCCCATTCGAACTGCTACCATGCGAGCCGATGGGCGAGCTCAAAGGACAGCCGGACGGGTCCGACGAAGCGCACGCCGGGGCGGCGCGGTCCGCCTTGCCGGCGCGCCGCCGGGAGCGGCCCGACCTTGGCGGTCTGTGGTCGCTGCGCCTGCTCTTTCTGATCGCCGGTGTCGGGGGTTCGGCGTTCATCCCCTTCTTTGCGTTGCTGCTCAGCGGTCGCGGCCTCACTCCGCAGCGGATCGGGCTCGTTTTCGCCGTTACCGCGCTGGTCGGCGCCCTCGCGGCGCCGCTGTGGAGCCACCTGGCCGACACTCGCCTGGGCGCCGTGCGCGTGCTCGTCGTCTCGTCGGCGGCGACGGCGCTCTTCGCCCTGGCGCTGGCCGTGAGCGGCGCCGCGCTCTGGGCGATCCTCGCGAGCGCCGTGCTCATGACGGCGTGCTCGGCGCCCGGCGCGCCGCTGTCGGACGGCCTGGCCGTCGCCTACCTCGGCGCGGAGCGCATGAGCGAGTACGGCCGCATCAGGTTGTGGGCAAGCCTCGGCTGGGGTCTTGCGGTCATCGGCTTCGGCGCTCTCTACGAGGTCGTCGGCTTGAGTCCGGTCCTGCCGCTCTACGCGGCCGGCACCGTCGCCTTCGGCCTGTGGACCCTGCGCCTGCCGCCTGGCGCACCGGCGCCCGTGCGCGCGGCCTCGCGCTTCGGCGCGCTCGGCGACGTGTTTCGCGCCTCGCCCGGCCTGGCCTCGTTCATGGTCGGCATGGTGATCTCGAGCGTGGGGACCTACGGCGCGCTCGACTTCGTGAGCCTGCGCATCCTGGGCACCGGCGGCGGTCCGTTCCTCGTGGGCGTGGCTGCCGGCCTCGGCGCCCTGGTCGAGATCCCCGTGATGCACTGGAGCTCCGGTCTGGCGCGGCACTTCGGTCTGCGCGCGGTGTTCGTCGCCGGCGCGCTTACCTACGGCCTTGTGTTCCTGGCCTGGTCGTTCCTGCACTCGCCGCTCGCGCTTGCGCTCGTAGCCGCCGGTGACGGCGTGGCCTTCGCACTCACCTATGTGGGCGTCGTGGTGATCGTGGGGCGGCTCGTGCCGCGCCGCCTGCTCTCGACGGGCCAGACCGTCACCCAGACGGTGGGCTGGGGTGTCGGCGCCGTCGTGGGCCCGTCGATCGGCGGCTTGGTCTTTGCCCGCCTGGGCGCGCCCGTCCTGTTCGGCGGCGCGGCGGCGCTCTGTCTGGTCGGTGGGGCGTGGGTCTGGTTCGCGCTCGCCGGTGCAGAGTCATGAGCCCACGAGCCGCCCGTGGCCCACTGGTGGCGCCGCTGCTCGTCATCGTCATCGCGTTCATGATGCAGAGCGGCTCCGCCCTGGCCACGAAGGTCATCGCCGCGGTGGGCGTGGTCGACGCCAACTGGCTGCGCACCACGACCGCTGCCCTCATTCTGATCGCCGTGCGGCCGCGCTCGCTGCGCCTGCCGCCGCCCGGGCAGCGCCGCACGGTGGGCCTGCTCGCCTTGAGCCTGCTGTGCATGAACCTGAGCTTCTACGGGGCGATCTCGCTGGCGCCCATCGGGATCGTCGTGGCGATCGAGTTCTCGGGTCCGCTCGTGGTCGCGGTGCTGGGCTCGCGGCGGCCGTCCGACTTCGTCTGGGTGGGCCTCGCGGCCGTGGGCATCGCGGTGCTCGTGGGTCCGAGTGGTTCGATAGGGCTCGGCGGCCTTGTCCTGGCCCTGTCGGCCGCCCTGTTCTGGGGCCTGTACCTGGTGCTCGCCCGGCGCGCCCTCGGGGTGCTCGAGCCGCTACACGTGACGACGCTCATCTTCACGGGCTCGGCGCTCATGCTGACTCCGGTGGCTCTGCTGTTCGCGCCGCGGCTCGCCCACCACCCCTCGGCGGTAGCGCTGGGCGCGACCGTCGGCCTCGTGTCGTCGGCGGGGCCCTACTTTCTCGAGCTCGTCGCCTTGCGCCTGGTGCGGGCCGCGACCTACAGCGTGCTGCTCAGCCTGGAGCCGGCGATCGCCGCTCTCACCGGCTTTCTGTTCGTCGGTCAGAGGCTGAGCGCGCTCGACGTGGCGGCGATCGTCACGGTGATGATCGCCGCCGCCGGGGCGACGGTGCGCGCCGCGTCGCTGCACGCACCGGTGCCGCTGCCGCCCGACGGCGGCGCGCCCCTGTAGGCGCGCCGCCGTCGGGCGCCGTCGCCCTCATGCTCAGATGCCGCTCTCGACCGGGATCTTGCCCTGCTTGATCGCCTTGAGCATGCTCTCGTAGTCCTTCTCGGCCTGGTCGGCGTAGGACACGGCGAACTCGGCGACCGACTGGTCGAAGCGGCTGCTCACGCCGAGGTACGAGGCGATGGCGACGCGGTGGCCCGAGCGGGCGTGGCCGCGGGCCAGCGTCCAGCCGCACATGGTGGCCAGGATCTCGAGTCCGGGGGCTTTGAGCAGCTCGACCTCGATCGAGCCCTTCATGTCGCGCAGCTGGCGCCAGTAGAAGTGGCGCCCCGCGGGCTTGCCTGTCATCCAGCCCAGGAAGATGTCGCTGGCGGCCTGCATGAGGCGCTGGCCTGCGACGACGCGGTGACCGCCGTGAATGAACCTGCTCTTGCCCAGGTAGGGTTCGAGCACCGAGGGACCGGACTCTTTGACCTGCAGGAAGAGCGGGTCGTTGGCGTCGCGGCCGAGCAGCAAGACGATGATGCAGCGCGTGCCCACGCTACCCACGCCGACCACCTTGCGGGCGATGTCGACGACCTCGAAGCGCTCGAGCAGCTCGCGCCGGTCGTCTTCGAGGGTCGCCTTGTACTGGTTGAACAGGCCGGAGGTCGCTTCGTTGTCTTCGAGCTCCGACATGTGCATGACCAGCGGCGGCTGGTCGACGATGCGCCGCGTGCCGTCGACCAGCTCGGTGAGCTTGCCGGCCGCCTGCAGGCTGTCGCGTCCCCGCGCCTTGGCGAAGGTCTTCTCGGTGAACTTGAGGCGCTTGTCGACCGCCTTCTTGGTGGCCGCCCTGGCGGCCTGACTGCCGCGCGCCATGTCGAGCAGCTCGTCGGCGACGATGCGCGAATACCAGACGTCGAGCTCGTTCATCTCGGCGTAGGCCGTCATGTGCTCGCGGTAGGAGCGCACCGCGGCCAGCGCGGTCTCGCGCGCCACGTCGTCGCCCAGGCCGTTGTTGCGGGCGGCCAGGACGAAGCTCGCGGCCAGGCGCTTCAGGTCCCACTCGAACGGCCCCGGCAGCGTCTCGTCGAAGTCGTTGACGTCGAAGAGCAGCTCGCGCTCGGGCGAGCCGTAGAGACCGAAGTTCGACAGGTGGGCGTCGCCGCAGAGCTGCACCGTCAGGCCGGTGCGCGGCAGCGGCGCGAGGTCGGCGGCCATGAGGACCGCCGAGCCGCGGTAAAAGGCAAACGGCGACGTCGACATGCGGCCCCAGCGGATGGGCACGAGGTCGGCCATGCGGTCGTTGTCCTGGGCGCGCAGCAGGGTGAGCGGGTCGGGGCGGTCGGCCGCCGGCACCCACGGAGCGTGCGACGTACGGGGAACGGCCTTGCGCGCCTCGCGCCCCTTCGCCTGCCGTTCGGCGATCGTCCTGGTCTCACGTTTCTCGATGATGGTCATGGTCGGCCCTCCGCAGTGTGTATTCCCGGGAGCTCCCGCACGCTCCGGGTTCCTCGTGACGCCAAGGTGAGGACGGGGTCGACGGCGAAAGCCATACTCATGAGCGAGTCTGCCCAAAACGGCAAGCGCAGACAAGGCGCGGCGTTTCCGCCCTGGCTCGCCGGCTATCGCGCCGCCTACCTGCCCCTCGATGTGGTGGCCGGCGTCACGCTGGTGGCGATCGCCGTTCCCGAACAGCTCGCCACCGCTCACCTGGCGGGCATGCCGGTGGTCGCCGGCCTGTATGCGTTCCTCGCGGCGGTCGCCATGTTCGCCCTGCTGGGCGCCAACCGCACCATGTCGGTGGGCGCCGACTCGACGATCGCCCCCATGCTCGCCGCCGCCGTGGCCGCCCTGGCGGTCACCGGGTCGTCGCGCTACGGCGCCGATATGGCCCTGCTCTCGCTGCTCGTCGGCGCCCTGATCGTCGCGGTCGGCGTGGCCCGCATGGGCTGGATCGCCGACTTTCTGTCGGCGCCCGTGGTGACCGGCTTTCTCGCCGGTATCGCCGTGACGATCGTCGTCGGCCAGCTCGCCGAGGTGCTCGGCCTGCCCTCCACGCGGGGCAACACCCTGCAGAAGCTGGCCGGCGTCGCGCGCCACCTGAGCGACGCGAACCTCTACGCGCTGGCGGTGGCCGTCGTGGTCTTCGCCGTCATCGTCGCCTGTGAGCGCGTGAGTCGCCGGCTGCCCGGCGCGCTCATCGGCGTGCTGCTCTCGCTGGCCGCCTCGGCGGCGTTCGACCTGGCCGCCAGGGGCGTCGTCACGATGGGCGCCCTGCCCGCCGGGCTGCCCACCCTGCACGCGCCGCCGTTCTCGGCCCACCTCGTCTGGCGGCTGCTGCCCAGCGCCCTCGCGGTGGCGCTCATCGTGATCACCCAGACGGCGGCGACGACGCGCTCCTTCGCCGAGCTGGGCGGCTTCGAAACGAGCGTCGACCGCGACTTCATCGGGGTGGGCGCCGGGGGCGTGCTCGCCGCCCTGATCGGCGGCTTCGCCGTGAACGCGAGCCCGCCGCGCACCGCGGTCGCCACCTCGTCGGGCGCGCGCTCGCAGGTGCCCGGCCTGGTCGCCGCGGCGCTTGTCGTCGTGCTCATCGTGGCCGCCGCAGGGGCGCTCGCCGACCTGCCGCTCGCCACGCTGGGCGCCGTGCTCATCTACGTGGCGCTGCGCATCTTTCGCGTCGGCGAGCTGCGCGCCATCTACCGCTTCGACAAGGCCGAGTTCGGGGTGGCGCTCGCCACGCTGGGTACCGTCGTCGTCTTCGGCGTTGGTCCCGGCGTGCTGCTGGCCATCCTGCTCTCCATCCTCTACCGCACCTGGCGCAGCTCGCGGCCGCGCGACGCGCTGCTCGGCCGCCTGCCCGGCACGACGGTGTGGTGGGCGCGGCAGGAGCGCACTGACGCCCAGCTCGTGCCCGGCGTCGTGGCCTACCGGTTCGACGCGCCGCTGTACTTCGCCAACGCCGCGCGTTTTCGCGACCGCGTGCGCGAGCTGGTGGCGGCGGCGCCGTCGACGGCCTGCCTGTTCGTGCTCGACGCCTCGGGCATCGAGGACGTCGACTATACGGGGGGTCGCATGCTGCTCCAGGTCGTCCACGAGCTGCACGCCGGCGGCGTCGACTTCGCCGTCGCCCGGGCGACCGGCGAGGCGCCGCTCGACACGGCCCGCGCCGGGTTGCGCCGCCACATCGGCGACGATCATCTGTTCCTGACGGTCGACGACGCCGTGCGCGCCCTGGGACCGCGCGACGGCGCCGCCGGGCCGCTCGCCTCGGGACCCGGGAGCAGCCAGCCCCGGAGCAGCGGGCCCGGCGGTCGGGCTTCGGAGCCGGGAACGGCCGCGCCCGATCCCGGGGCGGCGGGCGAGTAGACTGTGCCGGCCGGCGCGCCTGTGCTGCCGGCAACGCACGCGCACGATCCCACGCTTCTGGAGGCTCACATGACGCAAGCGCGTCCTCTCGCCTTGGTCACAGGCGCTTCATCGGGCATCGGCCGCGAGCTCGCCGGCCTGCTGGCCCGTGACGGTCACGACCTGGTCGTCGTCGCGCGCCGCCGCGAACGCTTAGAGGCGCTCGCCGCCGACCTGGCCGCCGAGACCGGCGCCCGGGTCGAGGTGCTCGCCGCCGACCTGACCGACTCAGCCGACGTCGCCCGCGTCGCCGCGCGCGTCGCCGACGAGCCGCGCCTTGAGCTGCTCGTCAACAACGCCGGCTTTTCGGGCTACGGACCGTTCGCCGAGCTCGATCCCGGGGTCATGGCGGGCGTCGTCGCCATCCACGTCACGACGCCGGTCACCCTGATCCGCGCGGCTCTGCCCGGCATGGTCGCCCGCGGCTCGGGCGCCGTGGTCAACGTCTCCTCGTTGCTGTCGCTCAGCGGCCCGCTGCGCCTGGGCATGTCGGGCAGGGCGACCTACGCGGGGGCGAAGTCGTTCCAGCTCGTCTTCATCCAGGCGCTGGCGGCCGAGATCGAGGGCACCGGCGTGCGGGCGATGGTCTGCCTGCCGGGCATGGTCGAGAGCGAGTTCCACGGCTCGCGGTCGCTCGCCGGACGACCCGGCGTGCCGCCGCTCATGGGCGCCCGCGACTGCGCGCGGGCGATCGTCGCGGGCCTCGCTCTGGGCGAGGTGGTCTGCGTGCCCGGCCTCGACGACGCGGCGACGGTCCTTGAGCGGTTCCGCGACCTGCAGCAGGAGACCCTCGCCGCGGGCAACCGCAGCGGGCGGGTAGCGCCGCGCTACGGGGACGCGGAAGGCAGTGTGAGCTAGGGGCAGTCCTGCGCCGGCTTGATGCGGGTGAGCTCTCCGCTCGAGGGCGTCAGTCGGGACGGTCCTTGCTGCGCATCTTCTCCCAGAACCCGGGGCCGATGGCCGCGCCGCGGCGGCGCAGCTCGCGCCAGCTCGCCGCGTGATCGACGTCGACGAGGCGGTTGCTGCGGTTGCGGGTCGTCATCTGTACCAGCCAGCGCAGCAGAGTGACCGAACGGTTGCCCCAGCCGATCAGGTAGTAGAGGTGGATGAAGGCCCACAGCAGCGAGCCGGCAAAGCCGCCCACCCGCAGGCCGAAGGCGTCGACGATCGCCCGGCGCGGGCCGACGGTGGCCATGGTGCCCTTGTCGCGGTAACGAAACGCGCCCGGTGAGGCCAGGCCGCCCGCGCGGGCGGCGATGGCGCTCGCCACGAAGCGGCCCTGCTGCATGGCGACCGGTGCGATGCCCGGCAGGTCGCCGGCCGCCACGTCGCCGGCCACGAAGATCTCGGGGTGGCCGGGCAGCGAGAGGTCGGGCGCGACCACGAGGCGGCCCAGACGGTCGCGCGCGGCGCCCGTCGCCGCCGCCAGGGCGTCGGCCGCCGCGGCCGCCCGCACCCCGGCCGCCCAGATGATGGTGCGCGCCTCCAGGCGCTCCTCGGGGGCGGTATCGGCGTCGGCGGGTCGCACGTTCATGCCCCCGACGTCGATCTCGACCGCCATCGCGTTGGTGCGGATCTCGACGCCGAGGGCGCCCAGGTCGGCGGCCGCGCGCCGGCGCAGCGACGCCGGAAAACGCGGCAGGATGGTGGGACCGGCGTCCATCAGGATCACCTGCGCCTCGTGGGTCGAGACGTGGCGAAAATCTCTGGGCAGCACGCGGTGCGCGAGCGTGGCGATCTCGCCGGTCAGCTCGACGCCGGTCGGCCCGGCGCCGACCACGACGAAGGTGAGCCAGGCGCGGCGCTCGTCTGAGTCGGCGGCGAGCTCGGCCATCTCGAAGGCGCCGAGGATGTGGCTGCGCAGCCAGCGCGCGTCTTCGAGCGACTT
>CAZFJE010000081.1:0-13128 GCA_964519555.1 uncultured Thermoleophilia bacterium
GCGCGGTGCGCGTCGACGAGATCGAAGACCTCTTCGACGCAAGCGAAGCGCTGTCGCGCGTCTCGAGCCCGCGCGGCCCCAAGTTGGGCATCGTGACCAACGCCGGCGGCCCCGGCGTGATGGCCTCTGACCGTCTACTGGCTCTCGGCGGCGAGCTCGCCGACCTGGCTCCCGAGACGGTCGCTCGCCTCAAGGAGTGCCTGCCCGGCTTTGCCGCGTTCGGCAACCCGGTCGACGTGGGCGGCGACGCCCCCGCCGAGCGCTACGCCGCGGCGGCCGCCGCGATGATGGACGATCCCAACTGCGACGGCGTCATGGCCATCCTCACGCCCCAGGCGATGAGCTACCCCACGGCGACCGCCGACGCTCTGATCGAGGTCGCCCGGCAGCACCCCGAGAAGCCCATGCTCACCTCGTTCATGGGTGAGATCAAGGTAGCCGAGGGCATCCGTCACCTGCAGGCCGCCCACGTGCCGACCTTCGGTACCCCCGAAGACGCGGTGCGCGCCTACCTCTACATGTACCAGCACACCAAGAGCCTGGCGACGATCTATGAGACGCCCGACGACATCCTTCCGGCGTTCAGCCCCGACCGCGAAACGGTCGAGAAGATCTTCGCCGAGGTCGCCGCAGACGGACGCACCACCCTGAGCGAGATCGAGGCCAAGAACGTGCTCGAGGCCTACGGCATACCGACGGTCAAGACGGTGCTGGCCACCACGGCCGAAGAGTGCGCCAAGAAGGCCGCAGAGATTGGCTTCCCGGTGGCCATCAAGATCCTCTCGCACGACATCACCCACAAGTCCGACGTGGGCGGCATCGCCCTGAACGTGCGCTCCGCGCCCGAAGCCGCCAAACAGTTCGACATAGTCACCCAGCGTGTGGCCAAGGCGCGACCGCAGGCCAAGATCCTGGGCGTGGCCGTGCAGGCCATGTCGCGCGGCGGCCACGAGGTCATCATCGGCTCGCGCAAAGACCGCACCTTCGGGCCGGCCATCATGTTCGGCATGGGCGGCACCGGGGTCGAGCTCTTCCGCGACGTCGCGGTCGACTTCCCGCCGCTGAACCAGGCCCTCGCCAGCACGCTCATCAACGAGACCAAGGTCTCCAAGCTGCTGCGCGGCTGGCGCGGCAGCACGCCGGTCGACATGGAGGCCCTCGAGCAGACGCTCGTCAAGGCGAGCTACCTGCTGGTCGACTTCCCCGAGATCAGCGAGATGGACGTCAACCCGTTGCAGGTGCGCCCCGACGGTCTGGCCGCGCTCGACGCGCGCGTCATGATCGTGCCCAGCGAGGCCGGCAAGGCCGGCTCGCACCTGATCATCTCGATGTATCCCAGCAAGTACCACTGGGACATGACCATCGACGATGAGCAGGTCGAGCTGCGCGCCATCCGGCCCGAAGACGAGGACCTGTGGCGTGAGATGATCGAGTCGCTGTCTGACGAGACCGTCCAGCAGCGCTTCTTCGGCCCCGTCAACGAGATCACCAAGTCGATGCTGGTGCGCTACTGCCACATCGACTACGACCGTGAGATCGCCATCGTGGCGATCGGCGGCAAGGGCGCCGACAGGCAGATGCTGGGCGTCGCCCGCCTGGCGATCGAGACGGCCAATACCGAAGAGGGCGAGTTCGCCATCGTGGTGCGCGACAGCTATCAGCGTCACGGACTCGGCGACGCCCTCATGACTGCCCTGATCGAGGCCGCTCGCGACCAGTCGGTCACGGAGATCTGCGGTCAGGTCCCGACCGCCAACAACGGCATGGTGGGTTTCGCCACGTCGCTGGGCTTCGAGTTGAGCTCATCCGACGATCCCGAGATCCGCACGATGGTGCTGCGCGTCTAGCGCACCTTCACGAGCCGCTTCCTTCTCGGGGGGCGGGGCGGCGGGCCTTGCGGCCCGCCGCCCCGCCCCCCGCGGCGTTGTTGGCTCAAGCGAACGCGGGTGAGCGGGTGCCGCGGCCGCCGCCGCGCCGTCGCAGCCCGCCTCAGGCGGGCAGCAGCACGCTGAAGGTCGAGCCCTCGCCCTGGGTGCTGTGCACCAGCAGGCGGCCGCCGACCCGTTCGACCAGGCGCTTGACGATCGCCAGGCCCAGGCCGTTGCCCTCGATCTCGCGCGTCTCCGGCCGCTTCTCGCGGAAGAACTCCGTAAAGATGCGGTCGAGGTTCTCGGCGGCTATGCCGAGCCCGCTGTCGGCGACGTCGAGACCCACCCAGCCGTCGGTCACGGCAGCCGTGACGGTCACGTTGCCGCCGTCGCGGTTGTATTTGACCGCGTTGCCCACGAGGTTGTTCACGACCAGGCGCAGGTCGTCGGCGGCGATCAGCACCTGGGGCAGGTCGGCGGGGATCGCCACCGAGCAGGTGATGGCGCGCGCGGCCAGGGCTTCGCGCTGCACGTCGAGCGCCTCGTCGACGAAGGGCGCGATCGCCACGAGCTCGGCGTCGGTGCCGCCGGCGGTCTGCTCGATCCGGCCCAGCGAGAGCAGGTCCGAGATCAGGCCGGTCAGGCCGTCGATACGCGCGTCGGCGCGGGCCACCATGGCGAGGTAGGGGTCGAGCTCGTCGCCGAGGCTTTTGTCCATCAGCACCTCGAGGACGCCCTTGACCGAGCCCATCGGCGCGCGCAGCTCGTGGACCATCATGCGGATGAAGCGCGACTTCTCGGTCGCCAGGCGGCGCACCTCGCTGATGTCAGAGAGCGTGAGGATGCGGCCCTGGGCCTCGCCGTCGTCGGCCCGGAAGGTGACGATACTCGCCATGTAGCTCTGCTCGCCGATGTCGAGCTGGCTCACGGTGCGATCCTTGGCCGGCGCCGCGAGCTGGTCGCGCAGCGGCGCCAGGTCGCCCTCGCCGAGCAGGTCGCGCGCCGGCTTCATGAGCACCTCGCTCTCGGGCTTGCCGAGCAGCTCGGTCATGGCACGGTTGGCCAGCACGGCGTCGCCCTCGCGGTTGACCACGAGCACGGCGTCGCGCAGCGAGCTCACCAGGGAGTGCGTCTGTGTCTTTTCTTCGGCCAGGGCCAGCAGGCTGGCCTCGTGCTCGCCGCGCAGGCGCTCGGCCTCGTCGCGCGCCTGGCGGTGGCGCAGGAGCGTCTCGACCACGCCCAGCAGGTCTTCGGGGCTGAACGGCTTGGGCAGGAAGAAATCGACGCCCTGGCGCGTGGCGGCGACGGCTGTGTCGATGTTGGCATAGGCAGTGATCATGCAGACCATGGCCTTGCTGCCGTCGGCTTTCATGGTCTGCAGCAGGCTGAGACCGTCGGTGTCGGGCAGGCGGTAGTCGAGCAGCGCCACGTCGAAGTCGCGGGCCGCGAGCAGCGCCAGCGCCTCGGCGCCGTCGCCCGCCTCGCCCACATCGTAGCCCTCCATCTCGAGGATCGTGCGGATTCCCGAACGCACGCCGTACTCGTCGTCGACTACCAGGATGCTGCCCGCGGCCATGCCGATTCGCCTTTCCTTATGGTCGGCCGGACGTGCCGGTCGTCTGGTCGCAGCCGGTACCGACGTGTTCCTCGAGGAGCTTGAGGAGCTGGGCGCCGGTCACCGGCTTGTCGATGAACTTATCGAGCCCCGACCACGCCCGCAGGCCGTCGGCTTCGCCGTCGAAGCGTCGTCCCATCTCGGCCGCCACGCCGGAGAGCATGACGAGCGGCACGCCGCGCAGGCGCTCGTCTTTGCCGATCTGATAGCCGAGCCGAAATCCGCTGTCGACGTGTTCCATCATGAGGTCGAGGAAGATGATGTCGGGGATCTCCGTCTCGAGCAGGCGCAGCGCCTTCTCGGAGGTCTCCGCCGTGAGCACCGTGTGTCCGCGCCCCTCGAAGAACACCCTCGTGGTCTCGAGGAAGTCCCTGTCGTCGTCGACGAACATGACGGTGCGGGTGCAGCTCATCGCCTAGATTCCTTTCGTCGGCGCGTGGACCTTGGGCAGCTCTATGTGGAAGGTCGTGCCCTGACCCGTCTCTGAGGTGAACCAGATGGTGCCCTGGTGCATCTTGACGATGCCGTAGCTGATCGGCAGGCCGAGACCGGTGCCCTTGCCGATGCTCTTGGTGGTGAAGAAGGGCTGGAAGACCTTGTCGCGCGCGCTTTGCGGAATGCCGTTGCCCTCGTCGCTCACGGCGAAGTGCACACGGCCCTGCTCGGCGTCGTGGGCGCTCACGCGCACCACGCCGGGGCGCCCCTCCATGGCCTCGGCACCGTTCTTGATCAGGTTGACCAGGACCTGGGTGATCTGGTCGCGGTCGAGGTCGGCCCGCAGGCCCGGCTCGACGTCGAGCTCGAAGTGCACCTCGTCGCCGTCGTGGGGCTCCATCGTGGCGGCGGCGCCGTCGACGGCCATGCGCACGAGGTCTTCGACGTCGACGGCTTCGATGTGCACGCGGCTCTGCCGGGCGAAGTCGAGCAGGTTGCCGACGATCTTCTTGCAGCGCTCGGACTCTTCGACGACGAGCCGCAGGTCGTGGTCTAAGTCGTCGCGCTGGGCGAGCTTCTTCTTGAGGATGTGGCAGTACAGCAGGATCGTGCTCAGCGGGTTGTTGAGCTCGTGGGCCACGCCGGCCGCCATCTGGCCCATCGAGGCGAGCTTCTCGGCGTTGATGATGTGGCGATGGACGTCGCGCAGGTCGTTCCACGGCACGTTCAGCTCGGCGCAGACGCGCTCGGCCTGGTCGATCATGAAGGGCAGGCACATGGCCTCTTCGGCCATGCCGGCGTGCACGGCGATCGCCTTGGCGCGGCAGGTGTGGTAGCCGCAGGCCCGGCAGTTGAGCTCGTCGGCCGGGAAAAACTTGTTGGTGTGCGCCAGGATCTCGCGGATCTCGTCTTCGCTGGGCTCGTCGCAGCGCTGGTCGTCGGGGGTGTAGGTGCGCGTCAGCGGCAGGTCGACGAAGCGCTCGCCGTCGGGGGCGGACCGGCCGCGCTGCTGGCGGCGGCTGTCGGCCACGTACTCTCCCACGCGGCGCTTGCGCAGCAGGCCGGGCTCGGTCGAGCTGATGCCCGGTCCGCAGTAGCAGCCGTTGCACATGAGGGCTTCGACGAGCAGGGTCTTGCCGGTGTCGGCCGTGCTCAGGCTGTCGAGCACCTCGACGGTGTCGTCCTGGCCGGCGACCACGAGCACATCGGGGTCGAGCATGCCGCGGTCGAGGCCGGCGCTCTCGAGCAGGCCGCCGGGCAACGGGAAGACCCGCGCCCGCCCGGCGGCGGGCTCGTCCCAGGGCGCGGGCGCCGCCGTGGCCGGGTCGGCGCCGCGCGTGGCGAGCACCTTGTGGGCCTCCTGGATGGTGAGCACCTCGTCGATCACGTGCGGTACGGCGGCGTCGCGGGCCTCAGCCTTTTTGGCGATGCAGGGCCCGACGAAGACGCAGCGCACGTCGTCGCCGAAGAGCTCCTTGACCGCCATGGCGGTGGCGATCATGGGCGAGACGATCGGTACCAGGCAGGGGGTGAGCTCGGGATGGTACTTCCGCACGTACTCGTTCACTGCCGGGCAGGCGGTGGCGATGTGCAGCCCGGTGGGGTTGGCCTCGAGGTACTCCTTGTAGGCGTGGCTCACCAGGTCGGCGCCCTGGGCGACCTCGACGACGTAGTCGAAGCCGGCCGCCTTGAAGGCGCCCACGACCTGCTCGGCCGGCTCGATGAAGCCTGCCGGGAACGACGGCGCGAGCAGGGCGGCCACTTTGGTGTCGGCCCGGTCGAGCAGCTCGAGCGCCTGCTCGATGCCGCTCAGGTAGGCCTTGGCGTCTTGCGAGCAGACGAGCGTGCAGTTGCCGCAGGCGATGCAGCGTTCGTCGACGACGAACGACTGACCGTCCTCGATGCGGATGGCCTTGGCCGGGCAGTCGCGCACGCACGTGTAGCAGCGCCGGCAGTTCTGTTTGATCGTCTTGATGATGGTGCCGCCCATGATGACTCCAGTCAGGAGAGGAGCGCGTCGACCGCCGCGCGGCGGTCGACGCGCGCGCGATGCAGCAATCGCTGCGAGAGCTCGCCGAACGGACGCCCGAGCACGTCGTTGTAGAGCGCCTGCACCTCGGTGTTCTCGTGCGAGCGGCGTATCGAGGAGTACCGGTCGGCGTCGTAGAGGCGCGCGAGCCGTTCCCTGACCTCGTCGGCGTTGGCGCCGTAGGGCTGGCCGCCTCCGCCCACGCAGCCGCTCGGACAGCTCATGACCTCGACGAAGTGCACGGGGGGGTCGGCGCCGAGCAGCTCGTCGAGCGTATCCCGAAGGCTGCCCAGACCGTTGATCACGGCCAGGTTGAGCTCGGTGCCGGCCGCGGCCACGGTGAACTGCCGCACGCCTTCGTTGCCGCGCGCCTCGCTCACGCGCGGGCCGCCTTCGAGCTCGGTGCCGGTGGCGAGCTTGTGGGCGGTGCGCACGGCGGCCTCCATGATGCCGCCGCTGCCCGCGAACAGGCGGGCGCCGCCGCTGGCCTTGGCGAAAGGCGGGTCGAGGGGCACGCCCGAGGTGAAGCGCGCAAGGTCGACGCCGAAGCGCCGCCAGAGGGCGTCGAGCTCGCGCGTGGTGAGCACGAAGTCGACGCCGGCCAGCTCCTGGGCTTCGGCCTTCTTGGCGGTGCAGGGCATGATCGAGACCACGACGAGGCGCCTGTCGCCGAGACCGGCGTAGGTCGGGTAGATCTCCTTGATGAGCGCGCCGGCCATCTGCGACGGCGACTTGCAGGTGCTCAGGTGCGGGATCAAGTCGGGGCGGTGCGCTTCGACGAAGTGCACCCAGGCCGGCGAGCAGCTCGTGAACATGGGCAGCACGCCGCCCTCGCGGATGCGCCCGAGCAGCTCCGTGGCTTGTTCGACGACCGTCAGGTCGGCGGCGAAGCCCGTGTCGAAGACGGCGTCGAAGCCCACCGCCTTGAGGGCGGCGGCGAGGCGTTCGAGCATGGTGTGCACGCCCTGCGTCTTGGTGCGACGCTCGAGCAGGGTCGCCGGCACCGCCGGCGCCACCTGGGCGACGACCACAGTGTCGGGGTCGGTGAGGGCCGCGACGACGCCTTCGACGTGGCTGCGCTCGACGATGGCCCCGGTGGGGCAGACCCGCGCACACTGTCCGCAGGAGACGCAGTCGGAGACATTGAGCCCCGCGCTGAAGCCGGGCACGACTTTGGTGCGAAAGCCGCGGCCCGCGAAGTCGATGGCGCCGATGCCCTGCACGGTGTGGCACATGGTCACGCAGCGGCCGCACAGCACGCACTTGTTGGGGTCGCGCCAGAGCGCCGGCGAGCTCACATCGACGGCGTGGTCTTTGACGGCGCCCACGTAACGGCTCTCGCGCGCGCCGAGCTCGGCGGAGAGGACCGCGAGCTCGCAGCGCCCGGCGCGCGTGCAGGACAGGCAGTCCGGCGGGTGGCTGGCGATCAGCAGCTCGACGATGGCGCGGCGCGCTTTGAGGATGCGCGCCGTATGGGTGCGCACGCGCATGCCGTCGCGGGCGGCGAGCGTGCAGCTCGTCTGCAGGCGGGGCTCGCCCTCGACCTCGACCACGCACAACCGGCACGACGCCGACGGCGAGGGCGCCCAGTCCAGCGAGCAGAGATGGGGGATGTCGATGCCCGCGCGCCCGGCCGTCTGCAGCACGGTCTCGCCGGCCGCGAGCTCGATCTCCTTGCCGTTGATGGTGATGCTCATGGGCGTCCCCTTCAGGCGATGGCGCGCACGGCCTGCGTGGGGCAGACCTCGGTGCAGGCGCCGCAACCGCTGCAGTTCTCGACGACGATGGCGTGGGCGAAGGCCGGCTTGCCGACGATCGCCGCGCTGGGACAGTCGGCGGCGCACAGCCCGCAGCCGTCGCACAGGGTCGGTTCGATGTCGAACACGCGCAGCCCCTCGCAGACGCCGGCGGGGCAGCGCGTCTCCATGACGTGCGTCTCGTACTCGTCGCGGAAGTAGCGCAGCGTGCTCAGCACTGAGTTGGCGGCCGCCTGGCCCAGGCCGCAGAGCGAGGTCTCGGCCACCACGTTGGCGAGTTCCTCAAGGTGCAGCACGCCGCGGAACCGCTCGAGCCGCGCGCCTTCGTCGGCCGGCCGCTCGCAGAGCCCCGTGAGGATCTCGTGCATGCGCGTCGTGCCCTCGCGACAGGGCGTGCACTTGCCGCAACTCTCGTTGCTCATGAACTCCGTGAAGAAGCGCGCGATGTCGACCATGCAGGTGCGCTCGTCCATGACGATCATGCCGCCCGAACCCATCGCCGCGCCGAGCTCCTCGAGGGGTCCGTAGTCGGTGGCCACGTCGAGCAGGCCGGCCGGCACGCAGCCGCCGGTGGGGCCGCCGATCTGTACGGCTTTGACCTCGTGGCCCGCCGGGGCGCCTCCGCCGATGGCGTAGACGATCTCGCGCAGCGGCGTGCCGACGGGCACTTCGACGAGGCCGGTGTTGCGCACGCGGCCGCTCAGAGCGAAGACCTTCGTGCCGGCCGCGTCGCCGCGGCCCAGTGCGCGGTAACGCTCGGCGCCGCGGCCGATCACCACCGGCACGTCGGCGAGTGTCTCGACGTTGTTCAGCACGGTGGGCTTGCCGTGCAGGCCGGCGCTCGTGGGGTAGGGCGGCCGCGGGCGCGGCATGCCGCGCCCGCCCTCGATGCTCGCCAGGATCGCCGTCTCCTCGCCGCACACGAAGGCGCCGGCGCCCTGCTTGATCGTGACGTCGAAGTCGACCAGGCTGCCCAGGATGTCCTTGCCGAGCAGGCCTGCGGCGCGGCACTGGACGATCGCGTCGGCTATGCGCTGGACGGCCAGGGGGTACTCGGCGCGGCAGTAGACGAAGCCTTTTGTCGCGCCGATCGCGTAGGCGGCGACGATCATGCCCTCGATCACACGGAAGGGGTCGCTTTCGAGCAGGGCGCGGTCCATGAAGGCGCCGGGGTCGCCCTCGTCGGCGTTGCAGATCAGGTACTTCTGGGCGCGCGACTGCTCGAGGGCGATCTTCCACTTGCGGCCGGCGGGGAAGCCGCCGCCGCCGCGCCCGCGCAGGCCTGAGGCGATGACCTCGTCACAGACTTCGGCCGGCGTCATCGCGGTGAGCGCGTGCCCGGCCGCGCGAAAGCCGCCGGAGGCCAGCGCCGCGTCGAGCGAGGAGGGGTCGATCACCCCGCAGTTGTCGAGCACCACCCTCGTCTGCGCGGCGAAGAACGGCGCATCGCCGAGGGCCGGCACGTCGGGGTAGCGGCCCTCCGGGTCGTCGTAGCGGCCCAGCAGAAAGCGGTTGGCGAGCTCGTCGCGGCCGAGCACGGCGTCGAGCCACTCGCCGATGGTGTCGGGGCCGAGGTCGCAGTAGCTCAGGCGCACGCCGTCGGCGGTGACCAGGTCGACGAACACCTCGCGCTCGCACCAGCCCACGCAGCCCGTCTCGACGACGGGAATGTCGAGGGCGGCGAGGGCGACGTACCGCCGGATCGCATCGAGCACCACCAGCGCGCCGGCGGCGCGCCCGCAGGTGCCGGCCCCCACGAACAGGGCCATGCCGCCGCCGCCGCGCGCCACCCGGGCGCGCCGCGCCATGCGGGCGCCGTGGCAGGCGTCGTCGTCGTGGCACACAGGACCGTGGTCGATGCATTCGAGCAGGTCCGAGCAGGGCGACGACGGCCCGTGTGTGCACTCCTGGCAGCACGGCGTAACGAGCCGACTCTCGCTCATCGTGGTCTCGTGCTTGCCTCGAGCCCGTCCAGAAGGTCGTCGAGCGCTCGCGCGGTGAGGTGGCCGTAGAACTCGCCGTCGAGCTTGATCGCGGGAGCCAAGGCGCAGGCGCCCAGGCAGGCTACACCCATCACGGTGTAGCGGCCGTCGGCCGAGGCGCCGTCGCGCAGCTTGAGCCGCCGCTCGAGGTGACGCACGAGCGCGCGGCTCTCTTCGAGGTGACAGGCGGTGCCGCGGCAGACTTCGATGACGTGTTCACCGAGCGCCGCGAAACGGAACTGGTTGTAGAAGGTGGCGACACCGTAGACGTGACTGACCGGCGTCTCGAGCGCGACGGCCAGCCGCTCCATGGCGGCCTGGGAGATGAACCCGTCGACGTGCTGGATCGCCTGCAGCAGCGGGATAAGCTGCTCGTGACTGAGGTCGCCGTGGGCGGCGATGATGTCGTCGGCAGCGGTCAGGGTCACGTCGGTCGGGTGTCGGTCACGTCGGTCGGGTCACGGCTGCGCCGCGGCGGGCGCTTCGCCGCCGGGCAGCAGGCCGGCGATCGCCTCGGCCAGCTCGGCGAGCTTGACCGGCTTTTCGAAGAACTTGGCGGCGGCCCAGTCTTCGTACATGAGCGGCTCGAACACGTGGGTCTTGGTCTTGAGCTCCTTGGTGAAGCCGCTGACGATGATCACCGGGATGCGGTCGGCCTCGGGCTCGTCGCGCAGGGTGAAGGCCAGATTGAAGCCGTCGGTGTCGTTGTCCATCATGATGTCGAGCACGACGAGGTCGGGGCGCTGCCGGGCGATCTCGTCGCGCGCCTCGAGGCCGCTGTGCGCCGTACTCACGGCGTAGCCACGGGACTCCAGGAACGTCTTGGTCGTCTCCACGAGGTCGCGATCGTCGTCAACGACGAGGATCCTCTTAGCGTCCATGTGTCGGCCCTCCTTGCGTCGTTGTCGCCGTAACAGTGAATCGATTCACAGTGGGCGTGAAAATAGACTCAGTTGCCCCCAGCCGCCAGCGCCAGGAACGAGAGCTTCTCGAGCTTGGCGGAGATGTCGATGTGCTCGACGAAGCAGTCGGGGGGAGCCGTGACGTGCCGCGGTACGAAATTGAGAAAGGCGCGTACGCCTGTCTCGGCGATACGGTCGACGAGCCCCTGCAGCCCCTCGGGCCGCGAGGCCAGGACGACCATGTGCATGTCGTGCTCGGCGATGACCGACTCGAGCTTGTCGAGACCGTAGCAGCGGCGGCCGGCGAACACCCGGCCCACCTTGTCGTGGTCGACGTCGAAGGTGGCGGCTATGTGAAAGCCGCGCTCCTCGAAACCGCGGTACGACAGCAAGGCCCGGCCCAGGTCGCCGACGCCGACCAGGGCGATCGGCTGCGTGGTGTCGGTGCCCATGATGCGGCTGATGGTGCGGCCCATCTGGTAGACGTTGTAACCGCGCGATATGTTGCCGAAGCTGCCGAAGCTGGAGAGGTCGCGGCGCAGCTGCGCCGGCGTGACGCTTACGAGGGCGGCCAGCTGGTGGGAATGGACGTACTCGACGCCCTCGTGATCGAGCTCTTCGAGGATGCGGCGGTACACGCTCAGGCGCTCGACGGTCTGGGACGAAACGTGCTTTTCGGCACGGTCGCCCGGCGTCTGCGGCTCGGCGGTCCTCTCGGTGGGGTCGTTCAAGAATCCTCCCACGGTTCCTGTACTGTGATTATATTCACAGCTGGACCGATGTCAAGCCTCGCGCGCGTTCTTTAGTCTCCGCCAGCTGCCCTTTCGCGTGCCTCCGTCGTGCCGCTTTTCGTCTCGTACGGTCGCCCCGCCGCGGTCCCGCGGCCGCCGTACGGCCGCCCTGCCGTGGCGGGGCGGCCGTACGGCGGCCGCGGGACCGGCGTCTCTAGCCGCGCGCCAGCCGGTGGGCGAGCCACTCCCCCATGCCGGAGAGATCCTCGACCGGCAGGTAGTGGTGGGCATGCCCGTCGAACAGGATCGCCGCGCGGCCCGGGAACTCGTCGTCGCCGGCCCACAGCAGGGCCGCGACCGGCAGGCGCGGCAGCGCCCAGAAGCGCAGCGCGGCGTCGGCCAGGTCGAGGTCGACTCCCGTTATGCGCGCGCCGGCGGCGCGAAAGGCGACCACATGGGCGGCGAAAGCGTCGGGGTCGACGTCGGCGACGAGGCGCCCCAGGGGCGGCCCGGTGTGGGCCTCGAAGGCCTGCGCGTAGAACATGCCGCCTGGGATCTCGCGAAACTGCACCCAGCGCTCGGCGGGGGGCGTTGCGTCGGCGGTCAGCAGGTAGTGGAGCAGCAAGATGACGATGGAGACGTGGACCGGTTTGGTCGGCGTGTCGCTCGGCGCCGCGGGCGCGCCGCCGCTCGCGACGGCGCGGGCGGCCTCGTCGCTCAGGGGCACGACGCGGCCTTCGGGGTGCGTGACCAGATGGGGCTGACCGAAGAACGGCACGAGCACACCGCCGGGCACGGCCTGGCAGCCGGCCAAGCCGGCACAGCGCGCCGGGTCGGCTGCCGCCCAGTCGGCCAGCGCCTTGTCGAGCGCCTTCTGAAAGCGCGGCGTCGTGCCCATCGGCAGAGGAAGGCCTTCGCTGGCGGGAGCTTCGGGGGCGGGGACGGCCCCGACCGGGGGCTGCGCCGCGCCGTCGGCTGGGTCCGGAGGTTTGCTGGCGGTCACGCTCGTCTCCCTGTCGGTCGGTTTGCAGTCGGTGCGGAACGCGTTGGCGCCCAGTGTACGACACCCCGGCGACCGTGACGCGGCGAGGCCGTGGCTCTTGCAAGTAAGTCGCGACTGCGATAGCGTCGCGGTATGCACCACGGTCGTGAAACGATTCGCAAGGCGGGCTATCGCCTGACCCCGCAACGCGCGGCGGTCTGGGACACCGTGCGCCGCGGCGGCCAGCACCGCACCGCCGAAGAGATCGCCGCCGAGGTCCAGAAGACGCTGCCCGAGGTCAATGTCTCCACGGTCTATCGTACGCTCGAACTGCTCGTCGAGCTCGAGCTCGTGCAGGAAACGAGGCTCGCCGGCGTCGCCATCTTCTACGAGGTCGCTCCCGCTCCGGTCCACCATCACTTCGTCTGCGAGGGCTGCGGCGCGGTCGGTCACTTCGACGACGAGCTGCTCGAGCCCGTGCGGCGCACGCTGCACGCCACCGACGGCTTTGCCGTGCGCGAGGCTCGCATGACCGTGTTCGGTCGCTGCCGTGCCTGCCAGGGCACGAGCGAAGCGGCGTCGGACTGACGCCAAGGTAGCGACAGGGAGAACCATGCATATACCCGACGGCTACCTCGGCCCGGAGACCATCGCCGCCGGCTGGGTGGTCACGGCGCCGGTCTGGTACCGCGCCAATCGGCGCACCAGACAGCTCCTTTCCCAACCGCGAATGATCCCGGTGCTGGCGTTCGGCGCGGCCTTTTCGTTCCTGGTCATGATGCTCAACGTGCCCGTCGCCGGAGGTACGACGGCGCACGCCGTCGGGG
>CAZFJE010000082.1:0-12968 GCA_964519555.1 uncultured Thermoleophilia bacterium
AAGACGATGTTGATCACGACCACCACGCGCGCCCTTTCCAAAGCGCGCCATGCTGGGGGTACGTTGCCGCCGGGTGCCCGTTTGGTCGGTCTGGTGGAACGCACTGACGGCACCGTCGGCGCGCTCTGCCGGCTGCCGAACAGCCGCTACATCCAGGTGAACGACGGCGTGGTGCGCTCCATTTCGCAGGCCGCCGTAGGGCGCGCCCTTTTGCAGCGCCGGCCGTGAGGCAGGGGCACGCGACCAACGGCGGAGAACGTCGGGTCTGTTGTGATCAGAGGAACCACGCCTCTCCAAGCGTGGAGACCTAGAACCCGTTTGCCATCGTCGACAAGCAGGTCGCGCTTCAGTGGGGACCACGCCTTTCCAGGCTTGGAGACCGCGCAGGCCAACGCGCGGGTGATGCTGGGCACGGTGCTTCAATGGGGCCACGCCTTTCCAGGCGTGGAGACGCCGATCGGCATGCCCTTGGCGTCCTTGGCGGCCTCGCTTCAATGGGGCCACGCCTTTCCAGGCGTGGAGACACCCCACGGACTGCGGAACCAACCTCCTGGACGCGCTGCTTCAATGGGGCCACGCCTTTCCAGGCGTGGAGACTGTCGTAGGCGGCGGCGTAGTACCCCTCGTTCGAGCGGCTTCAATGGGGCCACGCCTTTCCAGGCGTGGAGACTGTGCCCTCGCCCGTCCACGCAACATACTCGCGCTCGCTTCAATGGGGCCACGCCTTTCCAGGCGTGGAGACATGTGATGACGTCGCCGATCACCTGCTGGATCGTCCCGCTTCAATGGGGCCACGCCTTTCCAGGCGTGGAGACTACGGTGCTCGACATGCTCTGTGTGTCGGTCTCCCTCGCTTCAATGGGGCCACGCCTTTCCAGGCGTGGAGACTGAGCTACTGAAGGTGTGGAATCCTGGCGCATCTTTTGCTTCAATGGGGCCACGCCTTTCCAGGCGTGGAGACCCATTCCGCCGCCCCGGCATCGTGCCGGCCCTGATGGAGCTTCAATGGGGCCACGCCTTTCCAGGCGTGGAGACGGCGCTCACCACGGCGCAACAGAAAGCCACGGCCGCGGCTTCAATGGGGCCACGCCTTTCCAGGCGTGGAGACCAAGATAACGAGCCCCGTCGCGGCAATCGGCACCTACGCTTCAATGGGGCCACGCCTTTCCAGGCGTGGAGACCCGGCAATCGTCTGCCGGTCGCGCCGATCCGTCACGTAGCTTCAATGGGGCCACGCCTTTCCAGGCGTGGAGACGCGAAGGCAGGCCGCCGAGCGGCCATCGCTCAAGTGGCTTCAATGGGGCCACGCCTTTCCAGGCGTGGAGACTTGTCCGCCGCACCCGTCGATGAACGTGACACAGCGCCGGCTTCAATGGGGCCACGCCTTTCCAGGCGTGGAGACCGCCACGCTGGGAGTCACGGGCTCGAAGATCTACTGGCTTCAATGGGGCCACGCCTTTCCAGGCGTGGAGACAAGGATAGTGAGATGGACGCTACAGACTACACACTAGCTTCAATGGGGCCACGCCTTTCCAGGCGTGGAGACATCCACAGGAATATGGTGCCTTATCACAGACCCGATGGCTTCAATGGGGCCACGCCTTTCCAGGCGTGGAGACCGTTAAGCGGGTCGACATTGTTACGATACAGAGCAAACGCTTCAATGGGGCCACGCCTTTCCAGGCGTGGAGACGTGAGGCTCCAAGTGCCGGTCAGCGTAGCAGCCGTAGCTTCAATGGGGCCACGCCTTTCCAGGCGTGGAGACTTCGGACGCGTCGAGGAAGGCAAGATCGGCGTGACGGCTTCAATGGGGCCACGCCTTTCCAGGCGTGGAGACCGTGCCCAGCGGCCTGATTGCCATGTGGTCTGGTCTCATGCTTCAATGGGGCCACGCCTTTCCAGGCGTGGAGACGCGTAGACGCCGAAGGTCGTGTCGTTGATGAAGGCGCTTCAATGGGGCCACGCCTTTCCAGGCGTGGAGACGGCCCTGCTCGAGGCTTACGAACTCGTCGACGAAGTGCTTCAATGGGGCCACGCCTTTCCAGGCGTGGAGACTCGGCGACGTCGAGGGCATGCGCCGCGAGATGCCCTGGCTTCAATGGGGCCACGCCTTTCCAGGCGTGGAGACCAGTCCTACGCCAGACCCGGCCGGCGGCGGCGGCGATAGCTTCAATGGGGCCACGCCTTTCCAGGCGTGGAGACTCGCCGGGTTGGGGTTCGAGCCGGTGAGCGGAGACTCCGCTTCAATGGGGCCACGCCTTTCCAGGCGTGGAGACCTTGCCCCGCCGGTGGCTGTCGCGCACCAGGAGGTGCTTCAATGGGGCCACGCCTTTCCAGGCGTGGAGACAGCAAATTTCCAAGCTTTCTTGCTCAATGCTAATGGGATACCCCGATGAAAGTAAGGGCGGCGGCTGAAGCCAGGCTCGAAATTGCCGCCGGTGCAGGCGAGCGGTCACGAGGTGCAAGCGCTGAACCTCACCGCTCGCAAACCAGCCTCGCGTTCGCTTCTTGACCGCCATCCTGTAGTAGATCGTCCTAGACGATTATCGGCGAATGGTCGGTCGGTTCATACGGCAGGCCGACATGGTAGATGCCCTGCTCTCGCGTCCCACCGGCCGGCCCCAAAGGAAACAGGAGCGCTTGATCCTCGGACGGCTTGAGGACATCGGCCAGCTTGATCATGAGTTCGGCTCGCTCCCTGGCTGAGAGCTCACAGCGGAATACCGAGTACTGCACGTGGTCGCCATAGCCACGCATGAGACGAAACACGCGGCGCAAGCGGCGATCGTCGCGCACATCGTAAGTGACGATGTAGAGCAGCCTCTCGCTCACCGTGTGCGGAAGGGCGGGTAGGCGGGTAGCTCCTTGGTCAGGTGACGAGCAAGCAGCCTGGCCTGCACTTCCAGCACTCGTCGATAGCTAATGCGGTAACCAAAGAGCGGATGGGTCACCAGCGTGTCGAGTCGCTTCTCATAAGCCTCAATGAAGCGGCGGCGCGCCTGAGACTCGAGCGCGACAGCTGGCCCGCGACGCAGAAAGTCAGCGGCGGTGAGCATGCCGTTGTTGATGACCGAGAGAACCACTGAGTCGGCCACGATCGGGCGAAACTCCTCCATGAGGTCGAGTGCTAGCGCCGGTCGACCGTAATGCGGACGATGGTAGAAGCCCACGTAGGGGTCAAGCCCCACCGCGACGATGGTCACGGTGATGTCCTTGGCGAGCAGCGAATAGGCATACGAGAGCAGCGCGTTCACGGGATCGGTGGGAGGCCGGCGGTTGCGCCCCGCGAAACTGAAGTTCCAGGCCGCCTCTGCTTGACGCGGTTTCAGCAAACCCGGAAACGCGTGGTAGTAGAGCTTGCCGGCCAGACCCTCCACGCCAAGCAGCTGTTCGGCGGAGGTAGTGGCGTTTACGCGACCGGCAAGACGATGGAGTTTAGCGAGCAGTTCCTTCGGCGCCGCGGGGTGGTTGCGTCTGATCATCGTGCGACAGTTCTCGATCTTCGTTCGCACGAATGTCTGCGCCAGCGCAAGACTGCCTGCCTGCGAGGCCGCAGTTGCAAACTGCGCGATACGCAGCTCGGCATTCTTGTTGCTCAAGCCATTGGCGACGCCGCGAAACCAGCCTCCACTAGAGAAGAACAGAACCGGGATGTCACGCGCCATAGCCTCGCTCAGCGCCTGCGTGGTGAGCTGTATATTGCCAAACAGGCAGATCTGGGAAGTCTCGAAGATGCGTGCCTCAGCGAGGCGTTCCCGCTTCTGCCAGACTTCGAAGACCTCGCCGCTCTTGGTGACCCGTGCGCCCTGTTGCTGCACGTACAGTGGCAGCGCGTCATCACGCGCCGGCAGCAGCCGCCGCACGCCGTCCTCGTCACGCTCGCCTGAGCCCGCCAGTAGGTTGACTTCGTCTGGCAGACAGATCGCAACCAGCGAGCAACGCGGGCATTTGGGGCTATCGTTCAAGGGCGCCGGTATGGAGCCGCTTTCGGCCAGTCGTCGCAGCTCTTGCACCGCGGTTCGCGTGCGCGAGACGAGATCTGCATCGAAGCTCACTTCCACTCTCGTGCGCGAAGCCGAGTAGTAGATGACCCCGGTTGCGCACTCAAAGCCATTGGCGCGAAGCACCAGTGCCTGCGCGCAGAGTTGGACCTTGTCTGCCTCCCAGACACTACCCGGAACCTCGGGCGCCGTTCCGCGCTTGTAGTCCACCGGGGTGGCCGACTTGCCGTGCGCCTCAAGAAGATCGAGGCGCGCTGTCAGGTTCTCGGTCGGTGCAGACAGCCACACTGAACGGGCATGAATAACCTCGCCCTCCTCGGCTTCTTCTGGCAGACGTCCTTTCTCCCCCTCCACGGCTCGATGACGGTATTGCCCATCGACGGTCTCGAAGTTTGGCGCGAAATCGCTCTGCACCCACTCGATGTAGGCCAGGCGTGGACAGTAGACGAACTCGTTCACCATGCGAGCGGGCACACACTCGGGAACAGCAAGCGCCGTGTCGTGGGCCGGCATCGCTACTCACCAGGGCCGACGGAGTCGAACAGGCCTAAGCCGAAATGGCAGGCGTAGCCGAGCGCAAGTGGGCCGACGACCGCCTCCTCGAACTCCAGCACAAAGCCGGCCCCGGGATGGCTGCCGCTCCGACCGACTTCACCCACGCGCTGGCGCCGAAACTCAAGCCATGAACGGCCGCGATCGCCGATCGCTGACCCCTCGGCGCTCGCGCCGAACGGTGCCCGTGCCATTCTCGTGACCTTCGCTGGCTCCGGGTATCCGCGGCGACGCAGTTCCTCAACCAGCGCGACTGCCGGAAACTCCTCGGGCGTGCAGTGATCACGACGGCTACCGCGTGCCTTGAAGTGGCGGGTAGGGATGAACGGTGTCGCCGAGCGCCAGCGACGCGACGGACCGACCACCGCATCGGCCCCGTATGCAGCCAGCTCACCCAATGAGCCGAGCCCGGTGAGCAGCAGCCCAAGATCTGAGCCACTGGGCCCGTGCATCTTCCTGAAGCGATCAAGAGTCCGCACTTCGGCAGGGGAAAAACCGGCTGCCGCGACCACGGTGAGATGGTCGATGTGCCCGTCGCGGTCCTCGTCTGTGGCCAAGTAGAAGGCGTGGCGGTGACCGTCGCTGAGCGGTTTTCCAGTCGCATCCTTGCCGCTTAGCACGGCAGAGCTCGCTCCGTCGTTGAGCCGTCCAAAGATGCCCTGCAGATAGCGTCTGGCGATCTCCCCCACGTAAACGGCGTCGGTCAGCAGCGGCAGCACAGCCCCATCGAGTGCGTACTTGGCGACTTGGTAGTCGTGTCTCTCGGACCGCGTAGTGTGCGCCGTAGGGACGGCGGCCAAGGTATCTTCTGGCAGAAGGTAGTGCACCGTTTGTGCCCCCGGCACCGCGCTCCAGCCCTGCTCTCGCGCAAGCGACGTCTCGGCGAGCAGATTCCAGAGGGGTTCTGGGAAAGCGACCTTCTTGCCCTGGCCGTAGGCCCAGCCATCCCAGCGTAGCGAGCTGTCTCTGTTCTGCGCATCGGCGACAAGCACTTCGACGGGGCGTCGGTCGGCTCCAATGATGGTATCGTCGCCCACCTCTGCGCTGAGCGGATTGAGCCAGCCGCAGAGCTGCGTGCCCTCCTGCGGTTCGGGCGGGTCGGCAGTCAGGCTCGCCAGGCAGGCCGACTCCGCGCGACCGAAGTAGGTGAGCCGCGATGTCACTACAGCAAGCACCTGTGCCTCTTGGTCTGAGAGCTCCGCCTGCGGCCAAGTGAAGGTCACGATTGCCCCCGGCGCCATGACGACAAACGCATCAATGACGAGCACGGTGGAGTCAGCGGGACTCTGCGCGGTCCAGTGCTTATGCCAGGGCATGTAGTGGCGGCTGTGTCCGGTGGTGGCCGCCGGTAGCCAGATGCCCGGCGGTGTGGCAGCGAGCTTGCCCAGAGCCCGAGCAAACGGCCCGTCGCTTTCCTGGGCGACCTCGGGACAGCGTCCCCGCCAGACAGCAACCAGCGCCCGCAGCAGGCGCCACGGCGCCGGCGGCCACTCTGCCACTCCCTCATTTACGTGCCGGCCCCAGGGCGTTGCGTGATAGCGCCCCTGGGGAAACGACAGCGAGATGGCCACGGCCATTGCGGCCTCCTCCTACGAGCTCTTCTTTGCCTGCCAGACGACCGTGGTCACCGGCGGATCGGCAAACAGCCCCTGGTCGCGGCAGGCCGAGATCGAGGCACGCAGCTCGTCTTCCAGATCACGAAGGGAAACAAGCGACGCACCGGCCGGCCTGGTCAGCAGTGCAGCACCGACCGGTTCGAGGTCGCAAGCCGTGCGGTAACGGGTCGGCCCTGAGAGGAACTTCTCAACCTTCCAGAGGGCAAGCGCCGCCAAGAACTGGGTTGCCGGCTCGGGCAGGCGATAGCTTCGCAGCAGTGCCAGGTCGAGGCTGAAGTAGGCGGTGATGCGCCTGGCGGTGAACTCGCTGCGGTGGAAGGGCACGTTGCCAAAGCCCTCACTGGTGGCGCCCGAGGGATCGACGCGGTCGTTTTTGACCCCGCCGCTCTCTGCCTCGACGACGCCTTCTGCCTCAATAAAGGAGCTCAACGCCCGGGTGAGGCGCAGGCGTCCGCGGGCGAGCTCTTTTTTGGCCAGAAAGACACCATGCATGACCGAGTTGGGGTCGTAGCTGAACACCATGGCGGCCAGGCGAGTCCAGTCGATCGGACCCCAGTCGAGTCCTCCTGCCTTCTCTTTGAGAAGATCGACAAACGAACGATCCTGGCCTTCGAGGATGTACGGCGAGTTGACGCGATGCGCCTCCAGAATGCTGTTGGTGACCGCCGCCCCATCAGCGGTCTCGACACGCACGTAGGGCATCCCCTCAAGTGCCTCGACAAGTTCGCCCCGGGCCTCGTCCCAGCAGACCGCCTCAAGGCGGTTGGCCATCGACTGCGCGGACTCCACGAGCAACATCTCGGTGCCATCCGGGCGCTGGTAGCGCGCCGGGCCGAGATCGGGGAATCCGGTTGCCTGAAAGCGGCTGCCTTGCACGGGCTGCAGTTCGGCTTCGACTGTCAGTCTGGGCTCTTCGGCCAGGTCGGTGAGAAGCGTCGTCGTTGTCATCGGGCCCCTCCTTTGGGGTGATCCTTCGGTTCATCATGGGCGCCAGCGGCGCTGAGTGCAGAGGAGCTCTCACGCACCACGAGGCGCAGAAGCTGCGCCTCGGCCCTGCGCGAGATGGGCAGCAGAAGCGCGGCTTGGAGGTGCCCCGGATCGGCGCCTGGCAAGAAGTGCGTGGGGCGCTCGCCTCCTCCGGAGCGTGGGCCGGGCAGCGGCACGAGCCCGGCAACGCGCAGCCGCCGCGAGGCTTCACGGGCCGCACCGTCGAGATCGCCGGCCCGCAGACGGCCCAGGATGAGGCGACGCGGTGCAGCTTGAGTGTCAGCCGGTGCAGGCTCGCCGTCTGTGTGCTGGCGTGGCGCGATGAAGACCAGCTTCGCAAGCGCCCAGGCTCGCGGCACGATGACGTCGTCCTGGAGCGACGCGTCTGCTCTTGGCACAGGACCGGGCCCCGGGGCCCGGCCGCCTGACGGCCGGGCAACCAGCGCCAGGCCCCAGATGAGATCGAGCAGGCGGCGCTCGTCCAGTGCTCCGGCAATGAAGTGGGCGGCGTCGCCGAGTGACACGCTGCTAGCCGCCCGCAGGCCGTCGATGCCCAAGTCGAGCAGGCGGCGCTCCAGAACACCGGCAAGCAGACGCACGACACCGGGGGCGCGCACCACGCAGCGCGCCTCTTGTGTGTCCCACCACACCCGGCTGGCGTCGCCGCTCACCGGCTCCAGGTTGGCCCGTAGCGGCTCGCCGCCGTCTATCTGCCCGAGCGAGACCAGGGCACGCGCCAGGCGAAACTCGCAACTTCCGTCGTCAGCGAGGCGCCACCAGTCCCGGTGAAGCAGCGGCAACGGCGCCAGGTCGAGCGTACCGACGTGACCGGGGCGACCAGTGATCGACAGCTCTCGCTCGATGGCGCCCAGGGACGCAAGGACACCTGCGACTCGCTGCGGACCACCGAAGCGCGCGGCAGCAAGCACCGCTTCGTCGAGGCGACGCAAGGCGACGCTGAAACGCGGTGGTGCGGTGGAAGACTTCGCGGCATCGCGGAACCGGTGGAGCCACTGACCGGCATCGCCCCAGTCGAGCAGCTCCATGCTCTGCTCGCGACGCACCGCAAACCGGCCCATCGGCGTGGCCAGGTAGCTGCGCCCGTTGCGCTCCAAAAAGCCGTAGCGCACGAACTGCGAAAGCCCGCGTTGCACGCCGAGCGTGGTAACCGCACGGGCAGACTCCACGCCATCACGTGCCTGCTCGCGCCCGAGCGTGAGCCGACCTTCCGCAAAGAGGGCGCGCAGCTCTGGCAGGGCGGTCCAGCGATCCCAGAGGGGTAGCCAGAGTTCGCCGCGACGGCTTGATGCGGTCTCGCTCTCGCTGGGGGCGTTGTCGCCAACGGCGACGCTCTCCACGGTAAACGGAAAGGCCGCCCGCCGCTGTCCTGACGTGCCGTAGCGACGACTCGCCGCTCCGCCAAGCAGCAGAGCACCCTCCAGGGCAAGCACCCAGTCCCAGCCGTTTACCTGGGAGTCGGCCTCCATGCCGATCGTGGCGTTGGGTCCGCCCGAGCCGCCGGGGTGGAACTGTCCCACAGCGTCGCTGCCCAATCCCGAGACGACTTCGCCAAAGAGGGCGGCCTGCAGTAGACCGCCAGACGATGCGGTTGAGTCATCGTCAAAGCCTAAGTCGACGAGCCGCTCCATGAAGTTGCGACCGAAATCGAGCCGTCCGTCGTTGCCGCCCGAGCCGAGGATCGGAGCCGAGGCGTCTCTCGCCTCTCCCAGGACGATCGCTGCGTCCAGCCAGAGGATGGCCTCGTCGGGCAGGACTGCCCGATAACAACGCAGCAAGTCACGTTTCACGTCGTCGCGAGGCTTCTCGGTAATGCCGCGTGACGCAAGGACCGCCTGTACGCGACCGATGACCTCGCGGTAGGGCTCAAGGCGCTGGTTGGTGCTTGCCGAGATCGCCAGCACCGCTGTCTTTCTGTCCTTGTCGAAGAATCCGCTGCCGCCGGCCCACGGCCCCACGATCGGCGTCGGTCGGTAGTCTGCCAGGAAGAACTCCAGCAGGGCATCGCCATCCAGCCGTGAGCGCAGCACGAGACGGTCCTTGTGCCAGCTCGCCCGGGCTTCAGCATCGGCCTGTTCTGCGACCAGCCGCAGGACGCCCAGGGCCTTTAGGTAGTTCAGCAGGGGCTCGGAGGCGCAGCCGCCTAGCAACACGTCTGGCATGAGCTACTCCTTTCCCTGCGTCTGGGCGACGGGCTCTTTCTCTGTGGCCGTCGGACCATCATCTGGCGGGCCGTTGGCGGCGCTGGCCCGCATGTCCGCGACGCGCAGCAGAGCTTCAAGGAAGGCGAGGCGAAACGGTCCGGGCCCTTCATCACGCAGTCGTAGCGCAAGCTCGCTCCAGCTGGGGCGTCCGTCTGGGCCCAGACCCATCTCCAGCGGTTCAAGGGAGAGTGTCACTTCGGGGGCACTGACGCCGCCGCCGAGGTCGGCGGCCGGCAGGACGTCGCCTTCCCAGATGCCACGCGCGAACCGTTGGGTGTGGTCGGCTGGGGGTGGCGCCTCGTCTGGCATGGGTCGCAGGCCCAGGCGGACCTTGCCGTGGTGGGCGGCCGTCAGATAGCAGGCAAGATCGGAGAGGCCCTGCTGACGCACCGCCAGGGCGCCGGCGAGCTCATGGCGAAAGCCGCGGCGCGTATAGGTGCCGAACGCTCCTCGGGGCGCCTTTGCCCAAGTCGCTTTTGGCCCTGGCGGATCCGCCAGCGCGCCCTGGAAGACTTGGTGTGCCTTGCCCCGGTCATGCCAGCGGGCCGCGGTGAGCAGATCGTCCTGCAGCAGCGCCTCGTCAATCTCCAAGTTTGCCAACAGCCCAACAAGACGGGCAAGCTCGGCGACGACCGCGTCGCTGTGCTGGGCGATGGTCTGCCAGCTCGACACCACCTGGACATCGTCGCCGTCAGCATCCGGCCGGCGCCGCTCAGCTTCGGCCAGAACGACCGGTGGCACCGCAGCTGCGCTCTTGGGTGACCACCCCAGCTGCGAGTCGTAGCCGCCGGCGGAGCTAGCCACCAGATACGTTCGCCCCGGGATGACCTGGCGCGGTCCCACCGTCACCCAGCGTCCCTGGCGACCGGCCTGCGCCGAAGCGAGGTGGTCCGAGAGGTACACTCTGCTCTTGCGCTCTCTGGCGACCTTGATGAACTCGCGAAGCTGAGAGACCGGGACCTGGCAGAGTTCCTGGCGCGCAGGCGCGGACCACTGGCCGTCGTCGCTTGCTGGTGCTTTGGAGTCTTCTGACTCGTCGGGTCGCGCCTGTAGGTCGCGCCAGAACACCGAAACGTCGGTCTGGTCGAGATCGCGCACGAAGCGCGAGACGTCGACGTCGTTGCCGGCGAGGTCGGTCGTGGAGTCAAACAGATCCAGCAGGTCGCGCCGCCGCAGGACGTACACGGGCTCGAAGGCAAGCAACTCGGCGGCGAGTCCCGGCTCCGCGGCGAGCGCCGCCCGCAGGGCGCTTGGGCTCAGGTCGGCGCCGTCGCCCAAGTGCCGCAGCATGGTTCGCGCGTGGTCGAGGTCGGCCGCCTCATAGGGCGCCGCCTGAGCTGTCGACTTGCTTTCCGGGTCGCGGTCGAACACCAGCACGGGCGCGTTCTCATGCTCGCCGAAGCGATTGCAGCGGCCGAACCGCTGCACAAGCGACGGCCAGGGCGCGAGGTCAGTGGCAAGCGTGGCAGCCGAAAGGTCGACGCCCGCTTCGATCACCTGCGTTGAGACGATGATGCGCCCAGCGGCTGGCGGCGCGGAGCTCAGGGTCTCCATGAGGTGCTTGCGTTCCGCCGGCCGGAAGCGCGAGTGCAGGAGCAGCAGTTGCGGGTCGTCGGAGCCCGGACCGCCTCCAGCACGGGCGCGCTGGCCTGCCAGCTTCTTGACGGCCTGATAGAGCCCCGTGGCGCGCTCGACGGTGTTGACCACGGCCAGTGTCACCGTGCCCTGGCGATGATGGTCGAGCAGCAGGCCGGAAAGCAGTCCGAGGTCGGAACCCGTCTGGGCGTCGACGAGCTGCAGCGTCTTGGTCGCGGTGAGTCGCAGGGAGAGCGTCGTGGTGGTGAGGTCGTCGCTGCCTAGGGCACACTCGTCGAGCTGCGGCAGGGTCGGTTCGAAGTCGTAGCTTGCAAGCCAGTCACGGCGCATGGTGGCCGACATCCACAGCTCCTGCAGAGGCCCGAAGGTCATGAGCTTGCGTCGCAGCCCGGCGAGCTGCGTCGAGGTGGCAAGGCCGTCGCCCATGAGCTGGACCTCGTCGTGTACCCACAGGCAGTCGTTGTTCAAAAGGCCGAACTGGAGCGGCCAGCGGTAGCGGCTCATGCCATAGCCCCGATTGAGGGCGCGCGACAGCAGCATGTCCTGCGTGCCGACGATGATGCAGTCGTGATCGGGGTAGAGGTCCCAGTCGGCTTGCTCCTCACCGCCCATGGCGATGGCCAGACCGATCGCCTCCTCTGGAACGGTAGACGCTGGAGTCTGCCAGTCAATGAGGTCGCAGTCCGCAGCCTGAAGCCACTGCTGCACGTTGTCCCGCGTCTGCTCGACCAGCACGCGCATCGGCAGACAGTAGACGAGCCGCCGGGGTGTCGCTGTACGGATGCTGGGCTCTGCGTAACGGCGCCGCCACAGCCAGGCGAGCACGACGGCCGCCGTCTTGCCCGCACCCGTGGGCGCTGCGAGCAAGGCGGGCAGGTCCTCCGCGGTGGCGAGCCGCACCTGGTAGGGGAAGGGATCGCTACCGGTGGCACGGCGGAAGAACTCGGCGAAGTCTCGGCTCACTGCCCCTCCCAGATGTTGCCTGGCAGCACGTTCAAAGCGGTGCTACCGAAGTTCCGCGAACCAGCGGCAGCCGCCCACTCCTGCCTCAGCCGGCCGGGATCGCATGATGTCTACCATACTCATGTGACCGGACGGATTCCATGAGGCTCACGGAGAGGGCCGATCCTGCGTGCTCCCGGCTGCGCCTGAGGGTTCTTTCAACGGGGGCCTGGCTTCTCACTCGCCACTGCGCGCGACGGCGGCTAGGTGCGTGTAGTCCAGTCTATGATGGGGGCATGTCCCGGAGAGCTCAGAAGTGCGCGGGATCGAGCGCAAGTGGCGGAGCCGCAGACCGGCGTCGAGCCGAGAGCGAGCTGCGGGCGGCCGGGCGGCTGCTTGCCGCCGGTGAGGCGCCCGCCGCGGCCCAGCGTCTGCGCGCCATCGCCACCCGGGCGTCCTGCCGCCCGGCCGTGAGGCGGACGTGCGCTACTTGTTGGGTCGCGCCTCAGACGTCTGCGGCGATCGCGTCGGCATGACCCACGAGTGGGGCTTGGTCTTGGGTCTGGACGCCGCCGCCGCACCGCCGCAGCCGCTCATGGCTGAGGATGAGTTCGAGTCGGTCGCTGAAGCGGCTCTGGCCGAACTCCCCCAGGAGCTGCTTGACCAGCTGCGCAGGGTGTCTGTCCTGGTGGCCGATCGTCCCTCGGCGGAGATGGTGGCCGACGGCATTGACCCCCGCATCCTCGGTCTCTACCACGGCGTGCCGATGACCAGGCGCTCGATCAGCTTCGGTGCGCCCTTCGCCGACACGATTTGCCGACACGATTCACCTTTTTCACGCCAACCTGGAGCGTGTCTGCGCGACTCGCGCCGCATTAGCCGAGCACACCCGCATAACGGTGCTGCACGAAACAGCTCACTACTTCGGCTACACGGAAGAGCAGCTCCGACGCATGGGACTGGCATGAGGCGGAGGGGCTTGGAGTGATTGTCTAGCAGGTTTCGGGGCGAGGTGGGCGCTTTGGCCTCGTCGGCTTCGCGTCGGCGCATCG
>CAZFJE010000083.1:0-12869 GCA_964519555.1 uncultured Thermoleophilia bacterium
TCGCTTGACCGAGCTGCAGGACGTCAACGGCGCCGTCTTTGCGAACTGCAAGTTCATCTTGGGCAGCGCCTGGAACGCGGGCTACTGGTCGAACTGCTCGAACAACGATCTCTCAACGACCACGATCTCCGGCAGCTGTCCCGCGGGTCGCAGCATGTGGTCGCTGGACGGCAGCTGCACAGACAACACGATGCCGGCGGCCTGATCCGCGTAAGAGCCGCGGCCGCGCCTTGAGGGTGGGCGCGGCCGCGGCTCCTCAGGGGGCGGCGTTGGCGCCATCAGCATTCGCCGGGCCTGGATACCGGTCGACCCGCTACAGCTTCAGGCCGGCCTCGAGCTGGGCTAAGGCAGCGTCAAAGAGATCCATGTAGCCACCCATCGCCTCTGCGGGGCGGTTGAGCCACACGGCGATACCTGCCCCGAAGACGGCTCCGGCCAGGGTGAGCACGGCGATGTCGTCGGCCGCGCGCCCGGTGCGGCGCGCGATCGCACTGCAGAACATGCCAAGCGCTCCGGTGACGTCGTTGAGCATGCCAGTCCACAGTTCGGGAGTCGCCCGTATCAGCGCCTGCCGTTCGCCCTCGGCGGCGAGCTCCTCGGCACTGAGGCCGGCGTATACCTCGCGCACCGCGTGGCGCAGAGCTTCAATCGGTGACAGCTCGGCTGGTTGCGACTCCAGGGCAGCCATCGCCAATGGGTCGAGGGCGTCGTGGAGCACGACGTCCTGCTTGCTGCCGAAGTAGCGAAAGAAGGTTGTCTGCGAGACCTCGGCCGCCTCGGCGATCTGCTCGACCCTGGTCGCCTCGTAGCCCTGTTCCTTGAAGAGCCGCAGAGCCTCGCGCTGGATGGCGAGGTGGGTCTTGAGCTTCTTGCGCTCGCGCAAGCTGAGCTCGGGCGGTTTACTCCGAGGCGATGAGCTCATGGTCTTCGCGTGCTCCTTCGACGATGTCCGTATCGCGCGCTGCGCTTCGTGCCGGCAAAAAGGCCAATGCCAAGACGGCGCCCGCCAAAGCGAATCCTACCGATACTAGCAAGGCCGCATCCATGCCGCTGACAAACGCACTGCGCACAGATACAGCAAGAGCGGGTGAGCCGAGCTTGCCAGCCACCTCAACACCGGCGAAGACGCTGCTGCGAACAACGCTGGCGACTGGGCCTTCCAGGCCGGGCAACGGCAGGTGGCTGCGGTAGGCCGAGGCAAGGACGCTGCCCAGGACGGCCGCGCCGAAGGGCGCTCCCACGTTCTTGAGCGCCTGCAGCACCCCCGAGCCCACTCCGGCCTTGTCTGCCGAAAGCTCCGAAAGGGCGGCCGAGGCGGTGGTGGCCATGGTGATGCCCACACCCACGCCGGCGATCGCCATCCAGGCGGCGACGAAGCTCCCCTGTGAAGCCAAGCTGGTCTGGGCGCCGAGCCCCAGTCCCACCGCCAGCAGGAGAAAGCCGACGACAACGGTGATCTTGGCACCCAGTCGGCGCGCCAGGCGGTCGGCCGGCAGGGCGCCGATCAGGAGCCCGCCGACCAACGTGAGCAGGCGCAGGCCGGAGCCCTGGGCGCTCGTCCCGAGCACCGCCTGGAAGTACTGCGGCATGGTGAACATGATGCCGATCACCGCCAGCGTCATGATAGTCATCAGCAGGACTCCCCAGGTAAAGGAGGCCGAGCGAAACAAGGCCAGGTCGACGAGCGGCTGCCCGTTCGGCCTGCGAGAGAGTCGGCGCTCCCAGTCGAAGAAAGCCCCGAGGAGCGCAACGCCGCAGGCGATGGCAAGCACGGCGCCCGGGCTGCTCCAGCCGTGCTGGCCGGCGTCGATCAGGCCGTAGGTGACCACGGCAAGGCCGCCGCTTGAGGCAAGCACGCCCAGCCAGTCGAGCCCCGGACGCACTGGGGCGCGCGACTCGGGCACCAGCGCCACAACTGCCACAAAGCCGATCGCCGCCACCGGCACGTTGAGCAGAAAGACCCAGCCCCACCAGAAGTGGGTGAGCAGCCAGCCGCCGAAGATGGGCCCTACGGGAAAGGCGACGAAGTTGGCCGCCGCCCAGATGCCAACGGCACGGGGACGCTCCGCCTCGGAGAACAGCACGGTCAGCGCCGAGATCGCCATGACGATGATCCCCGCGCCCGCCAGGCCGAGGAGCACCCGGCTGGCAAGAAACTGATCAGGCGTCTTCGACAAGGCGCACGCCAGCGAGCCGACGGCAAACAAGCCGAGGGAGCTCAGTAGGACTTTCTTGCGCCCGTAGCGATCGCCGAGCAGACCGGCCGGCAGCATGCCGGCCGCAAGCACCAGCGCATAGCCTGAAGAGAACCACTGCAGATCGGACTCCGAAGCCTTCAGGGCGCCGGCCAGGGTAGGCAGCGCGATGCTCAGGATGGTCACATCCATGCCGACGGCGAGTACCGCCAGCGTGATCGCCGCCAAGGCCCACCAACGGCGCACGCCTACGGTCTTCATGGGTGACACCTCCCTTAAGTATCAACTAACGATTGATAGTCTCTACCATAAAGTAATGGGTGTCAATAACCACTCGCGGCACCTGAAGGACTTTCCCGATGGGCTTGTGCGCGGACGCACCTGGCGGCAGCCCGCGGCCGGGCGAGGGGGCCTCACTCGGTCTCAGCCGTCTCCTCGTCGAGGGCCTCGCCAGCGAAGGCCGGGTTGGCCTCGATGAGCTGTTTGATGAGGCGTTCCCACAGGTCGTAAGGCGCCCGGATGTCGAAGTCGGGGTCGGACGTGTGCTGAAGGGCCAGGCCGTCGGTGACCGCTACGGTGAGGGCGCTCAGGGCACGCAGGTCGGCATTGTGCTGAGCCTCCGGCTTGGGCAGTAGCGCCCACGCGTCGAGGTCCCGGTACCAGCGATAGAGGACCGCGAGGCGCGGCGTGAGCTGCGGATCACGGACGATGTACGGCAGGAGCTCGAAGAAGAGCTGGTAAGCCTGATCGTTGCCGGAGATCACGCGGTGTGAGTTGATCAGCAGGTGCGTACGTTTGGTGCCTCCGGGAAGGCGTTTGATCTCGTTGACGAGCGTCGCGTTGGCGTCGTGTACCACCGAGTCGACGAGCACGACCAGCAGCCCCGCTTTGTTGCCGAAGTGATAGCCGATGAGCGCCTTGTTCTCGCCGGACTCGGCCGCGAGGGCCTCGAAGGTGAGACCCTGGAACCCCTCACGAGCCAAGATGCGCTTGGCGCCCTGCAGTATGCGCTGAGCGGTGGGGCTGAGCTCAGTCAGTGGGTTGCTGCCGGGGTAGCTGTAGGGAAGATCCAGAAGGCGTCCTCCGGTCTTTTGGGGTGCTCGCAGAGTATATATGCTGCGATGCCGACTGATCGTGCCGCGAGAACGCCCTGCGAGGTGACCATCCCCTTCAGGGGATGGTCACCTCTGCCACGAGAGTGGGGCTTACACATCCTCCGCGACAGCGGAGGCGACGCCGGGTGCGGTGACGCCGCTCGGAGCGGCGCCCCGCGCCGCTTCGAGCGTCAGCAGGTCGTTGTCGACGACGACGCCGGTGGCGAGGTTGTGCTTGCCGATCAGCCAGAAGAGGACCGCCATCAGGACGATCACGCCGAGCGTACCCAGCGTGACGCTTTCGAAGAAGACGCGCGACGTCCCCCAGTTGTCCTGAATGCTGTAGCTTCTGCCGAACAGATTGTCGAGCAGACCCGGCCAGACCAGCGAGATGGTAGTCAGGACGATGACGAACTCGGCGGCCAGCACTGCCAGCCACACGCCCAGTGTCCCTCCGGGAATACGGTACGGGCGCGGGTGGTTGGGATACTTCTTTCGCAGGGTGAGCACCGACGCCATGATGAAGAAGTACTGCATGGCGGTCAGCGAGATGATGATCGACAGCATCACACCGAAGAAGCTGGAGAGGCTGCCGCTGGTCATCGTGAACACCAGGACCACGAACGCCGAGCCGATGATCCCCGACGAGATGTTCATGGCCAGGGGTGTGCCCGACTTGGAGAACTTGCCGAGAAACAGCGGAGCGGCTCCGTCGAGACCTGCCACGGCTTGGGTGCGCGCCGAACCCTGCAGCCACACGCCGCCACAGCTGATGATCGTGAGGATCATGAGCACACCGACGAGCCAGCCGACGGGCCCTCCCGCGCTGCCCAGCACGGTCTTCACCGAGTTGTAGGCGTCGATGAAGCCGGTGACGTTCGACAGGCCGCTGGACGGCACGACGAGCAGGATGCCGAAGATCATCGCGATGACGATCAGGGCGATGGAGAGACCTGAGCGCACGATCATCGCTGGGATGTCGTGCCTGGCGTTGGTCATCTCCTCACTCGCGCTGTTCGACAGCTCGAAGCCGACGAACAGGAACTGCAGCAGGCCGACTACGGCGAGAAAGCCGGTGAGGCTCGGCTTGAGGTCGCTCCAGGTGATGGTGCCGGTCGGTTTGCCGTGGGCGATGAGGAACCACACCACGAGCGCCAGGAACACGGCGAGCAACGACACCCTCACGACCGTGCCGATGATGCCCGTCCAGCGGCCCCATTTGACCTCGATCATCGACAGCCCCACGATCGCCCACACGACGACGACGCCGATCACGATCGACCAGAAGGTGCTGAAGCCCGAGGTCCTGTTGAGCATCAGGCCGCTCGACAAGGTGGCCACCGTCGTGGCGGCGAGTGTGCCGCCGATCCAGGTGGGGTTCGACATCCAGTAGAACGTGGCGGTGAGTGAGCCGGGGAGGCGCCCGAACGCCATGCGCGTCCAGGCGTAGGGACCGCCCTCCACGGGGAAGGCCGAGCCGAGTTCCGCCGCGATCAGTCCGCTGGGGATCATGTACAGGACGATTACCGCCAGGATCCAGAAGAGTGTCTCGCCGCCGCCGTAGGCCGCCGTGGCGGCGATCGTGTCGATGCTGATGAAGGCGGCGATCGTGAAGCAGACGAGATCGAATCTCCTGAGCACCTTCTTCAGCTTGGCGCGCTCGTCGGCCATGGCATGCGCCGACTGCGGCTCTGCCGATCGGTTCGTGGCCTGCGCCGCCATCGTCTACCCCCTGACCCGAGTTGCGGCCGCCGCCAGTTCCTTGGCTTGCTCAACCGCCATGCCGGCGTTGGCGCCGTATCCGTCGGCGCCGAGCTCGGCAGCGTAGGCGGCCGTGACCGGCGCTCCTCCCACCATCACCCTGACGCCCTCGCGCAGCCCGACCGCCGAGAGCTCGGCGAGCGTCTCCGCCATGTGCGGCAGGGTGGTGGTGAGGAGAGCGCTCATGCCCAGGACTACAGGTGAGTGCTCGCGAACCGCCGCCACGAACTGCGCGCTCGTCACTCCGGTGCCGAGGTTGATCACGGTGAAGCCGGCGCCCTGCAGAAGCATCGCCACGAGGTTCTTGCCGATATCGTGCAGGTCGCCTTCCACGGTGCCGATGACCACGGTGCCCATGCCGGCGCTGTCGCCGGCAGCCATGTGGGGTCCCAGCAGCTCGAGGGCGCCCTGCATGACCCTCGCCGAGAGAAGCACCTCGGGGATGAAGCACTCTCCCGAGCGCATGCGTTCTCCGACGACATCCATGCCGGGCAGCAGGGCTTCGTCCAAGATCTCGCGGGCCGAAGCCCCGGTGGCGAGGAGTGCCCCGACAAGAGCCTTGGCCGTGTCGGCGTCGCCATCGATGATGGTTTGCTTGAGCTGGTCCTTCATGTGACTACTCTCCTTTAGACCGTCACGCCCGCGGCCCGATCGGCGTCGGCCACGATCTTGCGGACCGCAGCCACCGTCTCGTCCGGCAGCGCCTGGGGCTGATGCGTCTTCAAAATCTCTCGCGCACGTGCCAGGGAGCGCTGGTACAGATCGGTGCTCCCTCGTGCCTCCCAGTCCTCGCGCACGCGGCGGTCGATGAGGGTGGGCTGCGACTGCATGCGCATGAACTTCATGGTGCTGTCGAGGCTGAGGAAGTCGCCGAAGGCACCGACCTTGGCGATGTCCTCCACCGCCAGCGTCTCGTCCGTCACGGGGATCCCGCCCACGACGTGCTTGATCATGAGGGCGAGCTCGTTATCCATGACGAGCTGGCCAAAGTCGAAGGTGACGCCCGATTCGGTCATTCCCAGGCCATAGATCAGGTTGGTCCCTGCCAACGCTGCCATAAGGCCTGTGAGGGTCTTCTCGTGACCGACTTGCGCGTCACTCAGCTTGCTGTCTGCCTACGCACCGGCGATGTAGCTGGGGAGCCGGTACTGACGGGCGATCTGGGCTACGCCGGCACTGATCAGCGCCAGCTCCGGCGATCCCACGCTGGCCGTCGCGAGACGAAGGTCCATGGCTGTCGTCGAGCTGCCGTAGAGGCAGGGCGCGCCGCGCTCGGTGAGCTGCGCCAGCGTGATGCCCGCCAGCACTTCGGCGTTGTGTGTGACGAGCGTCCCCGCCAGGGTCACTGGCGAGGAACCGCCCGCCATGGCCATGCTCAGGACGGTGTTCGGAAGGCCCGCGCGGGCCGCGGCGATGACGATCTCGCAGAAGTCCTTGACGAGCTTGAGGGGGCTCACCGGGCACGTGCCGAAGAGCAGGATCGGCCGGTCGCGCAAGGCGTCTTCTCCGCCTACAACCTCGGCGGCCATGGCCACCGTGGCTCTCACGGCCGCACCGTCCTGGGGCCCGGTCGAGATCGGCTTGGTGCAGTTGAGCAAGGCGGCTTCGTAGTTGTGAATAGTGGCCGTCGCGGGCGGGCAGTCGCCGGCGCCGACGGCCATCTCGAACACGTCCACTGCCTCCAGCGCGTCGGCCAGCAGGGCGGCGTCCCCGATGTCCTTCTTCGTCGATGGCCGCTGCTTGCCGGTGAAGGGATCGATAACCGACGTTCCCTCACCGAAGTTGCAGAAGCCCACGCGCCCTGGGCTCAAAACGATGTCATGACGTGGATCACGGCCGGCGAGCACGATTTCAGGTGGCGCCGAGGCGATCGCGCTCTCGACCACATGGGGCGGGATCCTGACGGTCTTCGTCTCGCGATCGACGCGGCAGCCACCGTCGGCGAAGATGTCTAGCGCCTCGTCGTCTTCTACAAAGACTCCGGTGTGCTCGAGCACCTCCAGGGTGGCGAGATGGATGTCGTTGAGCTCGTCGTCGGTGAAGACGTTAAGGGACAGTCCTACGCTGCTCAGTCGACCGGCGTGTGCGTTGCGCTTCATGGGCGACCTCCATGATGGACACGGGCTAGTTCAGTTGTTTGAATGATTAACGCAGAACGTATCGCGTCGACGGCTCTACTGCAAACTGCTCGTGTGTAACTGTGACCACGGGGTCGTTGACTTGCCGCCACACGGGCGGTTACCCTACCGTGGTTATGTTGATTAGATGAGTAATTTCCGCATTCACGGGATGTTGTGCGGTCGCCCAGATGCAATGGAGGGGAAGTGCAGCAGAAGGTTCTGACACGAATGGGGGACGGGTCGCCCGTCGAGATGACTCGCGGCGAGATCCGAGCCGATGTCGAGGCGGGCAGCGAGGCGGCGGCAAAACGCGCCAAAGTGCCGCCGCTCGACGACGCCGCGCTCGAGCATCTCACCGACATTTACGCCTCGCAGGCGCGTTTCACCGGCGTCGACGTCGGCAGCGAGGTCGTGCTCTCCTATGACGGTTGTGGCAGCCAGTGCATCGGAACTCGCGTAAACGACCTACAGTCGTACGAGCAGATGATCGGCGCCGACATAGTCGAGCTCTGGAACATGGACTACTGCTACAAGGCCGCCCGTACCGTCCTGTCGCATGAGCAGGGCACCATGAGGGCGGCGCAGGCGGTGCTCACGGCGCCCGTGCAGTATGGTGCCATGCCCGACCTGGGGCGCTACACGCAGCCCGACGGGCCTTGCGCCAACTGGTCAGAGCTCATGCCGCTGGGTCGCATCGAGGAGGCGCGCGCCGCCCAGGAAGAAGCGGTGGAGCACCTCGTGCGCGATATCGTGCTGGTGTGCGAGGGCATGGCCGCGGCCGGCGCCGATGGCTTCGACTTCGACACCTCGGGGGCCGCCGGCGACGCCGACCTCCTGGCGGCCTTGCGGGCGGCCGAGATCCTGCGGGCCGAGTTCCCCGATCTGGGCATCGAGATAGGTATGGCAAGCGAGTGCACGTTGGGGATGCACGGTCAGCTCACCTACGACGGCGCCCGTCTGGCCGGGATGTGGCCGCACGAGCAGGTCAAGGTGGCCACGAAGGCGGGGGCCCACGTATGGGGTCCGGCGGTCAATATCAACACCGGCAAGTCATGTGCCTGGAATACGGCGCGTACCGTGACGCTGCTGCGTCCGGCGTGCGAGACGGCCGAGATCGCCGTGCACGCTAACGTCGGGATGGGGGTGTGCGGCGTGCCGATGACCTTGCGTCCACCTATCGATGCGGTATGCAGGGCGTCGCGGGCGCTCGTCGATCTGTTGCGCCTCGACGGGTTGTAGGTAGGCGTGGGCGACCCGCTCGGCATGGGTTGCTCACACGCGCTCGCCTCGGGCATGGGCGGAATGCGGACTGCTGGAGATCTGGTGGCCCGCATGCAGATGGCTCGAGGAATGCGCCTGAGCGAAGCCAAGAAGCACGTCGCAGGCAAGTTGGGCGTGAGCGAGCAGGACCTCGCAGACCCCATGGTGATGTGGGGGGTGCGCGCCGAGCTGGGCCTAGGCAGATTCGACGATCAGGACACCACGTTCCCCGAGGAGGCCGGCGGCATGGCCGCCAAGTTCCACATCGCCGAGGTGCTCGACGTGCCCATCAACTGCGTGACCCAGTTCGCGCAGCAAGCAGGGCTCTGGTCAAGCCGAGTCGAGAGACGTGAAGGAGTAGCATGTTTCCTCGAGTAAGTCTGCTCGACGATGCCGGCAAGCAGGGCATTCATGAGCGCAGTCTGCAAGTGATGGAACGCACGGGCGTGCGTTTTGCGAGCCCCAAGGCGCTGGCCGTGCTACGCGACGCCGGCTGCCAGGTAGATGACGACACGCAGATCGCCCGCATCCCGCGGCGACTGGTCGAAGAGGCCATAGCCTCGGCCCCCAAGACCATGCTGCTGGCCGGCCGGGATCCTGGCCGCGATGTGCTGCTCGACCACACGCGGACTCACGCGACCCTCGACGGCATCGGCGCCTATACCCTCGACTACACGACGGGCGAGCGCCGCCTCTCGAAAGCCGACGATCTCGCCCAGGCGGTGCGCGTCGGCGATGCTCTCGACGAGGTGGGCGTCGCCTGGTACATAGTCAACCCGACGGACGAGAAGCCCAAGCTCGAGATCCTGCGCGGCGTCGAGACGATGCTGAGCAACACCGGCAAGCACGTCCAGGCCGAGGTGCTTCACCCAGACGAGGTGCCGTTCGTCATGGCGATGCTGGCCGCCGCCTCCGACGACGGGCGCTGGGACAGGGAACGACCGACCTTCTCTATCGTCTACTGCCCGGTCGCGCCGCTCCAGCATGAGCGAGACAGCCTCGAGGCGGCGATGCTGCTGGCAAAGGAGCGGGTGCCGATCACGGTGTTCAGCCTCGCTCTTGCCGGCGCCACCGCTCCTGTCACGGTGGCCGGCACTATCGTGCAGACGAACTGCGATGTGCTGAGCGCGTTCGTGCTGCTTCAGCTCGTCGAACCCGGCTGCCCGCTGATCTACGTCGGCGATTCGGCGATCATGGACATGCGGTCCGCCACCTATGCGACGGCGGGCCCCGAGGCGGTGCTCATCAACCTCGGTCTCTCGGAGATGGGCAAGCACTACGGCTTCCCGGTGCTCACCACGGGCTTCACCTCCGACGCCAAAGAGCTCTGCGTGCAGTCGGGACTCGACGGCGGGCTCATGGCGGCTCTGGCGCACCTGAGCGGCGTGGACCTGGTGACCGGCATGGGCATGCTCGACTCGGCACAGATGCTGTATCTGCCCAAGCTCATCCTTGACGCCGAGGTCATGCGCGAGTGCCAGCGACTCATGCGCGGAGTCGACTTCGATGACGCCCACTTCCTCACCGACCTGATCGACGAGGTCGGACCCGGCGGTCACTACCTGAAGGCCAGGGTCACGACACAGATGTTGCGTGCCGGCGAGCACTGGGCGCCGACGATCTTTACACGAAACTCCTACGAAGCCTGGGCGGCCGCGCCCGCGAGCGAGTACGACCGTGCCGTCGCGATCCTCGAAAACATCCTCTCAACGCATAGACCCAAGGCGCTGCCCGTGGGCGCTGAGTCAGCGATCTCCGAGATCATCGCCGCGGCCGATAGGGAGCTGCCCGAGCGCTGAAGATGCGATTCCCGCGAGACCTGGTGGAGCGGGCGATCTCCGCGTCTGTGGCCGAGGTCGAAGAGCCTCTGTCCTCGCCATGCGGGTGGCCGGCGACCAGCAGGTGCGCGTCATGGACCTCAGTGCCGCAGCCGCCGCTTGCCCGCGTGACCGCTCCGGACACCTGGGCTGAGATTGTCAGTCGGGGGTGGCCGATCGGCGCGCTAAAGGACCCTCAGTCTGTTGCTACCGACCTTCGACTGCCTGTTGCCGGCGACGTCGGTCGCGTACAGCGCGACGCGGTAGCTGCCACTGGGCAGCGTGCAGCGGAAGCGGAAGGTCTGAGCCTTGTTGGTCGGGCGGATGCCCAGCGAGACCCTCCTGACGACCTTGCCGGCGGTGTCCAGGATGTGAAGCGTGACTCTCGCCCGGCCGCAGCTCGGCTTGGCATCGACGATGCGGAAGGCCAGGGTCACGTTGGCCCCGTTGCGACACGAGACGGCGTGCAGGATGACGGGGACTGGCTTGGAGACGTCAATCTTGACGGTGAAGAGGCCGTCGCCGCTGCTGTCACCGGAGCTGTCCGAGCTGCGGTAGTTGTAGTTCGAGACGCCGGGGGCCGAGACGCGGATGGGACCGCTGTAGGTAACCCAGGCCGCACCGTGCACCGCCTTGCGGTAGACCGTGGTCAGGTCGGAGCTAAACGAACGCGCCGCGTTCGACGAAGCGCCGAGGCTCACAGTGACCGGCTTGTTGGTCCAACCGGCCGACGCGCCGTAGACGTCGGTCTGCGGCGTGACCGGGTTGCGCACCTCGATGGTGACCGTGGCGGGATCGGACGACACGCCATCCTCGTTGGTCTGATACGTAAAGGTATCGGTGCCGACGAAGCCGGCGTTCGGCGTGTAGGCGAACGAACCGTCGGGGCTGACCGCGACCTTGCCGTTGGTCGGGGCGCTTGCAAGCGAGGCCGAAAGATCGCCGCTGTAGGTGGTGGCGAAGTTGCTGAGCAGGCCGTCGGACGCACTCACGCTCAGCGAGCTGCCGGCGTCGGTCACATAGAGGCAGAACACGCGCAGGTGATCGACGCCCGCAGGCAGGACGTTGCCGGGGCCATACATGATCTCCTGTGGCGAGCCCACCAGCGCGGTCGAGCCCGTGACACCGACCGAGGCACCAAAGAGCCAACCGGGGTCCTGGGTGGTGCCGAGCAGCTTGGCCTCGTACTCCCAAGTCGTGCCGACGCGGCGGAAGAGGCTGGCGGAGCCATAGCCTTCGTACTCGCCCCACGGTGTGAGCTGCCACCCTGCGCCCAGGTCGTCGCCGGGAGAACCGACCGCTACCACGTCGCCGTCGATCGCCACGGAGGAGCCGAAGGCGCCTGCGGTGTCTCCGGTGGGGTCGGTGAGCTCGGCCTGTTCACGCCAGCTGCCATCGGCCAGCACGTAGACGTAGGCAGCTCCCATCCAGCTCCAGTCCGGCGCGCCGATCACCGCCGTGCCGGAGGACAGTGCGAGGGATGTGCCGAACTCGGCGCTCATGGGATCGGGCGGGATGAGGATGGCGCTGCGTGTCCAGGTGGTGCCGCTACGCTGATAGGCGTAGACGGAGCCACACCAGTTGCCGCCGCTGCCGTCGCAGGGGCAGCCGACCAGCAGCGCATCGCCATCGAGGGCGACCGTCGTGCCGAACATCCGCGCGCCGGCGTCGCCGGCCTTGAGGACGGCCTGCTGGGTCCATTGATCGCCTGAGTGCTGAAAGATGTAGACCTCGCCCGCCGGCGTGCCCATGTTGGGCTGAGTGGGGTCGGGGCTCACGGCCGAGCCCCACTGCGCCCAGCCGGCGCCCACGGCGATCGTGTCACCCGAGATCGAGACCGACTCGCCGAAGCCGTAGTGATTGGCCGTCGTTCCCGTCGAGGGCGTTAGCTTCGCCTGCTCGGTCCATTGCGAGCCCACGCGCGTATAGACGTAGACTGCCGTAGGTGGGTCCATGGGAAAGCAGGTGATACTGGCGCCGCAGTCGGCGACCACTGCGGTGTCGCCGTCGATCGCCACCGCTGAGCCGAAGGAGATGCCGGGAGCGTTTGGATAGCCCAGGTCAGAAAGCCCTGCCTGCGGAGCCCAGCCGTGATCCGACCTGACGAAGATCTGCGCACCGCCCACGGTCGCGTTGCCGTTGGGCTCGCCGACGATGGCGCTGTCTCCAGACACAGCCATGCACTCACCGAGGCGTGTGTAATGGCCGCTTGGGGCGGTGTCGGGTATGGCGACTGCCGGTGAGGCGTCGCCGTGGGGATAGGCGGGTGGAGCACCCCCGTCGGCGCGCGCAGCGGCGGCGGCGACCAGGAGTGCGAGTGTGGCTGCCGCGAGCACGATCGTGTAGCACACTGTGCGTAAGGCGATGCTTCGGCCGGAACGTTTCATGCGTACCCCCCCACCGCTTTGACGAGCCTGCACGATGATACTCATAGGGTCGACACGCCCACAAGCAGACTTAAAGAACAGGGGTAGCCCGAGACGGCGACGGAGTCACGTACCCTGACCCCGATCGACACCTGACTCCTGGCAAGGCATCCAATCCTTCCTGCTTCAGGAGCGCACACTCGTCTAGATGAGTGATTCCACGCCCACAGCCTCAGGCGCAGTAGTCGACCAGCGC
>CAZFJE010000084.1:0-12845 GCA_964519555.1 uncultured Thermoleophilia bacterium
TCATCGCCAAGATCGCTCACATGGCCTGCCGCGAAGTCGAGGGCGTGCACGCCCTCGGCGGCGCCACCTCGCGCGCGCTCTCGAGCCTGCGCGTGGCCGACACGCGCACCCAGGGCGTCACGGTCGACCTGCGCGGCGACAGCGTCGACGTCGACCTCACGCTGGTCGTCACCTACGGGCGCAGCATCCCCGAGGTCGCCCAGGCCTGCCGCGAGCGCGTGCGCGACCGCATCGAAGCGACCACCGGCCTGGCCGTCAAGGCGGTCAACGTCGTGGTCAGCGACATCTACTTCCCCGAAGGCGCTTCTGGCGGCGAAAACGTACAGGCCTAGCCGGTCGCCTCGCGGCCTCGCCCTCGACGCCCTCGAGGCGACGCTCGGCTTCGTGGCGCTGCTCGCCGCGGGCGTGGTGTTGCTGTCGGCGGCGATCGAACTGCTGGCCGACGCCGTAGGCCGTCACCTGACCATCTGGCGGGCGGTGCCCCTGCCGCACTCCCACGAGGGGCGCGTCGTGGTACTGCTCGTGCTGCTGGCCGGCTCGGTGGCGCTGGCTGCCCTGGCCCTGCGCTCACGGCCCGCGGCGCTCGTGCTGAGCGTCGAAGGCGGCAGCCTGCGGCTGCCGTCCGACACTCTCGAACGCTACCTCGCCGCCGAGCTCGCGCGCGATCCCGACGTGGTGTCGTCCAAAGCCACGTTCGTGCTGCGCGACCAACGCCTTACCGCACACGTCCGGGTGGCCCTGCGGCCCCTGGCGCCGCCGGTCGTGCTGCGCGAGCGCCTGGCCGGGATGGCCCAGACGGCGCTGCGCGGCAAGCTCGATCTCGCCGTCGAGGTGCGCGAACCGGTCGTCAAGGTGCTGCGCGTCCACGATCTGCCGCGGTACCTCAAATGAGGCGCGTGGTCACCCTGCTCGCCGCGCTCGTCGGCACCCTGGTCTGCGCCGCCCTGCTGGTGCGCGAGGGCGCGCTGGCCGCCGACCGCACCGTGGCGTGGTCGGGGGCGCGCTGGTGGCACGACCTGCTGCACGCGCAGGGCGTCCTGGTCGCGCTGGCCGGGGCGGCCGCGCTCGCACTGGCCGCCGTGTGTCTGTGGCTGGCCCTGCGCATGCTCGCCGGCAACCATGCCGACGACGGCGCCGGGGTCGAGCTCGGCGACCTGCAGGCGAGCGTGGTCGTCAAGGCCGAGGCGCTCGAGCACCTGGTCACCAACTGCCTCGTCGCCGAACTTGCCGAGGTAAAGCATGCGCGTGTGCGGGTCACCAGGCGCGACGAGCGCCTCGTCACCCGCACGTCTCTTTCGCTTGCCGCGACCGACGTGCGTCGCGCGCACGCCCGCGCCCGGGCCGTCATCGACCGCGAATTGCGGGCCGCGACGGGTCTCGGCGCGGGCGAGCTGACTGTCGAGGTCGATGAGCTGCTCGTCGGCCGGGGAGGTGCCACGTGAGTCTCAGGTTCATCGGATTGGGCGTCGGCCTGGTGGTCGGCGTCGTGTGGATGGCGCTCGGCCTCGAAAAGCTGGTCGTGGTGTGCGCGATCGGCGCCCTGGGTTACCTGATCGGGGGTGTGCTGGCCGGCGAGATCGACGTGCAGCGCTCCATCGACAACCTGCGGCGCAAATGAGTCGCAGCGCCGCCTTTGCAATCCCGTCGGGCGCCTTCGCAATCCCGTCGGGCGCCGCCGCCGCAGCCCCGTCGGGCGCCGCCGACCGTTGGCCCGCCGCAACGCAAAAAAGAGACCTGATGGGGATTCAGGCCTCTTTGAGAAGCGCTCCCGCGACTGTCGGGGTGCGGCCTTCTCCTGTCTCAGAGTGTACCCTCGCGGCGGCGTTCGTCAACGGCGTTCGGCCATGACAGGAGAGTCCGCCCTGCGCCGCCCCGACCTGGTCGCCTCCGACCTCGACGGCACGCTGCTGCCGCCCAGCCTGCAGTTTCTGCCGCTGACCGTGAGCGGCATCAACGAGCTGCGCAGTGCCGGCGTGCCCTTCGTCGTGTCGACCGGCCGCATGTTCAAGAGCGCGCGTCACATGGTGGCGCGCCTTGGGCTCACGAGCGGGCCCATCGTCTGCTATCAGGGTGCGCTGGTAGCCGACCTGGGCAGCGGCGAGTGGGCGCGCCACCTGCCGATCGCGCCCCGCAGCGCCGCCGAGGTGGTGGTCGCCATGCGCGAGCTCAAGCGCCACGTCAACGTGTACGTCGACGACGAGCTCTACGTCGAACAGGACGACAGGTGGGCGCGGCAGTACGCCGAGTACGCCGAGGTCGGCATGAACGTAGTGCCCGACCTGCTGGCGGTCGTCGCCAAGCCGCCGACCAAGATCGTGATCTCGAGCGAGCCCAGCGACGTGGCCGCTCTGCTGCCCGAGCTGCAGGAGCGCTGGCGCGACAGCCTCTACGTCACGCGTTCGCTGCCGCACTTCATCGAGATCAGCGACCCTCGCGCCAGCAAGAGCTCGGCGCTGGCTTACCTGTGCGGCACGCTGGGCTTGGCCCGCGAGCGCACCGTGGCCTGCGGCGACGGCTGGAACGACATCGACATGATGCAGTGGGCCGGCCTAGGGGTGGCGGTCGCCGAGGCGGCCGACGACGTGCGCGCGAGCGCCGACCTGGTCGTGCCGCGCGACGAGCTCGGCGCGCTTTTTGGCAAGCTCGCGGCGGCGCCTCAGGCCTGAGGCGCCCGAGCTGCGCGTCGCCGCCTTCTCGCCGCGCACGCTGCGATCAAGCGCCGGTGCGCAGCCCGCCACACGCCGGCGCCAAAGCGAAGGCGGCGCCCGGAGGGTAAGGCGCCGCCTTCTTGGGGTGCTGGTGGCGCCGACGCTCGCGCGCCGGCTTCCCCGTGCAGGGGACCTGGACACTCTGTCACCCCGTTCTGTCCAGCATGCTCGGCCGGGGGACGCGCTGCACGCGACCCGCCGTCCGCAATAAGTGTACCCGAGCACTCTAATCTCACACGAGTAGCACAAACAAAAAGGGGGGGGGGGGGTCGAAACGCCCCCCCGCCCGCCTCGCTCGCGTTGGCCATTGCCGACCGCGGCGTGCACAGTCGGTGCGCGTTACCGCACGTAGACCTTGCAGCTCGCGGTGGCGCCGATGTACTCGCCGGAGCCGGCCCAGACCGCCTTGTAGGTCGTGGCGGCGGTGCCGAGCTTGACGGTGATGCTGAACACGCCCTCGCCGTCGGAGTTCACGTGGACCGGAACGCTGGCGAAGGCCCTGGTGGCTTTGCCAGCGTAGAGATGGACGCGCGTGAGGTTCGAGTCTTCAGCCTCGATGAAGCCGACCAGCTTGACCTTGTGGCGCTTCGCCACGAAGGGGATCTGGGGGCGCAGGCGCATGGGAGGCGTGGACTTGGAGACGTTGCCCTGCACGTACCAGGTGGTGCCGGCGCCCGCGCCGGTGCTGATCATCGGCACGGTGGCCGTGACGATGTTGATCGGCTGGCCGTCGGGGCCAACAGGCACGACGAAGTCGTTGCCGACGTCGGCGATCAGCGTGGCGTTCAGCACGTCGTTGTCCTGCCACGTGGCGACGTCGGCCGACAGATCGCCCAGCGAGGGCGAGTCGGGAATGGCGTTCGGGTCGACCGTCGGGGTGTTCAGGCGCGTGGCCATGCCCGAGTCGCTCGACGGGTCAGACGTGCTGTCGCCGTTGTTCCAGCCCGACGAGTCGTAGACGACGACCTGGCCGGTGGTCGCCACGTTGGCCGGGACCGTGAGGGTGATGTCCTGCTCGTGAGTGCCCGTCTCGCCGTAGGCCCGCACCAGGGCGCGGACCGTATTGGCGCCGTGCTTCAAGCCGCCGGACACAGAGAAGTCCATGATCTGCAGGCTCTCGTTGGCCGGCGTGAGAGTGGCGCTGAAAGTGACCGCGCCCGGCGTGGTCGCCAGCAGAGCGGGCGCCGTGCCGTTGGGGTTCGACTGCAGCTCGCCGAGCATGTCGTAGATGTCTTCGCCGGCGTCGCCGCTGACGTCGTAGGGGTCGTCGTAGACGTTGTCCATGGTGTTGGTGTAGGTCGTGGCCGGCGCCGTGGCGTCGGCGACCGTCACGCTCGAGTCCATGAGCGCGTGGCCTGGGTACAGGCTGGCGTCGACGACCTTGCCGACCGCGAAGTAGCAGGCGCCGGAGATGATGTCGGCGCCGTAGTCGGTGTTGTCGGCGACCCAGAGCGGCACAGAGGACGTTGTCGTTTGGGGGGCGCCGGTACCGACCGCGACCGAGGTCGTGACGGGCACTTCAGGAGTGGCGGCGCCGAGCTCGCCGGCGATGCCGTAGGTGCGGTCCTGGGTGATCAAGCCGCGCGTGGCGCCCAGCGAGACGAGCTTGTACGAGGCATCCGAGTCAGACCAGATGCCGTAGACGTTGGCGTTGGTCATGTCGAGGCCGGAGGCGCCGTCGAGGTCGGCCGGGTGGCCGAAGGCGACGACGACGTTGTCGTGCGCATAGGTGACGGTGCCCACGTAGGCGGCCCAGAAGTCGCCGGTCGAAAAGGCGGCGCCCACCGCGGCGCCGGGCACGAGGTCGGTGGTGAAGTTCGAGTCGCTGGCGCCCGCGCCGACGGGCATGACGTCGACGCCGCGCTTGGCGAAGGCGGCGGCGAGGCGCTTGTAGGCCGCGCTCGTGCTGGGCAGACCGCCGATCTCGACGGTGCTGAGCGGCACGAAGACGGCCGTGCCGGCCGCCGGGTGAAGGGTGCGGGCGACCGAGCGGCTACGGGCCACGACGAACGTGCTGAACGTGCCGGCGGCCGTCTTGACCGGCTTGGCCGCGACGGCCGTGCGGGTCTTGGGCACGATCGGACCGGCGGTCTGAAGCGAGGGCGCCGCCGGGGCGCCGGTGCGGGCCACGGCGTTGCCGAGCGGGGCCACGCTGTAATCGGTCTCGATCGAGGTCATGTACTCGATGGGCGTCGCCAGGCCGAGGCCGTTGGTGGTGAAGTCGTCGCCGTAGGCGGCGGCGCCGATCATGGGATCGTCGGCGGGATCGGGGTTGCTCGCATCGCCGAGGTAGACGGGGCTGCCGCTCATGCCCTCGGCCAGGCCGCCCTCGTTCACGATCGTGGAGTCGGTGATCTGAAAGAAGATGAGCGCGGAGCCGTCGACCGGGTTCTGGCCGTCGGCCACCGCGAGGACCTGCACGGGGACGTTGGTGATGATGGACCCGGAGAGGACGGTCTTGAAGTAACCGGGCTGGGGGCCGTTCGACTTGAGCAGCGCGCGAAGGTCGCTGAGGCCCATGGTGGGTCCTGTCGGGCCCGTCGTTGCCGCCGCGGCCGGCCCAGCGGCCAGCAGCGCACAGGCGACCGTGGCCGCCAACGCTAAGAGTAGAAGCAGCGGCATGCGCGAACCGCGCGGTCGGACCGACCTGTTCATGTTCCCTCCAGAAGTGGACCCCACTGCCCCTGTCGCGATTCGTCGGGGCGCGACGAGCGTGCGTGTTCTTACGCCGGTGAGCCGTGCACGCGGCTCACGAGAGGCGGGCACTGAGCATAGAAGGTTCGCGGGCGAAGACAAGCCACCTTTGTCATCGGCCGGGGAGATCAGTGTGGACAGTTTGGCGGGCGGCCTGGCTCACATCGGGCCGGGCGCCGCGCGGCGCTCACGACCGGTGAGCGGTCGGCGACGCCGAGCTCGTCGAGCTCGAGCGAGTCAGAGGCCGAAGTTCGCCTTGGGGAATTCGTCGAGCATGATCGGCTTCAGACCCGCACGAGCACGAAGTCGCCGTCGCGCGCGCTGAGCGCGAAGCTCACGGCGCAGATGGGGCAGCGCACCGTGGCGCCGTGCGCCGGGTCGGGCCCGAAGTCGAGCTCCCAACCGCAGACGGGGCAGTAGAGGACGACCGGCTCTTGGCCTGCGTTCAGGCGCTCGATGGCGCGCTCGAGGCCGCGGCGGTGGCCGGTCTCGGCGCGGACAAGCTCGCGCATGAACGCCTTGAGGCGAGGGTCGGCGAGCAGCTTGGCGTTCGCTGCGTAGGTGGCGACGGCCAGGCGTTCGAACTCGAGGTCCGACGCGAGGATGGCGAGCGCGCGGGCGTAGCCGCGCTCGCGCAGCGGGGCGGTGGGCGAGGGTCGGGCGGTGGACACGACAGGGTCGGCGGCCGCGGCGGGGGCGACGTCGCGTGCTTCGGAGCCGGCAGCGCCGAACGCGTCGGCGTCGGCGGCTCCGAGGGCCGCCAGCTCCGCTACGAGGCGCTCGTGGTGGTCGGCCTCGTTGCGGCGTAGCCCCTCCCAGTAGGCCAACAGTCGCGGATCGCAGGCCGAGAGCTGGTGCTCGGCGTAGCGCTGCGTTGCGGCGCGTTCCAGCTCGAGCGTCTCGCGCAGTATGCGGACCGTGTCGGGGGTGTCAGTCATGGTGGGGGAGGGGTGACCTCTTCTTCGATCGTCATGACCACGTCAGTCTACGTCGCACTCGAGGCAAAAGCAGCGGGGTGGCCACGCTGGCGGGACGCCGATATCAGACTGCCGCGTGGTCGCGCCATCGACGGAGACTCAGTGAGACCCCACGTTCCTCGATGTTATGTTGGAGAACATGGTCCAGGAGCCAAGTCCCCGGGCCGTCTTGACGACCTCCCACGAGGTGCCGCCGTCGCTTGTGGCGAGCAGCGCCTGGTGTCCCGCCACCACCCAGCCATGTTCGGCGTCGCTGAATGAGACCGACTGCAGGACAAGCGCGGGGCTCAAGTGGCTTAGGCTCCAAGTTGTGCCGCCATCGGTCGTGCGGTAGAGCACACCGCCGCTGCCTACGACCCAACCGTGTCGCAAGCCGACGAATGACACGCTGGTCAGAATGTCGTGCGTTCCCGAAAGCTGCATGCGCCAGTGCGCCCCGCCGTCGCTGGTGGCAAGGATGAAGCCCGGCTCGAAATCGCTGTTCATGGCCATTGCGCCACCCACGATCCAGCCGTGCTTGGCGTCGGTGAAGGTCACATCTGACAGGAACTGGTCTGTCATGTGTCGCTGCACCCGCCAGTGTGAGCCGCCATCGCTTGTGGTGAGGATGTCACCGCCCAAACCCACGGCCCAGCCGTGCTTGGCGTCGGTGAAGGCGACGGCAGTCAGCCATTCGGAGCTCGTGTCGTACTGGGTCCTCCACGTCTTGCCCCCGTCGGAGGTCGCCAGGATCAGGCTTAGCGTCGCCCCGGCGCGCTTGTTCACCAAACCCACCGCCCACGCGTGCCTGGCGTCGACCGCCGTGACGTCCGCCAGGTTCTCGTTTGCAATCTGGCGCTGGGCTGTCCAGCTGGCGCCGCCGTCGACCGTGGCCAGAATCGTCCCGGCCTTGCCCACCGCCCAACCGTGTCTGGCATCGCCGAAGGCGACGGCGCGCAGAAGGTGCTCGACTGGGTCTCCGTTCGCATCGCGATGGCCGACCCACCAGGCGGCGCCACCGTTTGCACTCGTTAAGACGAGGTTCGGCATGCCGACTGCCCACACGTGTGCGCCCGGTCTTGCGGGCGGAGGTGGTCCCGGCGTGAGCAACATGCTTGCGGGTACCGCAGTCTTGTCGCTCGACCCGCATCCTGCGGCGAGGAGCATCGAGAGCAAGACGCAGCCAAGCAGGACGCTCCGTAGTGCACGATTCATGCTCGTCCCCAGTTCGACGGCGACAGATACCCTATCGGCAGCTGGCCCGATCTTGCGGAAGAAACGAGGCCGGCCATGCCCTCGTTTGTCCTGCAGGATCGCGACCATGGCGATTACGAGTGTGTACCTCCGATGAGTGCGCGCACAAGACATCCGACCATGAACGCGAGGCACTCGAACTCGAGGAACTGAACAGCCGTCCTGTCCAGCATGATCTGAACGCTGACCGGAAAGTCGTCGTCGGCCTCGTCGAAGACCAGCTTCACCGGGATCTTGGGAAGCACGGTGAACTGCCACAGATGAGTCCCCGCTCGAGACTCACCTTCGATGCCGCCCAGCCTCGCCGCCGCCTCGCTGAACGCGCCGTAGCTGTCGGCAAAGTGTCGTTCCAGCGGATTGCTCATCAATCGGGTCTGTGCCCCGAGCGCCCCGACCATCCGTGGGATGGCCTCGACCAGGGCGTACGAGCCCTCAGGGTCGCCGCGGCCTTCGGAGAGTAGGTAGTAGAGGAGAACGCTGAGCGTATTGACGTCGGCGGGTCGGCCGTCGTCGCACTGCACGCCGTCGGGAGTGATCCGGTAGCGCCGGCCCAGGAAGCCAACGCGAACGCTGCCCTCGACATAGTCGAGACCCAGACGGTCGGCGGCCTCGCGAAGATCGCAGCCCGGGAGTCGGGCGACCAGTCCGCGGTAGATCGAGTCGTAGCCTCCCGGCAAAGCGCGTCCCTTCCGGCCTGGTGCCCCCGCGAGCGAGTGGAACATCGCCCAACGTCCGGGCATTGGCCTGCGCCCGCTGGCTGTGGAGCATACCGCAGCAAGTCACGCCGGTGAGGCCGCACCACGTGCTCGGCAGACGCCGCGCCCCCGCTGCCGCGCCCCCGTCGCCGCGCCGAGCCCCCACGGCTGCACCGCGCCCGCGCTCTGTCGCCAGCGTCCCGTCGCCACGATCAAGGCCTGCCGTCGGGGTGCCGATGAGCGAAAGCGACAACCTCGATCGGAGACCCCCGCGTGAAACGCGTGCTGAAAAGCCGGCTCATCGCCCTTGCCCTGCTGTGCGCCGCCCTGCTGTGCGTGGCCCTGGCGGCCGGCTGCGGGTCGAGCGGCCGGCCGGCCGATCCCTACAGTGCGCTGCAGACTCCGGGGCCGCCGCCGGCGGCGCGCAACGGCGCGCAGGTGTGGGCGGTCGGCATGCCGGTGCTCGTGGTGGCGAGCGCGAACGGCGGCGCGACCTGGCGGACCAGCCGCGCGTCGACGGCCGGTGATCCCTTCACGCAGATCCTCTACGCCGTCGCCTTCGCCGACTCGCGACACGGCTGGGCGGTCGGCAAGGGTGGGCTCATTCTGGCGAGCTCCGACGGCGGTGCGCACTGGACGGTGCGCCACCGCGATGCCCCCGACGTCTGCCTGCTGGGCGTGACGGCCAGCGGCGCGCGCAGCGCTCTGGCGGTAGGCAACGCGCGTAGCGGTGCGCTGGGCATCATCGAGGCGACCACCGATGGCGGCGCGACGTGGCAGACGCGCTACGCCGGTCCCGACGTGCTGCGCGCCGTCGCCTTCGCCGACGCCCGCCACGGCTGGGCGGTGGGCAGCACGGGCATCCTGGCGACCACCGACGGCGGCGTCCATTGGCGCCTGCAGCGCGCGGTCTCGAGCTTCTATCGCTTCACGGCCGTGACCTTCGCCGACGCGCGCCACGGCTGGGCCGTGGGCGGCACCGGCTCCGCGCCCATGGAGCCGGGATTCATCATGGCCACGAGTGACGGCGGTGCCCACTGGACGACGCTGCTGCCGGGTACGGTCGATCGCCTGAACGGCGTCGCGTTCGTCGATGCGCGGCGCGGCTGGGTGGTCGGCAATCAGGGCGTCGTGTACCGCACGAGCGACGGCGGCCGGTCGTGGGCGCTCAGTCATGTGGACATCCATTGGGAGCTCGGCGCGGTCACGTTCAGCGACGCGCGGCACGGCTGGGCGATCGTGCACCCTCACTGGAGCCTGGGAGCCGTCTCATCGGACGATTCAGAACGAGGCTGGGGACTGCTGCGTCAGCTCGATCTGCTCGCCACGAGCGACGGCGGCGCTACCTGGACGGCGGTCAAGACGGCCGACGGCCTGGCTTCTCCCGTGATCCTCACCGCCGTGACCTGCCGCGACCTCGCCAAGTAGGTCGCTCCGCGGGGCAGGCTCACCTGGCGCCGACCGCGAGACCCCCGGGGGCGCTCACGAACGCTGGGGGGCGGCCTTCACGAAAGCCGGGGGCGGCCCTCTGGACACCAGCGCCGCGCCAGACAACGGGGACACACCGCTCTTCTGACGACCAGCAGCCGTAGCAGGGCCAGCACGGCGACCAGCGCCGCGAGCAGCGCGGCCGTTGCCGAGAAGAAAAGGACAAGGCCGGGCACGACGAGCGGCAGGGGCGCCAGCCACGAGGCCTGGGCGAGCCGGCTCGAACAGAGCGCGCCGCGGTTGCGCTGCTGGAACTCGCCGGCGGTCGCCGGATGCTCACACAGCAGAGCCGAGACCACGTTCAAGCCGCTGGGGCAGCGGCCGTCGCGCACCGCCCGGTAGACGCACCCCGGGCACACGGTGAGCGGCATGAGCACGTAGCGCTGCGTCACGGCGTAGACCAGATAGGCGAGGCCGACGGGCAGGCCGACGATGGGGAAGCGGCGGTAGGCGAGCACGATGGCCGCGCAGCCGACGAGGTACTGGGCGATGGTCAGACCGTTCAGCGCGCCGACCTGCCACAGCGGAAAGCGCCGCCGCAGGCGCGCCGCTTGGGGCTGGGGTGTCGCGGGCGCGTCGGGCGCATTGTTCGAGCCGGGCGCGTCGGACGGGTGTTGCGAGCCCGGCGCGTCGGGCGCGTCGGCGCCGGTGGGGTTCTGCCGGTCGGTGCCGGGCACAAGGCGCAGCGAAGCGCCGCTTCGTGCTCGCGCCGAATGACGGGCGTCCACCGACCCTCCTTTGCACCACCGCGCGAAGTCGCGCCTGCAAGCAGTGTGCGCTTGCGTGGGTCGCGCGGCAACCCGGGCGAGGCCGCTGCGAGGCCGAACACGAACAGGGGGCGGGTGCTGCACGTCAAAGGGGCGGGCGGCGCATCAGCGCCGTCCGTCCCTTTGACTGTCTGTCCGACACCTTGTCTGCCGGCCTGCGGCCCTTACTGCGGCTGAGGCTGAGGCAAAGCGTCGGTCCGGGTCAGGCTGCCCTGATCACGTTCTGCTGGCCGGTGGCTGCCGACGTTGCGTTCGCCGCGGTGACTCGGCGGCCGTGGATGAAGCCCAGGCCGGACAAGACGAGCAGGATGGCCGCGCCGACGAAGCTCACGATCGCGGCGATGCCGACGATCGTGGCCACGGTACCGAACGCGTAGGCGTTCAACAGCAGGCCCCGCAGGGTGGTGCCCTGGAACAGTGTGGCTTCCTGGGTCTTCAGCGTGGTGTTCGTGGGGTCGGCGAGGGCCGCGGCGCTCACCTGCGAGTAGGTCTTGCCGCCGGCGATCTCGCTCAGGTGCACGGCGATGAAATGGTTGGCGTACGTCGCGGCCTGAGCGCCCGTGGTGAGCTCCTGTCCTGCGTACTTCTGCATGGCAACGAACTGCGGGCCGGCGATCGCCTTGTTGCCCTTGGGCGGGAAGAAGATCTTTTGCGACGCGAGCTGATTGTGAACCTGGTTGTCGATGTAGACGTGGCCCCAGACCATGAGGCCGCCGGCCGCCAGCAGTACGACGGCCACGACCAGACCGGCCGAGCTTACAAGGTAGTCAACGAATCTGCGCTCCATGAATAGCCCTCCTGAGTGGTGCCGCGGGGCCGATGTGGCCCTACGGTACAAATGCTTTGTCAGGGTTATCACCATCATGGTAGGGTTTTAACCATGAGGAGCGAGGCGCCCGCGCGGCGTGATCGCCGCCGCGCGGGCGCGCAGTCGTTGTCGGTCGCCGCGGGTCCTCAGTCGGGCGGCAGCAGTCTGACCGTCATGGTGAGGCTGGTGCCGCGGCGCTCGCGCACGGCGGCGACGACACGGTAGATCACCAGGCAGCCCGCCAGGATGGCGACCCAGAGCAGGATCGCCTTGGGCTGGTGGGCGATGCTCGTGCCCGAGTTGGCGTCGGTCAGGTTGAGGTACGCGGCCACAAGGACCGGCGGTATGGTCACGATGCCGAGCCACGACAGCGAGTTCAGGCCGGCAAAGCGCCGCGTCGGCGGCAGGGTGAAGTTGCGCCGGCCGGCCACCCGCGGCAGCACGATCGCCACCAGGGCGACGCAGAGCCATTCGGTGAACATCACGATCATGCCCGAGAGCAGCGAGAGGTGGGCGTAGATCATGAGCGCCGTGAACACGGTGGCCACGGCGAAGGTCAGCAGCAGGGCGCGGTAGGGCGTATGCCAGCGGGGGTGCACCTCGGCGCACCAGCGCGGCACGAGGCCGTCGAGCGACCAGGCGAACAGGCAGCGCGAGACGCACATGGCGGTCGGCCCCACCCAGGCGAATCCCCACACGGTGAAGGCGGCCATGAGGGCGATGGCCAGCACGCCGTGGTGCAGCGCGAGCGCCACCAGCTCGGCGAAAGCCGGCGTCGATCCCAGACCGAGCTTGGCGGGCGGCGTGAAGGCCAGGTTGGCGAAGAACGTCATGCCGAACAGGTGGCTCAGGGCGAAGGTCACGCCCAGCAACCAGGCCAGGGTCCAGGTCGTCGCGCCGAGCACGCCGATCGACTGCGTGCGGGCCGGGCGGCGCACCTCGCCGGCGATGTAGACAGAGAAGTAGCAGCCCAAAAAGACGATCCACGGCCAGATCGCGGCGTGCAGCGTGGCTGACCACGAAAAGCCGGGCGCCTTGCCGGCGGCGAGCGCCGCGACCGGCCCGGCGTGAATGCGTGCGAGCTGAGTGTCGACGTGCGCCAGGGCGCCGGCCCGCGAGAACAGCAGAGCGGCGATCACGACGGCGGCCAGGGCGGCCGTGCCCAGCACGAAGGCCGCGCTCTGCGCGCGGAAGTAGAGCTTGCCGCCCCTGATCATGAGCGCCGCGTAGGCGGCGAGCACGGCCAGCGAGACGAGGAAGGTGCCGGTCGGGGTGCTCAGCCAGCTGGCCAGGTGGGTCGCCCCGGCACTGCCGGTGTAGGCGGCCGTGACGCGCGCCAGCGGAGTCAGGCCATACTCCACTGTGTAGAGGCCGCCGAGCCCCACGAACAGGCAGAAGTAGGCCATCGCGGCGGCGTTGACGGCAAAGCCCAGGGCGGGGCTCAGCGTGCGTGAGATCGAGACGTAGTCGCCGCC
>CAZFJE010000085.1:0-5071 GCA_964519555.1 uncultured Thermoleophilia bacterium
TCGACAAGACCGGCACCATCACCCTGGGCAATCGTCAGGCGGCCGAGTTCATCCCCATGCCGGGCGTGACCGAGGCCGAGCTCGCCGATGCCGCTCAACTCGCCAGCTTGGCCGACGAGACGCCCGAGGGGCGCTCGATCGTCGTGCTGGCCAAGAGCTTCGGCATCCGCGAACGACACATCGACCCCGAGAAGGCGAGCTTCATCGAGTTCAGCGCCCAGACCCGCATGAGCGGCATCGACCTCGACGGCCACGCCATCCGCAAGGGCGCGGGCGAAGCCGTCACGAGCTGGATCCGCCAGCGCGGCGGCGCGGTGCCCGACGAGCTCCAGCGTGCCATCGAGCAGGTCTCACTGCAGGGCGGCACGCCGCTGGCGGTGGCCTACGACGAACGCGCGCTCGGGGTGATCCACCTGAAGGACATCGTCAAGGGCGGCATTCGCGAGCGCTTCGACGAGCTGCGCGCCATGGGCATCCGCACCGTCATGATCACCGGCGACAACCCGCTCACGGCGGCCGTGATCGCCAAAGAGGCGGGCGTCGACGACTTTCTGGCCGAAGCCACGCCCGAAGCCAAGATGGAGCTCATCCGCTCCGAACAGGCCCAGGGCAAGCTCGTGGCCATGACCGGCGACGGCACCAACGACGCGCCGGCCCTGGCCCAGGCCGACGTCGGGGTGGCCATGAACTCGGGCACCTCGGCCGCCAAAGAGGCCGGCAACATGGTCGACCTCGACTCCAACCCCACCAAGCTCATCGAGATCGTGGCGATCGGCAAGCAGCTCCTCATCACGCGCGGCGCGCTGACCACGTTCAGCATCGCCAACGACGTGGCCAAGTACTTCGCCATCATCCCGGCCATGTTCATGGTGGCCTTCCCCCAGCTGCACAGCCTGAACATCATGCGCCTGCACTCGCCGCACAGCGCCGTGCTGTCGGCGGTCATCTTCAACGCCCTGATCATCGTGGCGCTGATCCCGCTGGCGCTGCGCGGCGTGAAGTACCGGCCGATCGGCGCCGCGGCGCTGCTGCGCTACAACCTGCTCGTCTACGGTCTGGGCGGCGTGATCGCGCCGTTTGTCGGCATCAAGCTGATCGACCTCATCCTGGTGGGCCTCCACCTGACGACCTAAGGGAGCCCGAGCCGTGAAGTACGTCTGGACAGCCATACGCATGACGATCGTGACGGCGGTGATCGTCGGTATCATCTATCCGTTGGCCATGACCGGCATCGCCCAGCTCGTCTTTCCGGGCAAGGCCGACGGCAGTCTCATCAAGAGGAACGGCGTGGTGATCGGTTCGAGTCTGATAGGGCAGAACTTCACGGCGGCCAGGTACTTCCAGTCGCGCCCCTCGGCGGCGGGTGCGGGCTACGACGGCATGGATTCGTCGGCTTCGAACCTCGGCCCCACGAGCCGCGCGCTGGCGGACCGCGTCAAAGCCGCGGTCAAAGCCGACATCGCCGCCAACCCGGGCCTCAAGTTCGGCCAGGTGCCGATCGACATGGTGACGACCTCGGCCAGCGGCCTCGACCCCGACATCACGATCGCCAACGCGCGCGCCCAGGCGCCGCGCGTGGCGGCGGCGCGCGGCATGAGCGTGGCGCGCGTGCTGGCGCTGGTCTCCACGCACACCGCGGGCCGCCAGCTCGGCTTTCTCGGCGAGCCGGTGGTCAACGTGCTGCAGCTCAACCTGGCGCTCGACGCAGCGAAGCCCTGAGTGCCCGACGCCCGACAGGCCGCTGAGCGCCTGATGCCGGCAGAGCCGCGGGACGCCCCATGAGCGACGTCGACGGGCCCCTCGAGGCAGCACCGGGCGAGCCATTCGCTCTGAAGACGCTGCGCAACCGCGGGCGCCACAAGATCTTCCTGGGCTACGCGCCCGGCGTGGGCAAGACCTTCACCATGCTGGCCGAGGCCCAGCGCCGGCTGAGGCGCGGCGAAGACCTCGTCGTCGGCTTCGTCGAGACGCACGGACGCGAGGCTACCGCCGAGCTCGCTGAGGGCCTGCCGGTCGTACCCCGCAAGCAGATCGAGTACCGCGGACGCACCTTCGAGGAGATGGACACGGCCGCGGTCGTCGCCCGCAAACCCGAGTGGGCCCTGGTCGACGAGCTCGCCCACACCAACGTGCCAGGCACGGTCCACGAGAAGCGCTGGCAGAGCGTCGACGAGATCCTGGCGGCCGGCATCAACGTGATCTCCACCGTCAACGTGCAGCACTTCGAGAGCCTGAACGACACCGTCTTTGAAATCACCGACGTGCGCGTGCGCGAGACGCTGCCCGACTCGGTCCTCGACCGCGCCGACGAAGTCGTGCTGGTCGACCTCACCACCGACGCCCTCATCAACCGGCTCAACCGCGGCGTCGTGTACGACCTCGACAAGATCCCCGGTGCGCTCTCCAACTTCTTCCGTCGCGGCAACCTCGTGGCGCTGCGCGAGCTTGCCCTGCGCAAGACCGCCGAAGAGGTCGACGAGACCCTGCAGGACTACCTCGACGAGCACGAGATCGACAGGCCGTGGGCCACCGAAGACCGCGTCGTCGTCTGCATAAAGGCAGGTCCGGTGGCCAAGAAGCTCGTGCGCCGCGGCTACCGCCTGGCCAAGCGCCTGCAAGGCCACCTTCTGGTCGTGCACGTCCACACCCCGGGCGAGACTCTGGGCCGTCATCACGCCGAGCTGGCCGAGCTCTTCGAGCTCACCGCGAACCTGGGCGGCACGGTCGTCGAGCTCTCCGGCGACTCCGAGGCCGACGCCATCCTGCACTACGCACGCGAGCACCGCGCCACGTTCATCGTCATGGGGCAGTCGCGGCGCTCACGTATGGACGAGATCCTGCGGGGCTCGTCGCTCATCGCGCGCATCATGCGCGAGACCGAGTACATCGACGTGCTGGCGGTGGCCGACCCGAGCAAGGTCGACGAGGGCGCCGAGCATTAGGCGGCGAGTGCGACGGAGGTCCGCCCCTCGCCCCGGGCGGCGCACCCCACGCGAACGCCCGCAGGACCGCACGCACGCGCCGCGCAAAGATGGGGCGCCTCACGTAAACGGCGGCCCAACGGTTGTCACCTTTATATGTTCTTTATACTGATGGCGCGCATCTTCACGACTTCTTTACGGCAGTCGGCGTAGCTTCTCTCGGTCGGCCCCAGGGCCGATGCGTCGGCTTGGTCGCCGACGATGGTGGCATACGGCCAAGCCGTTCGGCAAGCGTTTCCACGAGCGCGCTAGGCTCGTGATTTCGCGAGCCTGACTCACTTTGCAAGTACGACAGGGGAGTGTGTGGGCGCTGTGGAAACGCAGGTTCGTACCGAGACGCCGACGGCCGGCGGCGACGGCCCAGGGGCCGAGCCGCACGACACGTCGCAGGCCTCTTTGGCGGCCGGCATCTGGAGCCTGTCGACCGAGGCAGTCTTCGAGCGCCTGCAGACCTCGCCCAGAGGCCTGACCGAAGACGAGGCCTTCCGCCGCCTCAAGCAGTACGGCCACAACACGCTGCCGGCCAAGGTCGGGCGGCCGATCATCTTTCGCTTCTTCGATCAGTTCAAGACGCTCTTTGCCGTTATGCTCGAAGTGGCGGCGCTGCTGTGCGTGATCGCCGCCGTGCTCTCCAAGGGTTCGGGGCGCCAGGACCAGATCAACGTGACCATCGCCATCGTCGGGGTCGTGCTGCTGAACGCCACCATCGGCTTCTTTCAGGAATACCGCGCCGAGAAGGCCACCGAGGCGCTGCAGAAGATGGTGCCCGCCAACGCCAAGGTCGTGCGCGACGGCGAGGTGACGATCGTCGCCGTCGCCGACCTGGTGCCCGGCGACCTGGTGCAGCTCGAAGAGGGCGACAGCATCTCGGCCGACGCCCGGCTCATCCGCCAGTACGAGATGTCGACCATCAACATCGCCCTCACCGGCGAGTCCGACGCAGTGCGCAAGACCGACGACTCGATCGTCGAAGAAGAGATTGCCACCATCAACATGCCGAACCTCGTGTTCATGGGCACGAGCGTGGCCTCGGGCACCGGTCAGGCGGTCATCTTCGCCACCGGCCTGAATACCCAGTTCGGCCACATCTTCACGCTCACGAGCGGCGTCTCTGACGAGAAGTCGCCGTTGCAGCGCGAGATCGACACGATGGCGCGCACTGTGTCGATCATCGCCGTCGTGTGCGGTGTCGCCCTGTTCTTCGCCGCCCTGCTGATCTTCAAGTTCGGCGCGGTCGCCGCTCTGCTGTTCGCCTTGGGCGTGATGGTCGCCCTGGTGCCCGAGGGCCTGCCCGCCACGTTGTCGGTGGCCCTCGCCATCGGCGTGCAGCGCATGGCCAAAGAGAACGCCCTTATCAAGAAGCTGATGGGCGTCGAGACGCTGGGTTCGACCAACGTGATCTGCACCGACAAGACCGGCACCCTCACCAAGGCCGAGATGACGGTCAGGGAGATGTTCACCGGAGACACGGTGGTCGAGGTCACCGGCGCCGGGTACGAACCGGTCGGCGACTTCGTGGTGGGCGACACGACGTTGCCCAAAGACGAGGCCCGCCGCCGCCTCGACGTGCTGCTGCGCGCCATGAGCTTCGCCAACGACTCCAAGGTGCTGCCCCCGGCCGACGACAAAGGCTGGCGAGTGATCGGAGACCCCACCGAAGGCTGCCTGCTGGTCGCCGCCCAGAAGGTCGGCTTCGACCTGCCCAACGAGCTCATCGAGCGTCCCAAGATCTACGAGCTGCCCTTCGAGTCGGTGCGCAAGCGCATGTCGGTCGTGCACGTCGAGGGCGACGGGCAGAAGGCCTTCGTCAAGGGTGCGCCCTCAGAGACCATCCCGCGCTGCACGAGCGTGCTGCTCGACGGCAAGGTCGTGCCCATGACCGACGAGCTGCGCGAGCGCATCGTTACGCGCAACGACGACATGTCGCGCCAGGCGTTGCGCGTGCTGGCGATCGCCGAGCGCGACCTGCCGGTCGAGATGACCGAGTACACACCCGACTCGGTCGAGAGCGAGCTCACCTTCCTCGGCCTGGTCGGCATGATCGACCCGCCCCGGCCCGAGGTCAGCGAGGCCGTCGAGCACGCCCTCAC
>CAZFJE010000085.1:5171-12831 GCA_964519555.1 uncultured Thermoleophilia bacterium
GCATGATCGACCCGCCCCGGCCCGAGGTCAGCGAGGCCGTCGAGCACGCCCTCACCGCCGGCATCCGCATCATCATGGTGACCGGCGACTACGGCCTTACGGCCGAAGCCATCGCGCGGCGCATCGGCATCGTGCGCGGCGACCGCGCCGTGCGCGTGATCACCGGCACCGACCTGCAGGACATGAGCGACGCCGACCTCAAAGGCGAGCTCAGCAAGCCGCAGGACGTGATCTTCGCGAGGGTCGCCCCCGAACACAAGATGATGGTGGTCTCGGCCCTCAAAGAGATGAAGCAGATCGTCGCGGTGACCGGCGACGGCGTGAACGACGCGCCGGCCTTGAAGAAAGCCGACATCGGTGTCGCCATGGGCATCGCCGGCACCGACGTGGCGCGCGAGGCCGCCATCATGATTCTGCTCGACGACAGCTTCGCCAGCATCATCAAGGCGGTCGAGCAGGGCCGCGGCGTGTACGCCAACGTCAAGAAGATGATCACCTACATCTTCTCGCACAACATGGCCGAGCTCTTCCCGTTCGTCTTCGCCGCCCTGGGCGGCGTTGGTCTCGTGCCTCTCGGCGCCATCCAGGTGCTGTCGATCGACCTCGGCTCCGACGTTCTGCCGGGCCTGGCACTGGGCACCGAGCACCCCGAGCCCGGCGTCATGAAGCTGCCGCCGCGGCCCCGCTCTGAACGCCTCATGAGCCGGGCTACGCTGCGCCGGGTCGTCTTCATCGGCGCCATCGAGTCGTTCTGGGCGGTGGGCGGGTTCTTGTACGTGCTTCTCTCGCATGGCTGGAGCTGGGGCGACGGCCACTGGATGAACGCCGCCAACCCCCACTACATGTACTGGCGCGAGGCCGTCACCATGACCCAGGCGGCCATCGTCATGTGTCAGGTCGGCAACGGCTTCGCCTGCCGCACCGAGCGCGAGTCGCTGTTCAAGGTGGGCATCTTCAGTAACATGTGGCTGGTCTACGCCGAGGTGGTCGGCATTGCTATCATGGCGGCCATCTCGTACGTGCCGTTCATGCAGCACATCTTCAAGACCGGTCCGCTGACAGCGCTCGACTGGGCGATCCTGGTGGTCGCCGCCGTCTCTGTCTTCTTTGCCGAAGAAGCGCGAAAATGGTTCTTGCGTCGCCGCGAGACGGCGCCTTCAGGAGGGTGAGCCCATGCATGTGATCATCGTGGGGTGCGGTCGGGTCGGGGCCTCGACCGCGGCCGAGCTCGCACGAGCCGGCCACGACGTCGTTGTGATCGACCGCGATCCCGACGCCTTCCGCCTGCTGCCCAGCGGATTCACCGGCCGCACGCTGGTGGGCACCGGGTTCGACCGCGAGATCCTCGAGTCGGCCGGCATCCGCGAGGCCGACGCCCTGGTGGCCTCGGCGAGCGGCGACAACACCAACGCCGTCGCCGCGCGCATCGCCAAAGAGACCTACCGGGTGCCCGACGTCGTGGCCCGCATCTTCGACCCCCGCCGCGCCGACATCTACCGGCGCTACGGTGTGCAGACCTTCGCCCCCACCTCCTGGAGCGTGAGCAAGATCGTCGAGCTCATCGTGAGCCCGCACCTCGAGCGCGAGATGGCCTTCGGCAACGGCGAGGTCCAGCTGCTGGCCGCCTGGGTGCCGGTCCACCTGGTCGGCAAGCCGGTCAGAGACCTGGCCATCCCCGGCGAGATCCGCGTGGCGCTCCTCGTGCGCATGGGCAAGGGCATCGTGCCGGTCTCGGGCACGGCCCTCGAGAAGGACGACCAGGTGTTCGTGGTCATCCACCAGACGGCCGTCGAGAAGTTCCAGAGGATGATGGGGTGGAAGTCATGAGGATCGTCATCGCCGGAGCCGGTACCCTCGGGCGCCGCGTGGCCAGATACACGCGCGACCAGCACGAAGTGCTCGTGGTCGAACAATCGCGGCCGCGGGCGCGGGCCGTCGAAGAGGAGCTCGGCGTGAAGGTGCTGGTCGGCGACGCCGACGAGCCCGAGGTGCTGCTCGAGGCCGGCGTCGACCGCGCCGACGTGTTCGTAGCCTCGACGGGCCACGACGAAGACAACCTGGTCGCCTGCCTGCTGGCCAAGAACGAGTTCAAGGTGCGCAAGGTGATCGCCGCGGTGCGCAACCCGCGCAACCGCTGGCTGTTCAACCGCAGCTGGGGCGTCGACGTGGCCATCGACTCGGCCGAGATCGTCACCAAGCTGATCGAAGAAGAGGCCACGCTCTCCGACGTCGTCACGCTGCTCGACCTGCGCGAGGGCGAGGTCACCGTGTCGTCGATGATGATCAACGAAGGCCACTGGGCGGCCGGCAAGACCATGCACCAGCTCGGCCTGCCCGAGGGCTGCGTGGTAGCCGCTCTGCTGCAAGGCGACCGCATCGTCATGCCCCAGCCCGAGACGGTGGTGGAGCCGGGTGACCAGCTCCTGATCATCGCGGGGCCGGGCGCCGAGTGCACCATCCGCGAAGGGCTCGCCTGACGGCGCCTCGACGGCCGGCCAAGAGGCCACGGACCGGGGGCGGCTTACGCCGCGCGGCTTAGGGCGTTCAGCCCGCGGCGGCGTGCCGTTCGAACACGAGCCGCAGCACGTCTTCCCAGAAGGGCAGCACCACGTCGAGTCTGACGGCGCCGGGGTCGAGGAGCTTCTGCACGGCGAGGCCGTCGCCGACCGCGATCATCAGCGTCTCGAGGGCGTGCAGCTCGTCGGCGGTGAATCCGCCCTCGCTGCCCACCACGCCGCCGTAGATCGAGCGAAAGCCCTCGTAGAGCACCGCGACCCGCTCGCGCAGCTCACCGTCGAGCACGATGCGCGACAGCAGGGCGTAGAAGTCGCGGTACGAGTCGTCGTCGCGCAGCAGGTCGTGGTCGGCTTCGATCAGGCGGTGGACGACCTCGTCGCGCGGCGCGGTGCCTGCCGCGCGGGCGATCACGCGGAAACCCTGGTCGTTCGACAGGGCCTCGACCACCGCCGAGATCAGGCCTGCCTTGCCGCCGAAGTGATAGCGCACCGCGTCGGGGTACGTGCCGGCCTCTTCGGCGACGCTCTGCACGGTGAGCGCCTGGGGGCCGCCGCGCGTGAGGACCGCGCGCGCCGCCGCCACCAGGCGGTCGGCCGTCGCCGAGGTGCGTGCCGGGTCGCGCATGCGCCGATGCTCGTCTGACGTTGCTCCCACCCCTCCCGCGTGAGCGCTCGGCCCCGGCCGGACCCCGCTCCTTCAGTTGACACTCCTGCACGCCCAGTCTAGACTTTTGTCGTTCGTTCGTACATACGAATGATTATCGGACTATCGCCCAGCGGCCGGCGGCGCGAAGGAGAGAGCGCACTGTCGGCCGCGTCCACGTCCGGACCCGTTTCACCCGCGCCGCCCCTTGCCCTGTTTGGTACACTTCGGCACGGTCCTTCGCGACAGCACGGACCGCGATGTCGATGCCGTCGCCGACTCCTTTGCAGCCCGGCCGCGGACCACGGTAGGAGCACCCCATGATCGCTGCCGCCCACGTCAACTTCCACTACCTCCTCATCTTGCTGCTGCCCCTGCTGGCCGGGCTCGTCGCGCTGGCGCTGACCTGGCATTCGAGGGTCAAACGTCGCCGCGAGGCCGAGGCCAAGCGCCTGTCGCGCGCCACGGGCACGCGGCGCTCCGGCACGGCCGGCAAGCCGCGCAGCAGCGGCGGCGCGAACGGCCGCTCCGCCTCGAGCGCCAAGTCGCGCAGCGGCAACAGCGCCAAACGACGCCGGTAGCGACCCGGCGACGCAAGAGGAGCCGGGTGAGGTCTGACGGCGGCGCAGCGGATGTGCGCGTCTAGCTCGGCGCCATCGCCTGGGAGGCGGGCGCGACCGGCGAAAAGAAGGGCACGGGCGCGGCGCTGAAAGCGCCGCGCCCGTGCCCTGGGCGACCTTGCGAACGTGCGGGCGTTCAGGCCACCGTTCCTGCCTGAGAGCGGGCCTCGACGCCACCGTTGTCGGATGCCGTGTCGAGCCACGGGTCGCTCTCGTCCATGCCCAGGGTGCGCATGATCTGCTTGCGTGTGCCCGGATAGATGAGCAGTCCGGCGACGGCCCCGCCGATCAGCGTGCCGCCGACGAGCCAAGCGCCCCAGCGAGTATGGGACCTGGGGTTGATCACGCGCTCGCTCGCGTCCTGCAGCGAAGCCACGATGCGGTCGACATCTTTGCGGATGTCGTCGTCGAGGAGCTTCGACACGCCGTTCTCGGTCAAGCCCTCGTAAAGGTGACGTCCGGCGACGATCAGCGCGCGCAGGTCCCTGCGCAGCTCGTCGTCGCTCATGATGCGTCGCACGTAAGGCGCGGCCACGCCGGCAGCTCCGGCAGCCCGCATGACCTTGGCGCGATTCTCGTCGAAAGCCATGACGTCTCCTTCCCCTTGCAGTCGTTGTCGCAGACCCCCGCGAGTGCGGCGTCTGGTATCGGCTTCTCATTGACCACGAGCGCGCCAAGCGCAAACCGTTGGCCGGCCGTCGGCACGCGTCAGGCCCTGTATGCAGCGGGAACAGGTCGTGCAACAAGGAGCGCCCGGCGCGCGGCCTCAGCCGCCGCAGGATCGGGCGCCCGCGGTGCGGGCCGTCGGGGTCGCCTCCTGGTGCACGCGCAGGGCCGTGGCTTGCCAGCGCAGCGCGGCTGGGGGTTTCCTTTTGGAGCGGCAACCTGTACAAGTACAGGACTGTGTCCGGCGCCGCCGGACGCACGTTCCAGCAGAAAGAGCGCTTTCGTCTTCGTCAGTCGTCGCCGACACGCTCGCTAAACCAGGAGAAAGTAGTGGCCAAGGGAACAGTCAAGTGGTTTAACGCTCAGAAGGGCTACGGCTTCATCGAGCAGGCCGACGGCGGCAAAGACGTCTTCGTGCACGTGGCTGAGCTCGCGCCCGGCGTGGGCACGCTCGCCGAGAATCAGGCAGTCGAGTTCGAAGTCGAGCAGGCCCAGAAGGGCCCGCAGGCTGTCAACGTCCGGCCTGTCTGACCTGACGCTGCGCTAAGCAGGGCGTCCGCCGGCGGCACAAGTGCCGCCGGCGGACGCCCTTTTTTCTTGGCCCGACGGCGCGCCTCAGGGCCGGTCGCTGCGGTAGGGCACCGGCACGTACTCGACCGACGGCCGGCGCTGGCCGCGTTGCGGGAACAGCGTCATGAGGGCGTAGACCGCGTCGGGCACGCGGTCGCTCACCGGCAGGCCGATCTCGGCGGCGTACTCGAAGCGGATGGGAAAGTCGTGGGTCCAGCGGCCGTGGCTGAGCAGCGCCGCCAGTCGCTCGGCGTCGTCGGCGCCGTGGGCTTCGAGCAGCAGCTCTCGCACCGTGTCGTGGACCTGGTCGATTGCCTTGCGTGACATGTCGCCGAGGATGAGAGTCTGGTCGTCGCGGTTGGGGTTGGGCGCGTCGAGGGCGGCGAGAATCGACGCGGCCGGCCAGAACCCGTGGGGCAGGCCGCCGAGCTGGGGATCGACCGGCCCCAGCACGGCGTCGCGGTCCATGAGGATCTCGTCGGCGGCCAGGGCGACGAGCGTGCCGCCCGACATGGCGTAGTGGGGCACCATCACCGTGACCTTGCCGGAGTGACGCTTGAGGGCATAGGCGATCTGGTCTGAGGCCAGCACGAGTCCGCCGGGCGTGTGCAGGATCAGGTCGATGGGCATCTCGGCGGGCGTCAGGCGGATCGCGCGCAACACCTGCTCGGCGTCGTCGATGTCGATCATGCCGCCGAACGGGATGCCCAGCACGCGCATCGACTCCTGCCGGTGGATCATGGTCACCACGCGCGAGCCGCGCGCGAGCTCGAGGCCGCGCAGCAGGGCCCGCCGCCGCCGCGCGCGCCGTCGCCGCGCCACCATGGGCACGACCAGGGCTGACACGATGACGGCGGCCACGACCGCCCAGAAGACATCCATCTCATCGACTTCGTACCCCGATGGCCCGGTCCGCGCACCTGTGGCGGGATCGAAGGCCGCCGCCGGGTACGGGGCGCGCGCCGCCCACTCGGCCACGCCGGCCGGCCAACGGCCGGGCGGCGACGTTCACGCTGTAGGCTGCGGCGGACGGACGGACGGACGGACGGCACGGCGTTCGTCCGCACCGCAGGTCGGCCGGCGACAAGGAGTCGCGACGATGGATGAACATGCACGGCAGGTGGCGCTGCCTTATCGGCACACGCAGATCGGCATGCTTACGGTGGTCGGGTCGATCGCCGGGTCTCTCACGCAGCTCATCAGGGCGGTGCGCGACGTGAGGAGACACCGGCGCTGGGCCTGGGTCTCGGTGTCGCGCACGGTACTCATGGTCAGCGCCATGGCGCTGTTCTCGTCGCTGCGGGTCGAAGTCGACGAGAGCGCCGTGGTCGCCGCTTTCACCGGCGGCGCGCTGCTGCGCCGCATCCCCCTCTCTGAGATCGAGACGGCGAAGGTCATCACTGTCCCCTGGTATCACGGCTGGGGATTGCGCAAGGTCCATGATGGGTGGATGTACAACGTCTCGGGGAGGCGCGCCGTCAGGCTCGGTCTGCGTGACGCGCGGATCTTCACCATCGGCAGCGACGAGCCTGACGCCTTGCTCGCGGCGATCGAGCGCGCCCGCGCGCTGCGCGCGCCGGCCGCGGCCTGAGCATGCAGCCCGCCCGGCCGCCCGCCCGAGATCGCTCGCCCGGCCCAGCGCCGTCCGGCGACGCAGCGGGCGGCCCGCACCGGTCCGCCCGCCCGCCCGCCCTCACGGCTCAGGTCGGCGAGCTGCTGGGGCGTGGCGACGGCACCGGACTCGACACGAGCGGTGGCCTGCTGTTCAACCACACCCTGTGGGCGCGCGATCGCGTGGTCACGGCCTTCGACCTGCTCGACGTCGAGCCCCGGCCGGCGCGCGAGACCGTGCTGGCGCTCGCCGCCCTGCAGGGCGGCGAGCGCCATGTCCTGTCCGAAGAGGAGCCCGGCCGCATCCACAACGAGCGCCGCGACTTGCGCAGCTGGCAGGCGCCGCTGTGGCTCAAGACGGTCTTCGGCCTGGGCCTCGCGCCGCTGTGGGGCGGCACGCCGGCCGGCTACACGACCTACTTCGCCTCCGACTCGACCCCGCTGTTCGTCATGCTGGCGGCGGCCCTGGCGCGGCGCGAGCCGGGCGTGCTCGCGATCCCGGTGACGCGCCGCGACGGGCACACGGTGTCGCTGGGCGATTGCGTGGTCGCGGCCTGCGCCTGGATCGAGGGACACCTGAGCGCCGACGGCCTGGTCGAGGCCGTGCAGTCCAATCCCCTGGCGCTGCAGCAGGTCTGGAAGGACGGTCCTACCTCGAACTTCGACGAGCGTGGGCGCATGGCCAACGTGCTGCAGCCCATGGCGTACCTCGACGTGCAGGTGCTGGCAGCCGAGGCCCTCGCCCGGGCGGCCGACCTGGGGCTCGGCTCCCCGGAGCACCTGCGTGGGTCGGCGCGCGCCATACGCGACGCCACCGTCGACCGCTTCTGGCTGCCCGAACGGCGCTACTTCGGCTGCGCCATCGACCGCGACCGGCAAGGCAGTCCGCGCCTGCTGCGGGCCGTGCAGTCCAACGCCGGCTGGATGCTGGCCACGAGCTTCTTCGACGACCTGCCCGAGTCGCTGCGCCAGACCCTGATCGGCGGCATCGTGCGCATGCTCTTCTCGGCCGAGCTGCTCACGCCGGCCGGCGT
>CAZFJE010000086.1:0-10542 GCA_964519555.1 uncultured Thermoleophilia bacterium
AGGTTGACGCTCAGGTTGTACCAGTAGCCGTTGTGCACGTTCTCGAAGCCCAGCCAGCCGTTGGCGACGATCTTGTTCTGGCTGACGAAGTCTCCCAGGAAATGGCGCGGGTCGAGCACCGCATAGGGCGTGCTCACCACGAAGGCCAGTAGCATGGGCGCGGCGATGCGGCGCGTCGCACGCGCCGCCAGGGCACGCACGCGGTGAGCGGCCGGCTGCCCGCGATATACATACCAGCAGGCGATCACGCCGGGCACGACCAGCATGCCGAGGTTGTACTTGGTGCCGGTCGCAAGCCCGGCGGCCAGGGCGCCGAAGAGCAACGTGCGCGGCGAACGCAGGCGCGCCGCCCGCAGGAATAGCAGCAGCGCCAGCAGACCGAACATGGTGGCCGGCACGTCTGTGACCGCGACGTGTGAGTAGCGCACGTGCAGCGGTTCGACGGCCAGGAACAGGGCGGCCACCAGGCCCACCGGCCGCGAGAAGGCCTCTTTGCCGAGCCGGTACATGAGATACACCGAGACCACGCCGCAGGTCGCCACCACGGAGCGCCCGATCAGGTAGTACGGCGTGGGGTCGGTGACGAAAGTGACCGGGCTGATCAGGGTGATGCCGCTGTGCGGCACGTAGAACTTGCTGACGCCCCAGATGGCCGTGCCGATGAGGTTGAACAGCAACGAGGGATAGAAGAAGAACTCGGGATTCAAGTGGCCGCGCGCTATGCGGAAGGCGCGCAACAGCACGACCTTCTCGTCGGGGTCCTGGTAGGAGTACGGCAGCCCCCAGCTCACGCCCTTGAAGCGCAGGAAGGCGGCCACCGCCAGCACGCCGACCAGAATGAGGCCGCTCCAGCCGATCGCCGCCACGGCCCAGGACGCGCCCACAGCTACGCGGCGGCCAAACCGGCGCGCTGTCGTCAAGAGCGGCCTGAGAGTTTGAGTACGCATGGGTCTGCTGGGCGCGATTCTATTCCCTTCGCAGCTCAAGGAAAGCCGTTGCCGGCGCGCCGCGGTGCAGCGGTGACCGGACCGGCAAGGAGCGCGGGAGTCGTCGGCGGCGCGCTCGCAAGGCTGCGCGGCGACGGGCCGGCCGGGGCCGGCCGCTGCTCAGCCGCCGTTCTGCGCGGTGCGGAACTCCTGCATGATCTGGTCGCCGGCGCTCGTGCCTATGCGGGCGGCGCCGGCGTTGATCAGGCGCAGGACCTCGTCGTAGGTGCGCACCCCGCCGGCGGCTTTGACGGCCACGCGCTCGCTGAGCGCCTCGCGCAGCAGCTCGACGTCGTGGACCGTGGCGCCCTCGGGGCCGAGGCCCGTCGAGGTCTTCACGAAGTCGGCGCCGGTGTCTTCGACTATGCGACAGGCCATCTTCTTGAGCTTGTTCGACAGGTAGCAGGTCTCGACGATGACCTTGACGAGCACCAGACCGCGGCCGTTGTTGACACCCGCCATGCGCACCGAACGCACCACGCCGGTGAGCTCGTCGCGCACGTACGTGAAGTCGCCCGAGAGCATGGCCGGCAGGCACATGACGACGTCGATCTCGTCGGCGCCGTGGGCGACGGCGTCTTCGGCGGCCGCGACCTTGGAGCGCATGCCGTCGGCGCCGAACGGAAAGCCGACCACCGTGCAGACCTTGACGTCGGAGTCGACCAGCAGCCGAGCGGCGAGCTGCACCCAGTGCGGCAGCACGCAGACGGCGGCGAAGTGATACTCGGCGGCCTGCGCGCAGAGCCGTTCGATGTCGAGGCGCACGGCGTTGGGCTGCAAGAGGGTATGGTCGATCGTCTTGGCGAGTTCCTCAGCGTGCAACGCGCAGCCGTCCCTTCAGTACCTGGGGCGCGCCTGCCGCGCCTGCCATCTGTCCCGAGTATATCAAAGCGGTGTCGCGGCCGGGCCCGCCGGGCCACGCCGGCACGGGCGGCCGGCGCCTCGGCGGCGCGGCGTCCGGAGCGGGCCTACAGCAGGTGGTCGACGTAACGGTCGTCGCGACGCCAATGCTTGCGCACCTTCACGCGCAGCCCCAGGAAGACCTTGGCGCCGATCACCGTCTCGATCTCGCCGCGCGCGCCGCTGCCGATGCTCTTCACGACGCGGCCGCCCTTGCCGATAAGGATCGCCTTTTGCGATTCGTGCTCGACGATCAGAAACGCTTCGATCTCGACGAGCGAATCGCCGGGGCGTTCGGTGATCGACTCGACCTGCACCGCCACGGCATGCGGCACCTCTTCGCGCGTGACGCGCAGAGCCTGCTCGCGGATGAGCTCGGCGACCAGCATCTCGAGGGGCTGGTCGGAGACCTCGCCGTCGGGAAAGTAGACCGGCCCCTCGGGCATGGCCGCGACGAGCGACTCGACGACGTCGGTGAGGCCGTCGCCGCGCAGCGCGCTGATGGGCCGCACCTCTCCCCCGTCGAGCAGCTCCTCGGCCGCCGCCAGACGCCCGGCCAGCACCTGGCGCGTGACGAGGTCGATCTTGTTGAGCGCGGCCACGTACGGCGTGTGAGCCGACGCGACCGCCTGAGCGATGTAACGGTCGCCGCCACCGGGCGACTCAGCCGCGTTCATCAGGAACAGGGCGGCGTCGACCTCGGTGAGGGTGGCGTCGACCGTGGCTTGCATGCGCCGGGTGAGCGAGTCGAAAGGCCGTTGAAAGCCGGGCAGGTCGAGCAGCACGAGCTGGAAGGTCTCGCCGGTCACGACGCCGCTGATGCGCCGCCGAGTGGTCTGCGGATGGTCCGACACGATGCTCACTTTGTGACCCACGAGGCGGTTGACGAGCGTCGATTTGCCCACGTTGGGGCGGCCGAGCACTGCGACGAAGCCCGAGCGAAACGGTGCCGTCATGTCGTCTCCCGGGGCGAGTGGAACGGCGCCCGTAGCAGGTCGTGCAGCGCGACGACGCGCTGTTCGATCGCCCCGGCGGAGCTTGAGCCGCGGTCGGCCGAGCTCGTCGCCGGCAGCGTGACGACGAGATCGAGCTCGCCGAACTCGGCGAGCGCCTGCAGGCAGGCGCCGCAGGGCAGGATGGACGCGCCCTGGTCGGTCGCCACGGCGAGCGCGGCGAAGTGACGCTCGCCGGCCGTGACGGCCGCCGCCAGCGCGGCGCGCTCGGCGCACAGCCCGACCGGGTACGAGGCGTTCTCGACGTTCACGCCCGTGAACGTGTTGCCCGCAGCCGTCACGAGGGCCGCGCCCACGCACAGGCCCGAGTACGGCGCGTAGGCCTGCGCCGCGGCCGCCCTGGCGCGCTGCCACAGGCGGTGCTCGGCGGCGCTGGGCGGTCGTCCGGCGATCGTGTGTTCGGTGGCTGTCATGCGCCCCTTTTCGGTCAGGTGATCGGGTAGAAGATAAGGAAGATGAGCACGGTGAGGCCGGCGCCGAGCAGCCCGCCCAGGGCCACCTCGAGCCAGGTGTGGATGCCGGCCTGCACGCGGCTCTGCCCGGTCAGCACGGCCATGACCAGGGCGATCACCGAGATCGGCAGGTCGAAGGCAGTGCCCGCGGCGATGAACGTGATCGCCACCCAGCCGCCGAAGGCCACGGCGGCGTGGCCGCTGGGCAGGCCGCCGCGCAGCGGCGAGCCGCGCCCGGTCAGGGCCTTGACGGCGATCACCACGACCACCAGCAAAAAGACGGTGATGGCGGCCACGTCGATCGGCGTCTGACGCACCTTGTTCAGGACCGTGTACGGCACGCCGGTGACCCGCTCGTAGAACACGAGGTAGGCCACCACCAGGGCGTTCATGGTGGCCACCAGCACGGCGCCGGCGGCCACGTCTTTGGCCAGCTTGGCCAGCGGGTCGTAGCGCGACGTGAAGATGTCGATGGCGTACTCGAGCGCCGTGTTGAACATCTCGGTGATGAACACGAACGAGATCGCCACGAACAGGGCGACGATGCTGAGCCGGTCGAGGTCGAAGAAGAAAGCGGCCACCAGCACGACGATGGCGACGCCCACGTGGACCTTCATGTTCCGCTGCGTGCGGACCACGTGGATGATGCCTTCGAAGGCGTAGTTGAAGCTCTGCAGGAGCGAGCTCCGGTTGCCGTCAGACTTCGCCAAGCAGGCGCTCCCAGCTCGAGTCGTCGAGGTAGCCCGCCTGCCGCAGCGCCATCTCTCCGGCGTCGGTCTCGTGATCGTAACCGAGCACGTGCAGCGTGCCGTGCACCAGCAGCATGGCCACCTCGAAGGACAGCGGCGTGCCGGCGGTGCGCGCCTGCGCGGCGGCCCGGGTCGGACAGATGACGATGTCGCCCAGCAGCCGCGGCACCTCGGGCTCGAGGTCGTCGTCGGGCGGCTCGTCGTCGGGACCGTCGTGGAGCGACCCGTCGGGCGACTCGTCGTCGGGCTCGTCGTCGGGCTCGTCGTCGTCGGGCTCGTCGTCGTCGAAGTCGTCTCCTGAGTCTTCGAGCGGGAACGACAGCACGTCGGTGACCTCGTCGTGGCTCAGGTAGTCGCGGTTGAGGGCCCGCATACGGCGCGCGCCCACGAAACGCACGCCGATCTCGCCGCTGCGCACACCCTCGGCGTCGAGCACGCCGGCCACGAGGCTGGTCACCGCGGCCGGGTCGATGGCCAGGCGCGTCAGGTTGACGATCTCGACGCTGATCTCGCTCACGAACGCTCCCGTCCGGCGCGCTCGTTGCGGTCGCGCTCGCTGCGGTCGCGCTCGCTCTCGCTGCGCTCGCCGTAGTCCTTGTAAGCGGCCACGATGCGCTGCACGAGCTTATGGCGCACGACGTCGCGCTGGTCGAAGGTCACGAACGCGATGCCGGGGATCTGGCCGAGGACCTGCGGCACGAGAGCCAGGCCCGACTGGCGGCCGCGCGGCAGGTCGATCTGCGTGACGTCGCCGGTGATCACCATGAGCGAGCCGAAGCCCAGGCGCGTGAGGAACATCTTGATCTGTTCGGGGGTCGTGTTCTGCGCCTCGTCCAAGATGATGAAGGAGTCGTTCAACGTGCGGCCGCGCATGTAGGCCAGCGGCGCGATCTCGATCTCGCCCTTCTCGACGAGCGCCGCCAGCTTGTCGCCGCTCATCATGTCGTAGAGGGCGTCGAACAGCGGCCGGAAGTAGGGGTCGACCTTCTCGGAGACGGTGCCCGGCAGAAACCCCAGGCTCTCCCCCGCCTCGACGGCCGGCCGCGTGAGGATGATGCGCCCCACGCGTTTGTTCGAGAAGGCCTCGACCGCGGCGGCCACGGCGAGGTAGGTCTTGCCGGTGCCGGCCGGGCCTATGCCGAAGGTGATGGTGTTGGCCCGGATGGCGTCGACGTACTCCTTCTGGTGGGTCGTGCGCGGCCCTATCTGGCGGCCACGGTGACTCCAGACCACGTCGCCGTAGACCTCGGACGGCTTGCCGTTCTCGCTCACCGCGATGTCGACGAGCGCTGCGACGGCGCTCGCGTCGACCGGCCGCCCGGAGCGGATCACGAGCAGCAGCTCGCCGATCACGTTGGCCGCCTGTTCGACGTCGGCTTCGCCGCCGCTCAGGCGCACCTGGTCGCCGCGCAGCGTCACCTGACAGCGCAGCTCGCGCTCGAGCACTTTGAGGTTGGCGTCGTGCTCGCCCGCCAGGGCGAGCGCCTCGGCGTTGTCGCCGAGCTGGATCGTCGTTTGCGTCATGGTCTCCTCGCGGCAGCGCCGGCCGTCGCCGACGCGCCCGTCATTGCCCGCCGAGGCGGCTGCGCACCAGCTTGTTGACGAGCCCGCCGTCGGCGCGCCCCGCTACCTTCTTCATGACCGCGCCCATCACTTTGCCCATGTCTTTGGGCGTGACGGCGCCCGATTCGGCGATCGTCTCGTCGACGATCGCCGCCAGCTCGTCGTCGCCCAGCTCGGGGGGCAGGTAGACGACGATGAGTCCCTCTTCGTAGCGTTCCTGAGCGGCGAGCTCGGCGCGGCCGGCGCCGTCGTAGAGCTCGGCCGCTTCGAGGCGCCGCTTGCGCTCGCGCTTGAGCACGACGATCTCGGCGGCCTCGTCGGGGGTCTCCCCCGCGTCGATGCGCTCTTTCTTGAGCGCCGCCGTCAGCAGCCGCAGCGCCTGCGTGCGCTGCTTGTCGCCAGCCTTCAGCGCGACCACCGTGTCGGCCTTGATGCGCGTTTCGAGCGTGCCGGCTTCGCGGATCATGCCATGCCTCCGAGCCGTCGCCCGCCGAGCAGGTGCCAGTGCAGGTGCATGACCTCCTGGCCCGAGTCGGGGCCCGTGTTGGCGATCACCCGGTAGCCGCTGCGCGCCACGCCCGTCTTGCGGGCCACCGCGGCCACGAAGGGCAGCATCGCTGCGCGCGTGTCGTCGGGCAGTCCGTCGGTCTCGTCGAGCGAAACCACATGGGCGCGCGGCACGATCAGCACGTGCACCGGGGCCACCGGGTGCACGTCGCTGAAGGCGACAAAGCGTTCGTCGGACGCCACGACGTCGGCCGGCAGCTCGCCGGCGGCGATGCGGCAGAAGATGCAGTCCGCGTTGTAACCGGCGCCCCGTGTGCCGCCGTCTCCGTGCCCCAACGTCATACGATCTGCCCCCTCACACCGTCGCGATACAGGCTGTCGCCGACCGCATCGACCATGCGGCCGCGGCCGGCGTCGCCCCTCAGGTAGTAGCGTACGTAGGTCGAACTGTACCCCCTCCAGACGCCGTCGCGCTCCTCTTCGACCAGCACCCGGGCCGAAGCGCCCAGGGCGGCGGCGGCGGCGGCGCGCAGCGCCGCCGCCGCCGCCGCCCGCGCGAGGCGAGCCCGCGCCTTGACCACGGCGGCCGGCAGCGGCTCGAGCGCCGCCGCCTCGGTGCCGAAACGCCGCGAGTAGGGGAACACGTGGACGCGCTCGAACAGGCCGCCGTCGTGGGTAAGGGCGGCCAGCGAGCGCGCGAAGGCGTCGTCGTCTTCGCCGGGAAACCCGACGATCAGATCGGTCGACAGGGCAAGGCCGGGCAGGCGGCGGCGGGCGGCGTCGACGGCCGCGCGGTACTGACCCCAGGTGTAGGGCCGCCGCATGGCGGCGAGCACGCCATCGTCGGCCGACTGCAGGGGCACGTGCAGGTGGCGCGCCACGAGCGGGTGAGCGAGCGCCTCGAGCAGGTCGGGCGTGAGGTGCGCGGGCTCGATCGACGACAGGCGCAGGCGGGCGAGTCCGGGCAACGCGACGAGGCGGCGCACGAGGGCGGTGAGAGCGACGCCGTCGCCGTCGCGGTAGGCGCCGACGTCGATGCCCGACAGCACGATCTCGCCGCAGCCGGCCTCGAGTGAGTCGCGCGCCTGGGCCACGGCAGCCTCGGCGGCCAGGCTCCGGGGCGCCCCTCGAGCCAGACGCACCGCGCAGTACGAACAGCGCCCGGCGCAGCCGTCCTGCACCTTCAAGGTGAAGCGGGTGCGGCCTCGCTCGGCCGCGAGCAGCGCCGGGGCGGCGCTGGATGCCGCCGGCGCCACGCCCACGGTGCGCAGCATCTGCAGGGCCACCGAGTCGACGCCGGCCGCGCGGCCGTCGGTCGCTGACGCCACCGAGATGCCCGCACCTGCGAACTGCTCGGGGCGCAGCGCGGCGGCGCAGCCCGCCACGACCACCGGCCGGCCGTGACCGGCCAGACGTCGCGCGAGCTGGCGCGACGAGCGCTCGGCTTCGCCGGTGACGCCGCAGGTCATGAGCAGCAAGACGTCGGCCTGGGCGGGATCGGCGACCGCGCGACAGCCGTAGGCCGCGAGACGCGCCAGCACGGCTTCGCTGTCGGCCTGGCTGACCTTGCAACCGGCGAAGGCGGCGTGAACGCGCGGCGGCGTGGGAGCGCCGCCTTCGCCTGCGCGCCCGGGGCCTCCGGGGTCAGGCTGTGCGGCGTGCGTCACGACCCCGGCGCGAAGGGGCTCTCTTCGAGCACCACGCAGTGCCACTCGCCCTCTGAGGCGGTGCGGCGCTGCCGGTAGCCGACGAAGGCCGCGACGGCCGGCGCGAGCTGTTCTTCGAGCAGGCCGGCCAGCACGATCGTGCGCGGGTGCTCGTGCCCGGCGGCCAGGGCCGCCGAGTAGCGCGCGCCCAGCGCGACGAGCGGCTTGAGGGTGATGTTGGCGACCACGGTATCGGCGTGCGGCAGCTCGAGCGCGGCGTCGGTCACATCGGCGCCGAACAGCAGCGGCCGCAGGCCGTTGCGACGCGCGTTCTCTTCGGCGATGACGAGCGCCTCGGGGTCGTTGTCGAAGGCGAAGACCGGCGCGAAACCGAGCCGCATGGCCGCCAGGGCAAGCACCCCGGTGCCGGTGCCGGCGTCGAGCAGCGAGCCCGGCGTCAGATCGGCGAGCACGGTGAGGCACTGGCGGGTTGTGGCGTGCGAGCCCGTGCCGAAGGCCATGCCCACGTCGATGATGACATCGAGCGTGCCGGGCGTGGGCGCCGACCACGGCGGGCGCACGGTGACACCGCCGGCCGTGACCGGGTGATGGAAGGTGCGCCACTGCTCTTCCCAGCCGCCGACCTCGGTCTCGACGAACACGCGGCCCAGACCGCGCAGATGGTCGATGGCGCCGTCGCGCTGGGCGGCGGCGTAGGCGTCGTCGGAGAGCCAGAAGGTGACCGTGGGCAAGCGTTCCTGCCAGCCGACCACGCCCATGTCGAGCAGGGCCGCGACCGCTTCGTCGTAGCGGTCGGCGGCGATCTCGAGCGTACAGCGCTTGAAGCTGACGGCGCTCACTGGCGGAAGGCGGCGCGCAGCTTGTCGAGAAAGCCCTCGTCGGGCTGGTAGTTCTTGTCGGTCGAGAGCTCTTCGAAGCGTTGCAGCAGTTCGCGCTGTTCATCGCCCAGGTGACGCGGCACCGTGACGTTCAGCACGACCCGCAGGTCGCCGCGCCCGTAACCCTGCAGCACCGGCACGCCGCGGTTGCGAAAGACCTTGACGTCGCCGGGCTGACTGCCCGGCGCCAGCTTGAGCTCTATGTCGCCATCGAGTGCCGGTACGACGGCCTTCATGCCCAGCGCCGCGTCGACCATGGTGAGGTCGAGCCGGTAGACCAGGTCGTTGCCGTCGCGCGCGAAGCGTTGATCGGGGCCCACGCGGGCCAACACGTAGAGATCACCGGGCCGCGCCCCGGGGCCGCCGGCTCCGCCGCGGCCGGTGAGCCGCAGACGCTGGCCGTCGTCGATGCCGGCCGGCACCTCGACCGTCACCGTGCGCGTCGCGCGCCGCCGCCCCGTGCCGCGACACTTCTCGCAGGGTTCGCGCACTATGGAGCCCTGCCCGCGGCACAGGCTGCAGGTGCTGGTCCGCACGAACTGGCCGAAACCGCCCAGCGAGCTGACCTCGCGCGTGCGGCCGGTGCCGCCGCACTGCGGGCAGCTCTCGCGCCCGGTGCCGGGCTTGGCGCCGCTGCCCTCGCAGGTGCCGCAGGCCACGTCGGCGCGCACTTCGACATCGCGCGACACGCCGAAGACCGCCTCGACCAGATCGAGATCGACCTGGACCTCGACGTCGTCACCGCGCGGCGCGCCGGCCGCCCCCCCGAAGGGCCCGTTACCGCCGCCGCGCACCGCACCGAACGGGTCGCCGCCGAAGAACACGTCGAACAGGTCGGAGAAGCCGAACTGTGAAAAGTCGGGCACGCCCTGGCCCTTGAGGCCGTCGAACCCGTAGCGGTCGTAGGCAGCCCGCGTCTGGTCGTCGGAGAGCACCTCGTAGGCTTCGGCGAGCTCCTTGAAGTTCGTTTCGGCCTCGGGGTCGTCGGGGTTCACGTCGGGATGGAACTGCCGCGCCAGCTTGCGGAACGACTTCTTGATCTCGGCCTCGCCGGCGTCGCGCTGGACGCCCAGCACATCGTAGTAATCGCGCTTCATCTACCAGGTCTCCTCGAGCAGTGAGCTGAGCGTGGCCGCGGCGCCGCGTACGGCGGAGATGGCGGTGTGGTAATCCATGCGCGTCGGACCCATGACGCTCACGGTACCGAGGTTGCGGTTGGCCACTCCATAGGTGGCGGCCACGAGCGAGCAGGCCTGCAGCGACGGGTCGCCCAGCTCGCGGCCGATGCGCAGATACAGGTCGGGGCCGTGCAGAGCCTCGGCCAGCAGCCGCAACAGGTTGTAGCGTTCCTCGAGCAGGGCGACAATGTCGTTCAGGTGGCTGGCGCCCTGCTGGCTCAGGCGCTCGAGCAGGCGCGCCGTGCCGCCCAGGTGCAGGCCGCCGGGCTCGTTGCTCACGACGATCTCGAAGGCGGGCCGCAGGGCGCCCAGAAAGGCGCGTTCCTTGGGGCCGAGCTCGTTGCTCATGAAGGCCGAGTCGATCGCCCGCGTGCCGATCTGCTTGCCGGTGAGGCGCTCGTTCAGATAGACGCGGGCGAAGTCGGCGAGTCCTTCGTCGATGGGGCGCTCCACGCGAAAGACGCGCTTGGTCACGCTGCCGGTGGTGGTGATGACCACGACCATGACCACGTGAGGCTGCAGCGAGAGCACCTCGATGTGGCGGATGGCCGTGGTGGCCAGCGAGGGCGCCGAGACGATGGCCAGCAGCTCGGTGGCCCGCGAGAGGGCCTCGGCGGTCTCCTCGAGGGCGTCGTCGATCTCGCTGCGC
>CAZFJE010000086.1:10642-12681 GCA_964519555.1 uncultured Thermoleophilia bacterium
AGCTCCTGTCTGGGCGTCAGAGCCACTCATGCCTCCAGAAACGAAGAATCGCGAAACAGGCGCACGCAGACCCCGTTGGCCACGTACCGCCCCTTTCGCGTCACTCGGAGTGTACCACCTGTGAGCGAGACCAATCCAGCTCCGGCGAGCGCCGGCAGGGCGCCCTCGTCGATCGCGCCGGCGAGGTCGGCCAGAGGCACGCGTTCGCCCGTGCGCGCGGCCAGCAGGAGCCGCTCGCGGGCGCGCGTCGCGTCGTCCAGTTCCTCGTGCTCGCGAGCGGGCTCGCGGCCGCCCTCGAGCGCCCCAAGCCAGGCGGCGGCGTCGGGCACGTCGCGGCGGCGCACACCGGCGGCGGTACCCACTGCTCCCGGCCCGATGCCCAGGTAGTCGTGCCCGCGCCAGATCGCGCTGTTGTGGCCGCAGCGGCGCCCGGGCTGGGCGAAGTTGCTCACCTCGTACCACTCGTAGCCGAGCCTGCCCAGACCCGTGACGATGCGCCGGAACATCTCGCTCGCCGTCTCATCGTCGGGCAGCTCGGCGGCCGCACGACTCGCGGCCGACGCGCCCGGCATGACCCGGGCGGCGAGCGCGCTGCCCGACACGATGCCGAGCTCGTACCACGAGACGTGGTCGGGCCGCAGACGGGCCACCACGGCGAGCTCATCCTCGACGTCGCTCAGGCGCTGCCCCGGCAGACCGAAGATGAGGTCGATGCCCAGGCCGGGCGCTCCCGGCCGCCGCGCGGCGGCGCCGGAGCGCCACGTAGCGGCACCCCGCGCACCCGAGTCGGGCGCCGGCGCCACGGCCGCGCCGACACCGGCGCGCCGCAGGGCGGCAAAGGCTGTTTCGGGATCGGCCAGGGCGCGCCGGCCGAGCTCGGCACGCAGGCGGGCGTCGAAGCTCTGCACGCCGAGCGAGACGCGCAGGCGCCGCCCCGCAGCCCAGGCGGCGAACGTGTCGCTCACGTCGTCGGGGTTGGCCTCGAGGGTGATCTCGGCGCGCGGCGTGAGGAGCGGCTCGAGCGGCTCGAGGAGCCGCTCGATCCGCTCCCAGCCCAGCAGCGACGGCGTACCGCCGCCCACGAAGACCGTCTCGAGGCGCTCGATGCCCAAGCGGATGCGCTCACCCTCCCATTCGGCGACCAGCGCCGCCACGAAGCGGTCGAGCAGGGCCTCGCGGTCGTCGCCGGGGGGCAGCGCGTCGGGGACCGGGGCGAAGAGCGGCGCGGGGCGCTCGTGGGGTGCCGAGGCCACGGGCGGAGTGGGGCTTTCGACCGGGCCGGGCGACGCGGCCGGGGGTACAAACGGCGCGAGCGGCGCGGGGCGCTCGCCGGCGACCCCGAGCGGCACCGAGTAGAACTCGCAGTAGTCGCAGCGCACGGCGCAGAACGGCACGTGCACGTAGAGGTGGCGCGGGGCGGGGGCGGCGTTTCGCCGCCCCCGCCCCGCGCCGGCCGCCGCGTTCATCCCTTGTCCTTGCCCTCGGAGTCGAGCTCGAGCACGGCCAGGAAGGCGTCTTGGGGAACCTCGATGACGCCGATCTGCTTCATGCGCTTCTTGCCCTCTTTCTGCTTTTCGAGGAGCTTGCGCTTGCGGCTGATGTCGCCGCCGTAACACTTGGCGATCACGTCTTTGCGGTGCGCTTTGACGGTCTCGCGGGCCACGACCCGGGCGCCGATGGCCGCCTGGATGGCGACCTCGAACATCTGCCGCGGAATCTTCTGGCGCAGCTTCTCTACCAGCGCGCGGCCGCGCACCGCCGCGCGCTCGCGCGGCACGATCAGTGAGAGCGCGTCGACCGGCTCGCCGGCCAGCAGGATGTCGAGCTTCACGAGGTCGCCGTTGCGGTAGCCCGAGAACTCGTAGTCGAGCGACGCGTAGCCGCGCGTGCGGCTCTTCAGCTGGTCGAAGAAGTCGATCACGATCTCGCCGAGCGGCAGCTGGTAGTGCATCTCGACGCGCTCGGGCGAGAGGTACTTCATGTCGACGAAGTCGGAGCGCCGCCCCTGGCAGAGCTCCATGACGGTGCCCACGAACTCG
>CAZFJE010000087.1:0-12637 GCA_964519555.1 uncultured Thermoleophilia bacterium
ACGAGACCGGGTGGGGAATTGTTTGACGCCCGGGGTGGGGAATTGCGTGACGTTCAACACCGGAGAAGAACGGCTTCCGCAGCCCCTCAGCGACCCGGGCGGCGTGGTACGCTCGGCGCGTCACGGAGGTCGCCGCGTAAGGCAGTTCCGTGTCCAGGTATCCGCGTCCGCTACATTCCTACACTCGCGGGACTCTCACCGAAGCTGGGCGACAAGGATCCTCGGAATGGCTTCTACAAACCCAAGGCAAACAAGTGCGGGCAGTGGCATCGGCTTTCGAAGAGTGACTTTCGCCTAGCGAGGCGTCCAAGGGTGCCCCCCTGGCGCCCGCTCACGCTTGCCGCGCAAACAACGCGCAAACGTAGCTCGAGGGGACGCGTAGCACCCACGTCGCCTCAGAAAGAGACGAGCGACCCGAACAATCGAGTCTTCAGAGGCGGTTCACTCACTCGGATTGCCGCGGTCTCGCCTAGCTCGAGAGCACTCCGTCGATGTCGGGGTCGAGCGAGGTCTCCTCGAGGTAAACGACACTCGCCGATCCGATATTGCGGTAGCGCTCCGGCACGCAGGTGAGGACGATCACCTGACTCTGCCCACCGGCCGCGTTGAATGCGGCACCGACTCGCTCCAGTCGGCCGGGGTCCGAGTAGCCGAGAGCGTCGTCGAAGATCACGGGGACTCCAGCGTCAGCTTGGTCAACGGACGCGGGACTCACGAGAGCGGCGCACGCCAGGCGAGAAAGTACGCACAGCTGTTCCTTCGTTCCGGAAGAAAGCGAGTCGTAGGGAACGGTTATCCCATCCCGGGTTCGGCTGGTGATTTCAAGTGTCTCATGGTCGACTTCTATGGAAGCAGTTGGACCGAACACGATTCGACTGAAGGCATCGAGTTGCTGTTTGAACGGCAAGATATAGGAACGCTTCGCATCGTCGCGGTCGGCCGACATGCGTGTATGGAGCAATTCGGCGGCCGCTGCTCGACGGTCCATCAGTGTCTTCTCCCGCTCTCGCTGCGCAAGCTCTGATTCCACCAACGTCAGCTGGTCGTGAAGACCCGCCTCGCCTCTGATCTCCAGCTCTCTCTTGATGCGCGCCGACTCGAGTTCAAGGGTCTGGCTTTCAGTGCGGAGGCGACCAAGGACGTCTCGTGCGTTCTTAAGGAGCAAAGCCACCGATTCCGGGTCAGCGCTAGCCAGCTCGTATTCCTTTGCCTGCAACTCGGCTTCGGCCTCAGCCGCTTCTTCTTCCATCTTCTCTCGAAGCGTCTTGAGATCTGTATCCGAATCGCGCGAGCGCGCGGTCTCAAGCTGTTTCTCTGCCGAACGCACTGCTTGTTGGGCGACGTCAATCTGCCCCGTCCGTTGACTTGCCTCATGTTGAAGCCCCGCGAAGATCTCGGTTGCCTGCTCCAGCTTGTCTTGGCATTCGCCCTCGTGACGTCGAACATCCTCGAGAGCGTCTGCTGCTTGGTCGCTTATCACCTTTGCAGCATCGAGGTCTGCCGGAAGCGGGCTCGACGATTCGCGCTCGCCCGCATACGCAGCGATGGTCACTCTCAAGCGCTCGATCTTATCGAGCACGAGCTGCGGTGTGAGGTCACGAAGGTTCTCTTTGAGAACCTGAGCGGCTCGGTCCGACTCCGCAAGCGCTTCGCGTCTCTGGCGAGCGAGATCCCTAGCTTGTCCGAGAGAATCCTCGCCTGAGATCCCGGCTGCCTTCAACAACTTGGTGAGGTCTTCGTCCGCCGCCTGCGCCGCGTCTTGCACAGCGAGTGTCGCGGCTCCTCCACTGACGCAAATGCGAGCGACGTCCTTGAGGATTAACTCGACGTCGCCGGCGACTACGGCCTCGAAGCTTTGACCGGCGCGAAGGCCAATCGGCTTCTCTCCCGTATCAAGTTCGAGATCCCGCAGCGCCTCGACTTGTATGGTCGGGTTCTGGCCTGCAAGGCGCGCCCGCGCCTCGGAAGCTGCCAGGGACGCCGCCTCAATCCTCGCTAGCTTCTTATCATCGATCCGACACGTCTCGAGGAACTTCGCCGCCTGGCTGCTCGCCTGTTCCGCGCTCGCGATTCGCTCCTGGCGCTCCTCGAGGAACTGGCAGTCGAGCATCTCCCGGAAGTGCTCGAAGTCGCCGCTTGCAAGACGACTGGCCTCCTCTGCTTGCCTGCGAGTCTCCTTTGCGGCATCTCGCTCCTGACGAGCCACGCTTTGCGCGGCGCGAGCCGACTCGAGTCCAGGGGCCGCATGCTCAGCCTGCGTCGCTAGATCCCGTAGTGCTTCCCCTGCGCTGTTGAGCGCAGCTACGAGGCGACCGCGTTCTTCGTCCGCGGCGAGAGCTTCCTTCGCTCTCGCGGTGACTGTTTGAGCTGCTTGACTGAGGCTCTCGACCGCGCGCTGCAGCGCAGACACGTCGCTCCACTGGGCGGCGTATCGGTCGACTAGTGCGCTTTGCTCGACCTGTTGAACTCCGTTATCGGCCAGGTCCATTCCGAGCCGTCGGTAGCGCTCAGCGGCGGCTTCGAGAGCCATCAGTCCTGCCTGTAGTTCTTCTGCCTGATGGCGCAGCTCCGTGACTTTGCCTTCCAGGTGAGTCCTATCCGCTGTCGGCCTGCCTGTCTGTGTGAAGTAGCGTAAACGCTCTTCTTGGACCCTGGTCCACAGGTCCGCATCCCCGGAACCACCGAGCGCGCCGCTAGTGGCGGCCGCATCTAGTGCCGCGGCGAGAGAACGACTCTCGCCTACCTGGGCTTGGCAGATAGCCTCGCCTTGTTGATACCACAGTGCGTGCCACAAGGTCCTGTCGAGGGTCTCATCTAAGATCGTGTCCATGCGATCGTGCGCGGCTCGGCCCGTGAGGCTCTCGGGAGTGGGCGCCAATACCTGAAGGCTTGTTGCGGGGCCTTTGAGCCAGCGCTTGGAGTAGACAACGTGGTAAGGCCCAGTTTCGAGATCGACTTCAATCGACGGTCCGGCATCTACGTTGACGGGCTTAGCTGCTTTGAGTCGCCGCTTAGTCGAGCTGTCTGGCTCCTCCAGGAGAAACTGCAAGGCTTCGGCGAGACTGGACTTGCCGACCTCGTTGGGGCCTTGGATGATCGTGACCCCGCTGGGCGCCAGTGAGATGTTGGCCTTGCCAACTCCACGGTAGTTCTCGAGTGAGATCCGATTGATTCTCAACTGCCACCGCCCGTGAGCCGGAAGAGCAGGGCCAGCGCGTCTTGTGCTACCTCGCCGGTTTCGCCCCCAGAGGCGGCCTGAACGCGCAGCCCTTCGAGTGTGTTAGCGGCGAATCCGGACAACCCGAGCTCACGCAAGTCCTGGTCATCGGGCAGTACGGCTAGCTCGGTCTGCCGTTCCCAGGTCTCAAGGGCAGCGAAGAGGTCCGAGTGATGCTCAAGAATCGCATCGAGCCGTGCCTTCTCGGTGAGGTTGAGCGTACCGACGAAGCTCAACTTGACGACCGTGTTGCGCTTCTCTTCGACACCGCTTAGCCAATCGTCCACTAGGTCGACTTCGTCTCGGCTGTTTACGTCAAAGGCCTTTCGAACGAACGTCCAGGTGCCGACCCGACGAGGCGTCACTGAGACTGACTCTCGATCGACTTCGACCACGAGGACGTGGTTGGGATTCTGCTCGCCAAAGTCAGTCGCCAAGGGCGTGCCGGCGTACCAGATGCGTTCGGTCTCACCGACTTGCGTCACCGAGTGGCGGTCGCCGAGCGCGATGTAGTCGACGCAGCCAGAGGCAATGACATCCTGTGCCCCAGCAAGACTGATCAGAGACGGATTCTGAGGATCGGGGCTGCCCTCATCGATTTGGCCGTGTGCAACGAGGACTCGAAGGGGCCCGTCAGTAAGAGTGAGATTGGCACAAGTCTTCGCGACCAGATCCAGAAGCGGCTGATTGGAGTCCCAGGGAGCTCCGATCACTTCTGCGGCCACCCCAGGCACTGCGACAGGCTCCGAGGTGTCGAGCACAGTCATGTTCTCGGGACAGTGCTTCAGGAAAGTCGGCGACCGGTAGACAGACGCCGCGTTGTCGTGGTCATGGTTGCCAGGAAGCAGGTAGAGAGGCACGTCAAAGGCGGCCATGGCGTCGAGCGCCCGAATGACGCTCTGCCGGTCGAGCTGGTTTGACTCAAAGACATCGCCAGCGACCACCACGAACGAGCAATGCTCCTCGTGCGCCAACGATGCTGTGGCTCGGACAGCATCGAGACGAGCTTCAGAGTAGCGAGCCTGAGCCTCGACGGACAGAAAGTGCCGGGTAATCCCGAGCTGCCAGTCCCCTGTGTGGATGAACCTGACCGTCACAGCACCTCATGGGAAATGCAACACGCGCGTTGAGATCCTCTACGAATTGATTTTGTCACTCGACTCGTACCAAGTCCATGACATCGTTCGCCGCCCTGTGGGTCGCTGAAATCCGTCCACCTTCCGATCCAAGGACTGCGGCCCCGACTCGTGGTGCTTGACGCTCCAGTCTCCCCACTGTTGCAGAGCTCGCAGACCCGGACTGAATCGAAGCCGGGCCGCCGGGAGACGCCCACTCGGACGCCCACTCGACAGCTGGCCCCTCGTCGGCATTGGGCGCAAAATGACCTCCGCTCCCACAAGGCGGAAGTCCCTTGCGTTCCAGAGCGCTCGCCCCACCCGCACTCAGGCGTGGCGACACTCCTTTTGACCCATGTCGGCGCCAGGAGTCTGAAGACTTCGCAAACACGGGCAAACACTTGGTGATCCGAACGATAACTCAGAGGCCACCTATCGCAGTCCGGACCAATAGACTCACGCCGCGAGTGACCCTACGCGAGCAAGGCCTCGAGCCGATCGATTACCGACTGGAATGGCGCCTCCGCTTCTCGCCTGAGCGCGCTTTGCGGACTCGCCGCGACGCACTCGGCTACAAGGCGCTTTACGTCGAATTCGCTCGATTGCCAAATCTGGCCTGCTGCCTGGAACGCGCACTGCATGCGAACAGACCATTTGCCGCGACACGCCGTGAACGCCGTTGACGCCGTTAGATTGCCATATTGAGACGTCAGTTGTGCCTCGTAGCAGGCGGCTCTGTACCAGTCTTCGATCTCAGTTTCGCTTTCCTTGCCCAGAGTCGTGAACGTGGCCTGCATTGGCTTGGCCATTCGCTCGTCCACCAGTCGCTGGAAGCACTCGCGCGCCGCTTTGTCGTTATCCATGAGGCAGTGCCAGTTCATCACTTGCCGCTCCACTGCGTAGACGCTGGCCGGCAGCTTCGAGCAGCCCCCTAACGTCTGAATCGCCAAGCGACCATCATCGAGCGCTTTCGCAGCTACAGGCGAACGCCAGCGCACCAAGGATTCGATTGCTCGCAGGTCGTGAGGGCCTTCCACAAACAGCACCGTTTCCGCGTTGAACAGGTTGTCGTGGACGCGCACCCCGAGTGAATCTCGTATCGCTTGGAGGCTCTGCGCCGCGGAGGCCGTGTTGGCCTGAACAATGACATTGGCAGATGGCACGCTCCGATCCACAAACAGCGGGCTGTGTGTAGTGAGAATCACCTGCTGGTTTTTCGCGATGTCGTTCATGGCATCGCGCAGGAGATGGACCGCTTGTGGGTGCAGATGTGACTCTGGCTCCTCGATTGCGAGGATGGCTTGTCGCGCCCGGCCCCTCGCAACGCCCAGCCGCATCAGTCCAATCGCCGCCAGTGAGATGACGCCATCACCTTTACTGGAGAGGGACGTGGCGACACCGTCATCAACAATGATGTCGCTCGACTCGCGCAGCCGCTGATACCGGTGATCTTGAGACAGCTCTACCCTGACGCTCGTGACGGCAGGGAGAAACACCTTGAGCGTTGCCGTCATCTCCTGCGACACCTGCGCAAGGACGGGCTCCTGGAGTCGTCGAATGGTTTCCAGGGCTTCGACATATTCGGGCTGATCCTCCAAGACTGCGAGGCGCATGGAGAGGAGGTCGTCAATGACACGCGTGGCGTTGTGGTGGGTCCTGACGGCCGGTATGTACTCGAATCGGGCGCGGGAACTAATGAACTGCGCTATCGGGCCCATTTGCTTTGACAACTCATGGCCCCACCGCCGTTTGGGCACTCTGAATCGAACGTGCCGCGGGCCAAAAGACAGCTCGATAGGCAGGGATTCGGTAATGTGTCGCCCGGTCTCATTTGCGATGTCCACGCAGTCCTGCTGGTTCAGAGCGAACGTGAGCCGAACGGTTGTCTCTCCATTCGCCTGCCTGTCCTGCAGGTCAGTCGGGTAGTCCCTGGTCCAATCAAAGTCCGTCGAAGCCCGTGAATGTGGCCGCGCTATTCGAAGCTCGCCTCGAGTCATTTCACCGCCTGGCCTGAGAAATGGTCGACCAGATCGGTGCATTGCCGCCGCGGCCTCGATCGTCTCGACTGCCAGGGCTAGCGCCCGGAGAATGTTGCTCTTGCCTTCGTTGTTCGGTCCGAGGAGGACCGTGACGCCGGCCCTCAACGGCACACGAGCGGCCTGTCGAATGCTCCGGTAGTTGCGAACGGAGAACGACTCGAGTCTCATTCTGGATCAGGCGTCGCGTACACCTTCAGCACTTCATCGCCGTAGTGATTGATCACCTTGACGGCGATCTTGCCGGTTGATGGCGTGTCGAACGGTCGACTGACGGTCGAGTACAGGGATGCCCAGGCGTCCTCATTGATTTCCGCCTTCAGTGCTCGTTGGAGCTTCTTGTACGGCTCGTCCGCGCCCGTGAAATAGGCGTGACGCACGAAGAAGCTCTCCTCGTTGTAGTCGGTGTCGATGAACCAGCAGGCGATGTCGTCGCTGGACGAGCTGCGTATCTCGCCGGTGGTTGGGTCGTAGACGTCGAGGCCGCTTAGCTCCACCTGCAGCTTGCCGTCGGGGAGGGTGCGCAGCTCCAGGTCGGGCTCGCCGAAGACCATGAAGAGGTTCCCGGCGCCCGTGCTCTTGAGGAGCTTCTGGTCGGCGGTGTCCATGGCGAGGTCGGGGTTCATGCGCGTGATGAGGATAGCGAGGTTGGGCCACTGCCGGGTCTCTTCGCCCACCAGGGGGTCGAAGGCGAAAGCGCAGACGACGAGCATCGGGAAACCTTCACCTTTGCGCGCCTCCTTGGCCGCCTCTTTGATCCAAGTGGCGTCGACGGTGCCGTACTCGGGGCCGATGGAAATGGCGGCGCGAACATTCTTGCCGGTGGCGTCGGTGTATTCGCCAACAGCCTGGACGTAGGTGCCAGCGTAGGGCTCGATACGCCCGAAGGTGAGGCGCTCGTCCTTGTAGGTGTTCTGCACGCCTGCGCTGCGCAAATTGTCCAGGATCACGGTGACGAAGTCGGCAGTGTCGCGGGCCGGTGGAGCTCCGCCTTCCGGCCCGTCCTCGACGCCTCCCGTCGTGTCGGCCAGCATCCGATGAGGCGACAGACTTTCGACAGTGAACGGACCGGTCACGCGGATGCGCGACGCGTCCTCATACGGCTGATCAAGGAGCAGTTCGCTGTCGGCGTGGCGGCGGATGGCGGCATCGATGTCGGGGCGTGACATCCCCTCACGGATGTCGGGGTTGTTTGCGATCGATTTCAGCGTGATGTGCGGCACGCGTTTGTAGACGAATCCCCGGCGGACGTCGTGGAAGTGATCCGAAGTGACCGGCGGAACGCCGGTGAGATCAGCCTCGCGCTTGTCGCCTTCTGCCGAGTCAGCAAGCGTGTAGTACGGAAAGCGGGCGCCCATAAGACGCGAGCGCGTCAGCGCAAGCGCGACTCGGCTCGTGTCGATGGTGATCCAGCGACGACCGTTTTCTTCAGCAACCACGGATGTTGTTCCACTGCCGCAGGTGGGATCGACAACCAGGTCGCCGGGGTCGGTCGCCATCATCATGCAACGCGCGATGACTTTCGTGTTCGTCTGGACGACGAAGACCTTTGGGTCGGTGAACTGGCCCGTACCAGTGTCGACCCACAGATTGGTGTGAGACTTAAATCCGAAGTCGTCCGCCATGCGCACGTATCTAAGGCTGTCACTAGAGACGTGAAGTCGACCGGCCGTTCCCAGTCGCTCCATGCCGTCCGGCCATGTTGGCTTCCAATGTGAGCTGACACCGGGCAGGTAAGTCTTGCCCTGATACGTGAACGGCTGCGGTTCGGAGGCGGGACCCTGCGACTGCAAATTGTCGGGATTGTAGATACGGGCACCATTCGGGAGGGCTTCGTCGCCACGCTCCTCGGCGGCCGTCATGCCGCGTTTTGTGCCATCAGGGAGAGCGAGCCAGCGGTATCCCTGACGGTCGACGGCCTCGTACCAAAGCGTGCGGACCTTCGTCGACTCACGCGCCTTCGCGTACCAGAGGATGTAGTCGCCGGCACGCGCCAGTTCGCGCGACTCGAACCCACTCGTCGTGACAAAGGTAATGAGGCTCACAAAGTTCTCGCTCCCGAACACCTCGTCCATCACCGCCCGCGCCAGGTGAACATTCTCTTCGCCAATTTGCACGAAGATGCTGCCCGTCTCGGTCAGCAGTTCGCGGCTCACCACCAGGCGGTCGCGCAGATAGGCGAGGTACGAGTGAATGCCCAGCTCCCAAGTGTCGCGGAAGGCCTTGATCTGCTCGGGCTGGCGGGTGGCGTCTTCGGCCTTGCCGTCCTTCACGTCGCGCTTGCGCGTGCTCACCTGCCAGTTGGAGCCGAACTTGATGCCGTACGGCGGGTCCATATAGATCATCTGGACCTTGCCCTTGAGGCCCTCCTTCTCCGCGAGCGAGGTCATCACCAGCAGCGAATCGCCAAGGATCATGCGATTGGCCCAGTTCTGCTCGTGGCGGTAGAACTCGACCAGCTCCTGGAATTCGATGCCGTCGTAGTCGCTGAAGAGCGTCATTTCTGGCTCAGGCTCGCCCCTCCGGGCTGTTTCGCGCAGGTTCTCGATGATTGCCTGCGGCAGGATCTTCTCCTGAATGTAGATGGGAACAACTGGCACCTCGAGGGGCTGCCGATCCTGCTCGTCCTTGCCCTTCCAGACGAGTTGCGGGTCGAGCGACTCGTCGCGGGGGTAGAGCATCTTGCCAGGCGCCGCTTCGTCGGAGTCCACAAAGCCGCGCAGCTCGTTCGTTGGGATGTTGGCGCGCTTGTCCTGGTGCTTTAGGGAGTCGACGGGAGTGGGCCCACCAATCTTCTTGGCCATGGCTACCTCAGCTTTCGACAAGCGCGTTCGCTAGATGCGCCCAGATTGTGGTCTTGGAATCCCACGGGTCGCTAATCTCTAGGAACGACCACCTACCAAAGCCGCCGTGATTGTTTACGGCCGGCACCCACAGGGTGCGCGCCGTCTCAACCTTTGCCGCCTTCTCCTTCTTCGCCTCGCCGGAGACCTCGATGATGAGATTCAGCAGTTCGTTGTCGAAGGAAGCGCCCTCGGCTCGCATGCGCACGATGAAGTCAGGGATGTATCGGTGCTCCTCACCGTTAAAGGTGTAGGGAACGAAGAATCCGAGGTTGTGATTCTTCACGTAGTGCACGACCTCGGACATATCCTCGAGCGTCTGGGCCATCTTCTGCTCCCACGAGTCCGTGTCGCAGACGACGTGCGAGATGTGGCACTTATCGGTGCTCGTCGGCATAACCGCGTGCGTCGTGTCGAAGTCGACGTAGCGCGTCGAGCCGACCGTGTCGTAGGGCTGCAGGATCGGCATGAGGCGCTTCACACCGGCCTCACCGGCCACGATTGCCCGGTAGATCTTGTCGGCGGCGTTGTAGGCGAACTGCACCAGCAGGAGAAGCTGCGGGAAGCAGTTGTCCTTGCAGACCAGGCACTCGTCGAGCCAGCGTCGCGAGATGTCGAGGATTTGCGGAAAGAGCCACGGCTTGATGTCGCCGTCGGCTGTGAAGTAGGTCTCGTAGACGTACTTGGCGAGCAGGAAGGCGACCTGCTGCGGGCGCTTGGCCCGCAGGTCATCGAGCGTGTGGATCTCGTGCTGGCCGATGACCGGCCCCATTTCGGTCTCGGTCGGGATGTCTTGGGTCGAGATCGCCATGCGCGAATCGTCGGTGAAGGTGGCGACCAAGTGCTCGGTGGGCAGCTCGTAGCGGTAGCCCTGCAGGCGCGGGAAGCTAATTTCGCAGGCGATGCGTTCTTCGAGAGCGCGTACGCGGGTCGGCACGCGGGGTGGATGAGGCGACGCCTGGCCTGCGCAGGGGATGAAGCTGAAGGGCACGCCGTAGACCTCGGCGTACTGCGGGTCGAACATGTCATCGGCATTTGGCACGTACGTCATGCGCCGCAGGCCGCGGCCGACGACCTGTTCGCAGAGCAGCTGAGTGGAGAAGGCGCGCACGCCGAGGATGTGGGTCACGGTGTTGGCGTCCCAGCCCTCGGTGAGCATCGAGACGCTCACCACGCAGCGGATCTGCTCGCCGAGCTTGCCGGGCTTGCCGATCGTGTTCATGACCTCGCGCAGCAGGTCCTCATCTGTGAGATCGTCGGTCGAGCGCCCCGGGAAGCGCTCGCGGTACTCGGCCTTGAACTCCTCGATCTCAGCGGCCGCGATCTTCTTGAACTCGGGACTCATCGCCTCACCGGACTCGAGCTGTTTGGAATCCACCAGGATGGTGTTTGGGCGTTGAGTCCACTGGCCGTGCTCGACGTTGCTGAAGAGGCCGAGGTTGCCGGGCGCTATCGCCGTCGCGTCGTCAGCCAGGCCGATCTCCCACCCGGAGATCCAGTCGTAGACCAGCTTGCTAACATTGGTGTTATTGCAGACGACGATGAAGACGGGTGGCGTGAGGTAAGAGGCGTCGGCGCCATCACCGGCCGCGAGCGTCTTGTCTCGCATCTGCTTCCAGAGCTCATAGGACTTCTCGTAGTTGCCGTAGAGGCTGTAGAGCGCACCCTCCAGCTCGGCGGGCAGCTTGGGCGGGCCGGCGCCGGTGACGTCGTCTTGCTTGCGGCCCTTCTTGGGCAGCGCGTCCCGAATGTGCTGCCAGAGCTCGCGATAGGTGGGCAGGGCGCCGGTCATGGCGTCGTCTGCGATCGGCACGCGAGGCACCTTGACGATGCCGCACTCGATGGCGTCGATCAACGAGAAGTCGCTGACTACCCAGGGGAACAGCGTGCCTTCCGGGTAGCCTGAGCCGCGCAGGAAGAACGGCGTCGCCGAAAGGTCGTAGATCGCCCGCACGCCAAGCTTGCTCTTGATCGCCTCCAGGCCGCTGATCCAGACACGCGCCTCTTCTTCGCGGTCCTGAGCCTCCTTGCGATCATCGCCGGCAAGCTTGTCGACCAGCACGCCGCCGGCGGCCTCGTCGACCTCTTCCAGCGGCTTGCGCCGATAGCAGTGGTGAGCCTCGTCGTTGATCACGACGATGTTGCGCTTGGTGCCGAAGTCGCGACAGACGCGGCGCACCATCTGGTCGGGGGTCTCGGTGAACGGGCTCTGAGCTGGGTTCTTGCGGCCCACCAACAACGACTTGGTCAACTTGCCCGCCGCGACCTTCTCGTGGAGCAAGAAGGTGTGGAAGTTGGTGACGGCGACCTTCGCCTGGTTGAGGGTCTCGCGCAAGTCCTGCGGCACGACGTCCATCTTGCGGTAGTAGTTGTCAGGGTCGTGGGGCAGCAGCACGCGCAGACGGTCGCGGATCGTGATGCCGGGGGCGACGATCAGGAAGGTGTCGCTGAAGCGGGTGTCCTTGGGGTCTGCGAACTTGTTGAGAGCCTGCCAGGCGATGAGCATCGCCATGACCACTGTCTTGCCCGAGCCGGTCGCCATCTTGAAGGCGATGCGGTAGAGGCCGGCGTTGGCGTGGTCGTTCTCGGCCCTTAGTTGGTTCTCGATCCAGACGTGCCCGGTTTTGGGGGCGATTTCGGCGAGGAAGATCGCCGTCTCTAGTGCTTCGACCTGGCAAAAGAACAGGCGCCGCTCGCGGCCTGGGCCTGTCCAGTGCTCGAGCAGGAGGCGGCTGGTCTTGGTGACGCCGACATGCCCGCCGGCGCGCCAGTCCGAGACCCGCTGGCGCACGTCGTTGATGAACTTGTTCTCTTCGACACGATCCTGTGTCCACTCGGTGTCGAAAATGAGCTGCTTGCCCTTCTTCTTGGGCTGCGCGATGGGCACGAAGTAGGAGCTCAGGCGCCGCGACACGACGATCTCGTCAGTGATGCCGTCAGCGTCGAACTCGAAGTGGCGAGAGGGCTCGGCGAAGGCCGAGTTGATGACCGGGTTCTCTATGACGACTTCGCGCACGGTCCCCCCGACGTTGCGCCGTAACTTCGCTGCGAGTCTACAGGACTGAGGAGACAGGCGTGAGTGCGGACAGGTCGACGAGCTTTGGCGGCTCGTCGGCGTCAGCGCAAGGTGACCTCCGCTCCAATGAGGCGGAGGTCAGTGCGAGTCGAACAACCTCCTGCGCGCCATACCCCACGCTTGAAACGCCGTGTCCAACGCCGCCAAGGGCGCGTGGGCTGCGCCTCGTGCAAACGCTCTGCAAACGCGCAGGCAGCGCGGCGGCATTATTGCCCTGGAGACACCGCTTTCCTCGTGGTTGTGAACTGCCGATACGAGCCATAAGGGGAGGCCTGTGCCTCGGCGACGCCGAGGGCAGCCTTCTATTGTGGAGCGAGTTCGACGACTCGCTCATGAGACCAGGAGCACAT
>CAZFJE010000088.1:0-12547 GCA_964519555.1 uncultured Thermoleophilia bacterium
GCCGCCAGGCTGCGGTTCTCGTCGAGCAGCGGCACGACGTCGGCCACGGTGCCGACCGCGACCACGTCGAGGTACGGGCGCAGCGCCAGGGGCAGCTCGACGCGGTCGTCGCGCCGGTCCTCGAGCAGCGCGTGGGCCAGCTTGAGCGCCACGCCCACGCCGGCCAGGTGAGGGAACGGGTAGCGCCCCACCTTGGGGTTGATGACGATGCAGTCGGGGAGCTGCCCGATGGGCTCGTGGTGGTCGGTGACGATCACGTCGAGACCCAGCGCGCGGGCATGTTCGACTTCGGCGTACGCGCCGATCCCGCAGTCGACCGTGATGACCAGGCCGGCGCCGGCGGCGGCGAGCTCGTCGAGCGCCTCGCGGGCGATGCCGTAGCCCTCGGTGAAGCGGTTGGGCAGGCGCCAGACCACCTCGGCGCCCATCTGGGCGCGCAGGAACTCGGCGAGCAGGAAGGTGGCGGTGATGCCGTCGGCGTCGTAATCGCCGTAGACGGCGATGATCTCGCCGCTGCCCAGGGCGCGATCGATGCGCTTGCGCGCCTCGACCATGCCGTCGAGCAGGTACGGGCTGTGCACGCGAAAGTCGGGGTGCAGGAACTCGCGGGCGAGCTCTGGGTCGGTGAAGCCGCGCCGCGCGAGGATCTCGGCGGCAAGCCGGCCGATGGGCAGCTCGTCGGCCAGCACGGCCGCGGCCCGCAGGTCGACCGGCGCGATCTTCCAGGTCTGTTCTCTCGCCATAGCCGCAGTCTACAGGCGCCGCGGACTGAAAGAAGAGGGCAGCGGCGCGACTATGGGCGCTCGCCGGCCGGCCCGTCGCCGGCCGGCCCGGGCAGGGCGAGCGTGGCAGACGTGGGCGCCGGCGCCGCCGCCTCGGCGGCGCGCAGCCGCACGTAGGTACACTGCAGCTCGTCTTCGAGGGTCTTGCGGATGCGCGCGCTGTGCAGGTCGGCGGCGAGGGCCGCGAACACGCCGACCGCCAGCAGCAGCGCCGCCACGATGGCGGCCACCGCCAGCAGCGAGGCGTGGTGCCAGGTGCCGGCCACGTAGCTCACGTCGGCGTGGGCGCCGTGGCTCGCGGCGCCGACGACGAGCACGGCCGCAGCGACGACCAGCAGCACGGTGAGGATGTTCTTCATGGCGCGGCTCCGGGAGCGACGCTTCTTCGGTCGCCCGCAGTATAGCGCGGTGCGGCGCGAGCGACGGCGGGACTCTACGGACCGAGCCGCACGTGCGCGGCGGCGCGCGCCTTGACGAGCCACGCCTCGAGCAGCGCCGCGCGACGCTGTGAGGTGAGCTGCGCGACGATGGCGGGGCGCGCCTGGGCCAGCGAGTGGACGGACGCGGCGCGGCGGCCGAGGAGCTTGAGCACGTGCCAGCCGCCGACCGCCGAGACGGGGCCGACGATGACTCCTTTGCGAGCCTTGGCGAGCGCCCGCGAGAGAGTGGGCGGCAGTGACGAGGTGGTCACCCAGCCGATCACGCCGCCCGAGTCCGACTCGGGGTCCATGGAGTAGGCGCGCGCGACCTCGGCGAACGGGTAGCCCTGGCGCAGGCGGTTGACGACGGCCTGGCCCAGCCCCTGCGTCTTGACGACGATCTCGGCGAGCCTGACGGCGGCCGGCGTGGTCAACTGCCCGAGATGCGCCTTGTAGAAGGCAAGGATCTGCGCGCTGCTCGGGACGGCCGCTGGGAACTTGCGCGCGCCCAGCTGCTCGGAGATCAGCCCGTCGCGCAGCTCGAGGCGATAGTCGGCGAGCGTCAGACCCACGGCCAGCAGCGACTGCTGCAGGGCGGCGGTGCCGCCCAGGCTCGCGGCTACCTGCGCGAGGCGCGCCTCGACCTGCGAGTCGGCGACCGTGATGCCCAGGCGCGCCGCCTCGTTGCGCAACAGGTGAGTGCGCACCGTAGCCTCGAGCGCCTGCCTGTAGGAGAGTGCCTTCGACGACAGCCGCGAGAACGCAAGCGTGCGTTCGACCTCGGCCCGGTAGACGGCTTCGCCGTCGACCCGCGCCGCCACCACGCCCGGAGCAGGGCTGGTGGCGACCGCTCCCGGACTGGCGCCCTGCCCGGCAGTCGGCGAGGCCGCGGGGTGGGCCGTGCCGCCACAGCCCGCCACGAACAGCAGGGTGAGCAGCGCGGCGGCCGCGAGGGCGACCAAGGCGGCCGTGAGCGCCGTCCGGGCGTGCCGTGGCCGCGAGCTTGCGGCGAATCTCCGGGCCCGGTCGGCCACGGACGGAGCGAATGAGCTACGGGTGTCGCCCATCATAGAGGACGGATGAGGGTCGTCAGACACTCGCCGGCGCGGCGCCGGCGGCGTCGTACAGCGTGGGGAAATAGCAGGCGACCTCGTGGTCGTCGCCGGCGGTGCCCACGACGTTGAGGGTGGGCATCGCCTTGGTGCAGGGATCGGGCTGCATGCGCGGACAGCGCGGGTGGAACACGCAGCCCGACGGCGGGTTGGCGGGACTCGGCACGTCGCCTTCGAGGATGAGGCGGTGACGCTCGCGTTCGGTGCGCGGATCGGGGATCGGCACGGCCGAGAGCAGCGCTTCGGTGTACGGGTGCTGTGGCTTGACGTAGAGCGTGGTCGAGTCGGCGACCTCGACGATCTTGCCGAGGTACATCACCGCCACCCGGGTGGAGATGTGCTTGACGACCGAGAGGTCGTGGGCGATGAACAGGTAGGTGAGCTTGAGCTCTTTCTGAAGGTCTTCGAGCAGGTTGATCATTTGCGCCTGGATGGAGACGTCGAGGGCGCTCACCGGCTCGTCGCAGATGATGAGACGCGGGTTGAGCGCCAGGGCGCGCGCCACGCCGATGCGCTGGCGCTGCCCGCCCGAGAACTCGTGCGGGTAGCGCTCGGCGTGCTCGGCGGTCAGACCGACGGTCTCGAGCAGTTCGAACACGCGGCGCTTGCGCTCGGCTTCGGTGCCGATGTCGTGGATGCGCAGCGGCTCGGCGATGATGTTCTTGACCGTGCGCCGCGGATTGAGGCAGGCATACGGGTCTTGAAAGACGATCTGCATGTCGCGGCGCAGGCGCTGGATCGTGCTGCGCGACGCGGCCATGACGTCGAGCCCGTCGAAGGAGACCTGGCCGGCCGTTGCCGGCAGCAGGCGCAACAGCACGCGGCCGGTGGTCGACTTGCCGCAGCCGCTCTCGCCCACCAGGCCGAGCGTCTCGCCTTCGTCGATCGAGAACGACACGCCGTCGACCGCGTAGACCTGGCCGGTGGTGCGCTTGAGCACCCCTGACTTGATGGGAAAGTGCTTCTTTAAGTCGCGGACCTCGAGCAGACTCATGAGGCCGCCTTGTCGCGAAAGCGAGGCAGGCCGGCGCGGATCTTGAAACGCTCGGCGACGGGGATCCAGCAGTGCACGCCGTGACCGGGCCCGACCATCTCGAGCGGCGGGAACTCGCCGGCGCAGACCGGCAGCTCGTAGGGGCAGCGCCCCGAGAACGGGCAGCCGTCGGGCAACAGCAGCAGGTTCGGCGGCTGGCCTTCGATCGGCGTGAGCCGCTGCTTCTCGTTCTCGTCGAGGCGCGGCAGCGAGCCCAGCAGGCCCCACGTGTAGGGCTGGTGCGGGTTGTAGTAGACCTCGTCGACCGGCCCGTCTTCGAGGGTGCGGCCGCCGTACATGACCATGACCTTGTCGGCCATCTGGGCGACCACGCCGAGATCGTGCGTGATCATGATGACGCCGGTGTGGTAGGCCTGTTGCATCTCGCGGATGACGTCCATGATCTGCGCCTGGATGGTAACGTCGAGCGCCGTGGTGGGCTCGTCGGCCACGAGGACGTCGGGGTTGCACGAGATCGCCATGGCGATCATGCCGCGCTGGCGCATGCCGCCGGAGAACTCGAAGGGGTACTGGTCGGCGCGCTTGTCGGGGTCGGGAATGCCGACCTTGGCGAGCAGCTCGATGGCCATCTTCCACGATTCGCGCTTGGACTTGCCCTGGTGGCGGCGGATGACCTCGGCGATCTGATCGCCGACCTTGAACACCGGGTTCAGGCTGGTCATGGGGTCCTGGAAGATCATCGCGATGTCGTTGCCGCGGATGTCGCTCATCTCTTCTTTGGAGACGGCCAGCAGGTCGCGCCCCTTGTGCACGATGGTGCCGCCCACGATGCGCCCCGGCGGGTCGGGAATGAGCCGCATGAGCGACATGGCGGTGACCGTCTTGCCCGAGCCCGACTCGCCCACGATGCCGAGGGTCTCGTCGCGGTCGAGCGTGAAGCTCACGCCGTTGACGGCTTTGACGACGCCGGCATGCGTGAAGAAGTGCGTGGAGAGATCGGTGACTTCGAGGAGTCGCTCGGTCATGCTATTCCTTGAGCTTGGGGTCGGTCGCGTCGCGCAGACCGTTGCCGAACGAGATGAAGCCAAAGACCGTGATCACGAGAGCGAGGCAGGGGAACAGCTCCATCCACCACTGGCCCGCCTGCAGGTAGTTCAGGTAGTCGGAGATCATGTTGCCCCAGCTCGCGGTCGGAGGCTGCACGCCGATGCCCAGGAACGACAGCGCCGCCTCGGTGACGATGGCGCCGCCGATGCCCATGGCGATCGAGACGTACACGGGCGCCATGCTGTTGGGCAGCACGTGGCCGAAGATGATGCGCAGGTCGCTCGCGCCGGCCGCCTTGGCGGCCTCGATGTACTCCATGGTCTTCACCGACAGCACGGTGCCGCGCACGATGCGCGCATACGACGCCCACGAGAGCAGACCGATGGCGATAAACACATTCGTGAAGCCCGGCCCCAGGACGACGACCAGCAGCAGCACGAACAGGATGTAGGGAAAGGCGAAGAAGACGTCGGCGACGCGCATGATCACCGAGTCGATGGCGCCGCCGTAGTAGCCCGACAGCGGCCCGAGGGCGAGGCCCAGGGCCAGCGCGATGCTGACGGCGATCACGCCCACCAGCAGCGAGATGCGGGTGGCCACGAGGGTGCGCGAAAAGACGTCGCGCCCGATGTAGTCGGTGCCGAAGGGGTGCGACAGCGAGGGCGCCTGCTTGGCGATGCTGTAGTTCGGCGTGTTGGGGTTGTACGGCGCCAGGTAGCCACCGTTGATGCCGGTCACGCCGGCGAAGATCTCGGCGACGCCGACAAAGAGGAACACGATGATGATGCCCAGGCCCACCAGCGCCAGCTTGTTGCGCCGCAGGCGCCGCCAGGTGTCGGCCCACAGGCCGAGCGGCTTGGCGGAGACGGGCCTGTTCTCTGAGCCGACGGGCAGCGGCGAGTCGAGCTGCGGCTCGGCGAACGAGGCGGCGGATTCGGTGTCGGTCATGCCGGCCTACTCATAGCGGATGCGCGGGTCGACGTAGGCGTAGGCGACGTCGACCACCAGGTTGGCGATGACGTAGACAAACGTGGCGAACAGCACGCCGCCCACCACCACCGGCAGATCGCGCGCGTTGATGGCGTTGTAGACCATGAGACCCACGCCGTAGCGCGAGAAGACGGTCTCGGTGAGGATCGCGCCGCCCAGCAGGGCCCCCAGGTCGATGCCGGCGATCGTCATGACGGGGATGAGGGCGTTCTTGAGACTGTGCTTGAGAATGACCGAGCGCTCGGGCAGCCCCTTGGCGCGCGCCGTGCGCACGTAGTCGGAACGGATGACTTCGAGCATGGCGGCGCGCTGCATGTACGAGATGTAGGCCACCTCGATGATGCCGAGCGTGACCGCCGGCAGGATGAGGTGCGAAAGGTTGTTCCAGTCGGCGGGGATCACCTTGAGGAAGGTGCTGCCGCCGTTGCCGTAGAACGGCAGGATGCCCAGGTAGACGCCGAAGACGTACTGCATGAACACGGCGAGCACGAACACCGGGATGCCCCAGATGATCAGCGCCGTGGTGGTGAGCGCGCTGTCCCAGACCGTGTACTGGCGCAGCGCGGAGTAGACCCCTAACGGTATCCCCAGCAGCTCGATGAGGACCGCCGCGATGGCGAGCTGGGCGGTGTTGGGGATGGCGCTCTGCAGCATCTGGCGGACGGGGCGCTCGAACTGGTACGACTCGCCCAGGTTGCCGTGCGCGAGGCGGTCGACGAAGCGGCCGTACTGCACGTAGATGGGCTTGTCGAGCCCCAGTTCGACCCGGATCTCGGCGACGCGCTGGGGTGTCGCGTTTTTGCCGGCGAGCAGGTAAGCGGGATCGCCCGGGATCAGGAACATGATCAGGAACGTGATGATGCTGACACCGATCAGCACGAACACGAGCTGTACGAGGCGCCTTGCGATGTAGCCGAACACGTCCTATCGGCCTTCCTGTCGCTTACCTTGCGGGCTACGCTAGCCGCGGCGGCACTGGTGCCGCGTGCGACCTTGTTGAAGACGGCGTGCCGGCGCTTGAATGCGCCGGCACGCCGCTCTGTCGCAGTGTACGCGGTCAGTGTACCGCGAACAAGCTGCACTCGGCGTGAATCACGTGGTCACTGAGCGACCCACACCAGGTTCATGTCTTCGCTGCCCATCGGGTCGTGCTGCTGCCCGAGGACGCGCTTGTCCATGATGCGATAGTCCCGATAGAAGTACAGCGGGATGACCGGCGCGTCGGCCAGGATCTGCTTTTCGGCCTGCGCGTAGATCTGCAGCCGCTGCGTCTGGTCGATCGTGCCACGCGCGGTGGCGAGCAGCTTGTCGACCGTCGGGTTGGAGTAGAAGGTGAACGTGTTGGCGCCTGAGACGCTGCTCTGGAAGAGCGGGTACAGGAAGTCGTCCATCGACGGATAGTCGGCCAGCCAGCCGAGTCGATAGATCTGGTCCTGCGTGCCCTGCGAGCACTTCGTGAGGTAGGTGCCCCACTCGTAGCCGGTCATGGTCACATGAAGACCGATGGCCTGCCAGCCCGCCTGCACCGGAGCGAGGATCTTGTCGTGGTTGGCGCCGGTGTTGTACCAGAGCTTGAGGGTGGGCACGGTGCCCAGCGACTGCACGATCTGCTTGGCCTTGGCGACGTTGTACGGGTACGGCAGCGTGGACAGGTTGCTGCCCGGGATGCCGATCGGCACGACGCCGTTGGGCATGAGGGGCACGCCCTCCATGACCGTGTTGATGACCGCGTTGCGGTCGACCGAGTACGACAGGGCCTGGCGCAGCGGCAGGCCCTTGGCGCCGCCGAGGACCGGGTCTTTCTGGTTGATGCCCAGGAAGTAGATGCCCAGGTCGGGCCACTTCTTGGCGATCCAGCCCTTCTGGTTGGCGATGTTTGTCGATGACTGCACCTGGCCGACGGGCACCGACGTGAAGTCGATGTTGCCGGCCTGGAAGGCGAGCCATTCGGTCGACGGATCGGTGAACTCGGGCATGTGGATGGTGTCGACGAACGGACCGTTGGTCGCGCTCGCGTTCCACCAGTGCGGGTTCTTGGTGAGGTCGATCTCCTGGTTGTGCACCCACTTCGAGAGGATGTAGGGACCAGTGCCCACGGGCTTCTGATCGAAGTTCTTGAGACCTTCCTTCATGGCGTAGGCGACCGGCCACACCGAGAGGATCGGGTGTCCGAGGCTCGCCGGGAACTCGGCGAATGGGTACTTGAGGGTGACCTGGAGGGTCCATTTGTTGAGCGCTTTGACGCCCGTCAGGCCGGCCTTGGCGGCGCCGGTCTCGTCGGTGCCGACGATCGGCTCGAGGATGTAGGCCGGTGTGCCGGTGACCCAGTTCTTCGGGTTGGCCACGGCGTTCCAGCTGGCCACGAAATCGGCTGCGGTGACTTCGGTGTTCACCGGCGGCTGGAAGTAGACGCCCTGGCGGATGGTGAAGGTGAAGACCTTGGCGTCGGAGCTGACCTTGTAGCTTGAGACGAGGCTCGGGACGGTGTCCATGGTGACGCCGTCGGCGGCCACCTTGTACTTGAACAGGCCCTCGAAGATCTGGCGCACGACGTTGTAGCCGATGCTCTCCTGATAGGTGTTGGGAGCGATGCCGACCGGCTCGCCGTCGAGGGGATAGTTGTAGGTGCCGCCCGGCTTGGGCGTAGCGTTCGTCGTGGTGCTGCTTCCCTGGTTGTTACTGCTACTGCCGCAGGCAGCCAGGACGAGGGCGAACGCTATCAGCAACAAGCCTGCGATGAGCGCCCCCCGTGACCTCATCCTGAGGTTCTTCAAGGTGACCTCCTTTGATTACACGGAAAAAGCGGGACGACCCTGTACGGGCTCCCGGTTGCGGACCGTTGTGCGACCCCGTCGCCCGGTGGCCCGCCCCCCGCACGTTCGCCGATAGACCCGACCCCCTTTCCAAGACGGGACAGCGTGCGCTTGCGCTTCAGTACTTCGCCGCCACCTTACCACGTCCCTTCCGGCCCGCCCAGCAGACCGCAGAAACTAGCCGGTTTGCGGCGCTTTTACAGTCGCCAGATAAGTATGAAGGTGTTGATGAACAGGACGACTGCGGCGATGATCGTGTAGCGCGTGAGGTTGCGCTCCATGACGCTCGCCTGAGCGGCGAACGAGAAGCCGGTCACGCTGCTCATGCCGGCGTCTTTGCCGGAGTGCAGCAAGACCAGGACGATCAGCAGGATGCAGACGACGAGCTGCAGAGCGATGAGGAACGCGTTCAGCACCAGAGGGACTCCTTCTAAGTTCACCGGCCGTAGGCCGTGCCGCTACCGACCCCACCATAATAATCCCGAAACGTGTATGCAACACGCAGGACCTCTTGCAAACGCTCCGCCGCAGCCCCGCGGGCTCGTTGTTCAGCCTTCGCGGTCGAGCAGATCGCGGCCGGTCATCTCGGGCGGCGCCGGCACGCCCAGCAGGTCGAGGATCGTGGGGGCGATGTCGGCCAGCACGCCGCCGGCGCGTACCGCCGCGCCGGGTACCGTGGCCAGGAACGGCACGGGGTTCGTGCTGTGCGCCGTGTTGGGGGCGCCGTCGGGCTCGACCATGTGGTCGGAGTTGCCGTGGTCGGCCGTGATCAGACAGGCGCCGCCCTGGGCCAGCACTGCCGGCACGAGGCGCGCGAGGCAGGCGTCGACCGTCTCGACCGCGCGGATGGCCGCCTTGAGCACGCCCGAGTGACCCACCATGTCGGCGTTCGCGTAGTTGACCACGACGAAGTCGAGGTCGCCGGCCTCGAGCTCGGCGATCAGTTTGTCGGTCACCTCGGCCGCGCTCATCTCGGGTTTCTTGTCGTAGGTGGGCACATCGCGCGGGCTGGGCACCAGGATGCGGCGCTCGCCGGCCACGGCGCGCTCGACGCCGCCGTTGAAGAAGAACGTGACGTGAGCGTACTTTTCGGTCTCGGCGATGTGCAGCTGGCGCAGGCCGTGCTCGGCGAGCACCTCGGCGAGCACGTGGCTCACGGCCGTGGGCCCGAAGGCCACCGGCAGGGGGAACTCCTTCTTGTACCGGGTCATGGTCGTGAAGTCGACGTGCGGCGGGTGCGGGCCGCGGTCGAACTCGGCGAACGACTCGTCGAAGAACGCACGCGTGAGCTCGCGGCCCCGGTCGGGCCGGAAGTTGAAGAACAGGCAGACGTCGCCGTCGCGCACGCGGTGCTCGCCGGGGTCGCCGATCACGATGGGCTGCACGAACTCGTCGGTCTCGCCGCGAGCCGCCGCGGCGGCCACGGCGCTCGGGGCGTCGGGCGCGGTGAGGCCGGCGCCGTAGACGAGCGCCCCGTAGGCGCGCGCCACGCGGTCCCAACGGTTGTCGCGGTCCATGGCGTAATAGCGTCCGCAGACGGTGCCGTAGCGACCCACGCCGGTGGCGTCCATGTGCTCCTCGATGTCGGCGAGAAAGCGCGGCGACGAGTCGGGCGGCGTATCGCGGCCGTCGAGAAAGGCGTGCACCACCACGTCGCTCACGCGCTCGCGGCCGGCCATGTCGAGGCAGGCCTTGAGGTGGCCCAGATCGGAGTGCACCCCACCGTCGGACACGAGGCCCATGAGGTGGAACGTGGAGCGGCGCTCGCGCGCCGTGGCGAAGGCCTGCTTGAGCACCGGGTTGGTGAAGAAGTCGCCGTCGGCGACCGCCTTGGTGATGCGCGTCAGATCCTGATAGACCACCCGCCCCGCGCCCATGTTCAAGTGCCCGACCTCGGAGTTGCCCATCTGGCCGGGCGGCAGGCCGACGGCCAGGCCGGATGCCTCGAGGGTGCCGTGGGCATAGCCGGCCCAGAGGTGGTCGAAGGTGGGCGTGTCGGCCAGGTCGACCGCGTTGCCCGAGCCGGGCGCCGCCACTCCCCAGCCGTCGAGGATGGCCAGCACGACCGGGCGGTAGGTGCGACCCGTGGGCGACAGCCCGGCGTCGGGCACGAAGGCCTTTGCGCCCGCGTCGCGGCCGTCGGCAGCTAACTCGCTCACCGCGTCTCGAAACGCACGATGCGGGCGAACTCGGCCGGGTCGAGGCTGGCGCCGCCGACCAGTACGCCGTCGATGTCGGCCTGCGCCATGAGCTCGTCGATGTTGGCCGCCTTGACGCTGCCGCCGTACAGCACGCGCACCTGGTCGGCTGCCGCCCCCAGGTTCTCGCGGACGCGCGAGCGCACGAAGGCCACGGTCTCCTGGGCGATGTCAGCGGTCGCCGTCTTGCCGGTGCCGATCGCCCAGATGGGCTCGTAGGCGATCGCCAGGGCGGCGAGCTCGTCGGGCTTGATGGCGGCGAGGTCGCGGTCGATCTGGCGGCCGATCTTCTCTTGCGTACGGCCGGCGACGCGCTCGTCGTCGGTCTCGCCGCAGCACAGGACCGCCAGCAGGCCGTGATCGAGCGCCACGCGCAGCTTCTGGGCGAGCTCGGTGTCGTTCTCGTTGAAATACTGGCGCCGCTCGGAGTGGCCGAGGATCACGGCGTCGACGCCGGCTTCGACCAGCATGTGCGCGGAGATCTCGCCGGTGTACGCGCCTTCGGGCGCGTAGTGCATGGTCTGCGCCCCGACCTTGACGTTGCTGCCGGCAGTCGCGCCGACGAGCGCGCCGAGGTCGGTGAAGGGCGCGCAGAGCAGGATGTCGCGGTCGTCGACGCCGGCGACCTGCGGGGCGAAGGCGCGCGCGTAAGCGAGCGCCTCGGCCGGCGTCTTGTACATCTTCCAGTTGCCGGCCAACAGCGGCCTGCGCACGAGCTCCATGATCAGTCCAGTCTCCTTTGGGCGCCCTCAGGCGAGGCGCCGGTCGATGGCCGCATGTCAGGCGTCGAGCAGCGCCTCGACCCCGGGCAGAGCCTTGCCTTCGAGGAACTCCATGGAGGCGCCGCCGCCGGTCGAGACGTGGGTGATGCGGTCTTCGAGGCCGAAGGTGCGCACGGCGCTCACCGTGTCGCCGCCGCCCACCACGCTGACGCCGGCGCAGCCGGCCACCGCCTCGCCGACGACGCGCGTGCCGTCGGCAAAGTCGGCCACCTCGAACAGGCCCATGGGGCCGTTCCAGAACACCGTACCCGCCGTCCGCAGGCGGTCGGCGAAGGCCGCCGCCGTGGCCGGCCCTATGTCGAGTCCCATCTCGTCGGCCGGGATGGCGTCGGCGGCCACGACCCGGCGCGCCGCCGCGCTGCCCGGGTCGGGAGCAACGACGATGTCGGACGGCAGCACGAACTCACAGGCCGCGTCGGCCGCCGCCGCGAGCACGCGCGCGGCGATGTCGGCGGTGCCCTCTTCCATCTTGGAGCGGCCGACTTCGGCGCCGCCCGCCGCGAGCAGCGGGAAGCACATGGCGCCGCCCACCAGGAGGGCGTCGGCCACGGTCAGCATCTTCTCGATGACGCCGATCTTGTCGGACACCTTGGCGCCGCCAAGCAGCACGACGAAGGGCCGCGCCGGATCGGCGAGCAGCCGGCCCAGGATCTCGAGCTCACGCGCCATCAGCAGGCCGGCGACGCCGGGCAACACGAGCGGCACGCCTACGGTGGAGGCGTGCGCGCGATGGGCCGTGCCGAAGGCGTCGTTCACGTAGACGTCGGCGAGCGCCGCGAGCTCGCCGGCGAAGGCCGCGTCGTTGGCGGTCTCCTCGGCGTGGAAGCGCAGGTTCTCGAGCAGCAACACGGAACCCGGCGCCAAGGCCGCCGCCGCCGCGGCGACCTTGGGACCGACACAGTCGTCGACCTTTTCGACCGGACGACCGAGCAGCTCGGAGAGCCGCGCGGCGATCGGGTCCATGCGCAGTTCGGGCACGACCTGGCCCTTGGGGCGGCCAAGGTGCGAAGCCAGCACCACCCGGCAGTCGTGGTCGATCAGGTAGTCGATGGTCGGCAACGCCGCGCGAATGCGCGTGTCGTCGGCCACCGCGCCGTCTTTGAGCGGCACGTTGAAATCGACCCGCACGAAGACGCGTCGTCCGTCGACCGGGTAGTCGGTCAGAGCACGCTTGGCCATGGGACCCTCCTCGAGATCGACGCGGAACCTACAGGACGCGCTCGGTCAGATCGACGAGGCGGCACGTGTAGCCCCACTCGTTGTCGTACCACGACACGGTCTTGACCATGTTGCCGTTGGCCAGCGTAAGGGCCGAGTCGATGATCGACGAGGCCGTCGTGCCGACGATGTCGTGAGAGACGATGGGGTCTTCGCAGTACTCGAGGATGCCCTTGAGCTCGCCCTCGGCCG
>CAZFJE010000089.1:0-12546 GCA_964519555.1 uncultured Thermoleophilia bacterium
ACCGACGGGTCGCTCACCACGAGCAGCACGTCGACGTCGCGGGTCGTGCGCCGGCTCAGGTGCTCGAGGCCGGCTTCGTTGTCGATCACGACAATCTCGTAGCTCGCCGAGATGCGGTCGACGATCGTGCGCAGCATGTTGTTGGCGGCGCAGTAGCAGCCCGGACCTTCGGGGCGCCCCATGGCGAGCAGGTCGACGCCGTCGCTCTCGACGATGCTTGCGTTGATCTCGTAGTCGAGCAGGTCCTGTTTGGCGATGCCGGGCTCGAGCTTGCCCTTGCGCGCCTTGTCGCCTGTGTCTTCGCGGATGTCGCCGACCGTGCGCTCGAGCGGCAGGCCGAGCACCGTGTTCAGGTTGCTCGCCGGATCGGCGTCGATGGCCAGGATGGGTCCGTGGCCCTGTTCTTTCAGCAGCTTGATCAGCAGCCCGGCGATGGTCGTCTTGCCGGTGCCGCCTTTTCCTGCGATGGCGATCGTCACCGTCATGTGGTCACTCCTTCGCTTCTCGTGGGTTGCCGGATCACGTGCGCTGACTGCCGTCGGCCTGCGGCCTTACGCGACGCCCAGCGCGTCGGCGCAGTCGCGGCCGGCGAAGAGGGCCTTCACCGACGGGAACGCGTTCAGGTCGGTGTGCGGCAGAAAGAGCGCCGACGTGTATTCGTCCATGAACGAGTTGTCGGCCGACAGCTCAAGGTAGGTCATGCCACCGGCGACCTCGTGCACCTCGCGGCCCGCGTCGACGGCCAGCATGGCCATGTAGGCGCCGAGCGCGCTGGTGTTGCCCAGGAACTTGAAGCGCTCCACCGGCAGGTCGGGGAGCAGGCCGATCTGCACGGCCTTCTCGACGTTGATGAACTGCCCGAAGGCGCCGCCGATCAGGAACTGTTCGACGTCGGCGATGTCGACGCCGACGCTGCGGCAGAGCACCGAGAAGCCCGCGTACATGGCGGCCTTGGCGCGGACCAGGCTATCGACGTCGGTCTCGGTCAGCACGATGTCCTGACCGCTGGCCGTCTCCGAGCCCCAGGCCACCACGTACTCGCGGCCGTGCTCGCCTTCCCTGATGCGCGGTGTGTCCAGGTCGTCGGCGAAGCGTCCGCCCTTGAGAAGCGCACCGGTCACGAAGAGCTCGGCGAGCAGGTCGATCAGGCCGCTACCGCACAGTCCTTGCGGCGGGGCGTCCTCGACCGTACGGAACGTGGGCTCGTGCGTTGAGCTGTCGATCCAGATGTCCTCGATGGCGCCGCTGGTCGCCCGCATGCCGCTCTCGACGCCGCCGCCCTCGAAGGCCGGACCGGCCGAGCAGGCGCAGCAGATGAGCCAGTCGCGGTTGCCCAGCACGATCTCGCCGTTGGTGCCGACGTCCATGAACAGGGTGAGCTTGTCGGTGGCGAACATGCCGCTCGACAGCACGCCGGCGACGACGTCGCCGCCCACGTAGCTGCCCACCGACGGCATGAGGAAGACCTGAGCCTGCGGATTGACGCGCAGGCCGAGCTGACCGGCGAGCATGGGGGGCATGCCGGTCACGGTCGGCACGTAGGGCTCCTCGCGCAGGTACTTGGGGTCGAGACCGACCAGCAGATGGGTCATCACCGTGTTGCCGGCGAGGTTCATCGTGTGGATCTCGGTGCGCTCGATGCCGGTGCGCTTGACGAGCTCGTCAATGAGCTCGTTGATGGTGCCCACGACGAGCTTCTGCAGGCGTTCCAGGCCGTTGCCGCGCTGTGAGTAGACGATGCGGCTGATCACGTCGTCGCCGCAGGAGATCTGCGCGTTGTAGGCGCCGGCCGAGTCCATGACCTTGCCCGAGTCGAGCTCGACCAGGTAGGCCACGACACTCGTGGTGCCGACGTCGACGGCCAAGCCGTAGGCGCCGCGCTCGGCGTGCGCCGGGTCGACCGCCACGACACGTGGCGAGAGCCGATCCTCGCCGTCGAACTCGGCGGTCTCGAGCTTGACCGAGACCTTCCAGTCGGCGGCGCGCAGGGTGTGGCCGAGGCTGCGGACCACGTCGAGCGGCGCCCTCACTCCGGAGATGCCGGACTGACGGGCCAGCTCGCGGGTGAGGCGATCGAGGTCGCTCGTGTTGTCGGCCAGCGACGGCGGCTCGACGACGATCGTCTCGGTGCGGATGGGCGGGTCGTTCTGCCAGTCGCCGTAGGCGTCGAGCAGGTCGGGCTGCGCGTGGCTGTGCCCCATCTGACGGAGCTTCTTCTTGCCCCGCCGGGGCACCACCACGGTGACCTGCTGCTCTTGGCCTTCGACCGCGCCGTCAGCGGCGTCGCCGCTCGGCTCGACGAAGGTCTGACAGCAGAGCGCGTAGCCGTCGGCCTCTTCGTCGGGGGTGAGCCGGGCGTTGTTGCGGGCGCGCAGCGGGCCATCTTCGGCGGCGTCGCCGAGCTGGACCTTGCAGCGCCCGCAGCGGCCCTGGCCGCCGCAGGGGGCGTCGATCTCGACGCCCGCCTCGGCGGCCACGTCGAGCAGGCTGGCGCCCTGCTCGGCCAGGACCGTGATTCCCGCAGGTTCGAACTCAACCAGCAGCGACACTGTCGGCCTCCGCGCTCAATGCACGACCGCTCTTGTGTGTGCCGCCGTTGCTCACGACGCGGCCCAGGCTGTCTTCAGGTAGCTCGGGATGTCGGCCGCTTCGCGAGGTCCGACCATGATCTGCCAGCCGGGGAGCTCCTCTTCGCACTCGCCGGAAAGGCTGGCGACGTGGCCCGGGATGACGAGCTTCTTGTGGGAGAGCTTCGCCTCGATGCCCGAGTCCTTGACCGTCTTGGCGATCTTCAGGGCGTCGAACTTGCCGGCTGCCCAGGCGGTGAGCACCGACTGGCCGTCGGCGTCGGCGACGAGCAGCCAACACGGCTTGCCGCTGCCTTCGACCTCGCCCGACACGCTGAAGTACGTGAGCGAGAAGTTGGTCGTCATGAGCAGCGGGCTGTCGGGGCCGGGGGTACCGACCTGATAGAGCTTGGGCTCCACCTGGATCGGCTTCTGGGGATCGGTGTAGATGTTCTGGCGCAGGGTGATGAGCGGGTAGAAGAGCGCCGGATCGACGTGGTCGAGGACCACGAGGCCGGCGTACTTGCAGATCGCCGAGCTGGCCTGCGCGGCCTCGTCGTAGAGATCGTCGCGGCCCACGTAGGCCATGATCGGGAAGCCGAGAGCGCGCATGTTCTTCTTGAGCGCGAGACGGCGCAGCAGCGTGGCCATGGCAAGGCCGTCACGCAGGTTGTGGGTAGCCGGATCGACGACGATGTCGAGCACGCCGGCGCCGCTCACCTGGGCGGAGAGCTCCGCCAGCCCGTCGAGGCTGTCGGCACGGATGGCCAGCGGGCACTCGGTCTTCTTGGCGAGGTCGGCCATGGCCTGCCAGTTGTCGGCGGTGGCGGCGTGGATGAGGGGCTTCTCGGCGCCGACGATGGCCAGCGCGCCTTCGATGGCGGCGGGATCGCCGGAGCTCAAGACGAGCGGCGTGCCGGGACAGGCCGCATGGACCGTCTCGACGGCTTTGACGAAGGTGGCGGCGTCGCCGGCGTGGGCCTCGATCAGCAGGCCGTTCAGGGCCAGCGTCATGCCGACGCGCTCGACGGCGTACTCAGAGGCCGCCTTGGCGCGCTCGGCGAGGTCGGCCGCATCGTCGCGGACGCGGACGAGCAGAGCCGTCTCGTGGACGAACGTCTTCTCGTGACGGAACAGCACGGTCTCGTTGCCGACCGCGAAGGCGCGGTCGCCGGTGCCGACCGTGACCAGGCGGATGGGCGGCGCGGAAGCCGCGTCGAGCTGGGTCCGCGTCTCTTCGGTCACGTAGGGGCACTTAGCGAGCTCGGTGCCCTTCTGGGCGAGCTTCATCGCAAAGGCGAGACAGGTAGGAAAGCCGCACTCCTTGCAGTTGGTCTGCGGGAGGAGCTTGTAGATTTGAAGACCACTCAGCGCCATGTCGAATCACCTCTCCTTTCAGATTGCCGGGGCGGCGGCGAGCGCGTCGGGGATGCCGGCGCTCATGAGCTCGTCGATTGCCTGCTTGACCCGGTCGATAGCGGCGGGATGGCGCAGCGTGACGATGTCGGCGCCCGATTGCAGCAGCGTGATGGCGGTCGAGATCTCCCAGATGACTGCCCTGGTCTCGAAGTCGCCCCACTCCGCCGGCACGCCGTCGGGAGAGCGTGATTCCTTCTGGCGCCACGACTCTTCGCCGACCGTGCAGATCATGGGCTGCTGGGTCATCGAGTCGCCCGTGAGGGCGGCGAGGCGCAGACGCTCCATCACCGAGTAGGTGTACTCAAGGCCGTAGCCGAGGGCGCCGGTCGTGGGGTCGACCAGGACGCGCTCGAGGTCGAGGCCCATGTCGTTGATGAGGATGTTCAGCTGCTTGGCCATGTTGACGTCGATCGGCGACTGGCCGATCACGACGTGACCGTTACCCAGCGCGCCGGCGACGATCGTGCGGTAGTTCTTGTCGACGCAGTTGGCGAGGGCGATGCGCTCGCCCTTGGTCGCGTCGGCGACCGCTACGAGGACCTCGTTGTCCTTGTCGGCCACGCCGGGACCGTAGACGATCAGCGGCACGCCGACGGCGCCAAGGACGGCCTTGACGGTCGCCACGGCGTCGGCGGCGGTACGGTCGCCACGGTCGGGGTGACAGGCGCGCAGCTGCAAGGCGAGCAGCTCGGCGCCGGCCGCGACGGCCTTGACGGCCCAGGAGGCCGGGTCACGTGCTTCGTCGCCCCAGGCCGCGAGCAGCGCCGGCGACCAGTCTTCGGGGTAGCAGTCGTGGATCTCGACGGCGACCGCCGGCTTGTTGGGCATAGCTCCTTCGAACTGCAGGAAGGGCAGTGTGGCCTCTCCGCCGACCGTGACGGTCGAGGTGCGCGTGCCGCCGTCGCTCGTTGCGCCCAGCGTCACCTCGCGGACCGTCCCCGACCACTTCTCCCTGGGAATCTCGACTGTTGCCATTTTCTGTTGCTCCTTCTTCTGCTCGAACGCTTAAAAGAGGGGATCCATTGCGAGGGCCGGGTGGCTCTTTTCCTCGAGGTAGGGCAGCAACTCCTCGACCGAGGTCGCCACGCGCTCGTCGGCGATCTTGTCGAGAAGGTCTGGCACGCCCTCGCGCTCGCAGACTTCCTGAAGCTCAGCAGCCATCGATTCCTTGAGGAAGCTGCTCATCCAGACGATGCGCTTGAGACCGCCGTCGGCCGGAATGAACTTCTTGCTGGTCAGGTAGAACTTGCCCATGCCCATCATGCCTGGGGTCTGCATGCCGCCGCCGGCGGTGCCGGCGAGGGTCGAGAAGGTCATGCCGCAGGGGGTCATGCTGGGGTCTTCGCGGCTGACGAGCATGAAGCCGTTCGCCTCGGGCACGAGCACCATGATGCATTCGAAGCAGCCGCACGAGGTCATCGGGGCTTCCATGATCGAGTAGAACGTCACGCGCTCGACCGTCTGGTTGGAGTGCTGGTAGATGAACTCGTTGGGGCCCGAGAACTCGCCGGTCACCGCATCGATGCAGGTGCCCTTGGGCACCGGCTGGTTGGGGCCGGTCGGGTTGATCTCGTACGAAGCCTTGCAGTCCAGCCAGTTGTAGGCGCCGCACAGGCCGACCCGCTCGGGGTTGACCACGCAGACGTGGCTCGGTGCGAAGCTCTGACAGAGCAGGCAGCTGTAGAAGGTGTCGACCGATTCGTCGGTCAGGGTGGCGATGCGCTCGTTGCGCTCGCGGTAGGCCGCCCTGGCGGCGTCGAGGAGCTCGTCCAACTGCTCGTCTTCGGTGACCAGCGTGACCTGCACCTTGTCGACGATGTTGCCGAACACGTCGTGGATACGGGCGTGGATGAGCTTGCCGAAGTGCTCCAGGCGGAAGCCCTTGTCGAAGGCGGCGCTGCTCACGCGGATCCAGGTGATGTCGCGCTGACCGGCGTGCTGGACGCCTTCGGCCATGTTCAGGAAGTAGTGGAACTGGCGCTCGATGATCGACTCGAAGTCGGTCTGCATCTTGCGTCCGGCCACGTCGACCACGATGCCCAGCGACATGGCGCCGCCGACCTCGCAGGTGTCGAGGTCCTTGCCCACGATGGTGACCTTGCCGTCCTCGACTTCGTCGGAGGGCTTCATGCGCAGGAACTCGAAGCAGCGCGCACGCTTGCCGCCGAACTCCATGCGCAGGCCTTCCTTGCGCACACGCTCGCCCTCGAAGGCCGAGCCGAAGGCGACGGGGATCGGCACCTTGTTCATCTTGATCTTGACGCCGCGCACTTCGATGCAGCGCTGGATGAGCTTCTCGGCGCGCTCCATGTCGTCGGCGCCGGGGATCTCGTCGAAGGGCATCGAGACGACGTGCTCGTACTGGGTGACGCCGGTCGGCAGGATCTGCGGGATACGGGTGTCGGCCACCACGGGGAAGCCGTACGAGATGGCGCCGGCCGCCGTGGCGTACTTGAGGTCGTCGACCTCACCGAGCGCCAGCACCCAGGCGAACACGCGGTTCTTGTTATAGAGCATGATGTCGCGCGCCTTGCCGGCTTCCATGCCGCCGAAGGTGAGCGCCGAGCGGGCCGCGAAGCCCAGGGCGTAGATCGCCGACACCGTGTCGGTGCCGAAGGGCACCGTGAAGGTGTCGTAGCCGAGCTGGATGCCCTCTTCCATCAACTGATGGATGATGCTGCGGCCGTTCACGTTGCCCGACAGGAAGATCAGGATGCCGCGGCTCTGCAGCTCGCGCACGATCTTGACGGCCACTTCGTTGCTCTTGGCACAGCCCACGATGGCGCAGAAACCGGGCATGCGGCCGTCGACCAGCTGGATGCCCCAGGTGCGCAGCTGGATGTCGTCGATGGGGCCGTTCAGCAGGGCCTGGTCGCCGTGCACGAAGGTGCTCGCGTCGGCGCCCACGCGCTCGGCGCCGGACTGGAAGCCGCCGAGCTTGATGCGCTGCGGCTCGAGGCCCTCGGCGAAGCGCACGCCCTCGAGCGCCTCTTCGGCGAACAGCGTGGCGATACCCGAGTCGAGCGTCTCGCCCAGGTAGGGCAGCCACATCTTCTCGGCGGGCGTCGGGTGCAGGAGCGACTTTGCGCGATCGATGACCGCGGGCAGGTCGCCGAGCTTCTCGACCTTCTGGCCGGTGAAGGCGTAGATCACCGGCAGGAAGTAGGCGGTGTTGGTAAAGGCGACCGGCGCGTCGGGACCGAGGCGTTCGAGCGCCCCTTGCAGGGCCTCCTCAGCCTCGCCGACCATACGGGCGGCCCCTCTGATGGCGCTTGTCGCGACGAAGCGGGACATGTCAGGCCTCCGTAGCGTCGACGTGGGCGTGATCGTGATCGTGGTCGTGGTCGTGCGTGAGGTCGTGCGTGCCGTCGGCGGGCTTGCCGCCGCGACCGGCGAGCTGGTTCTTGACGGCCTCGAAGTAGAGCGTGTCGCCGCTGGCACCGAACTGCGTGGGGTCGTAGACCGGCAGCTTGAGGTCAGCGCGCTTGCCATCGATCAGCTCGAGCGAACGGTCGAGCATCTTCTCCCAGTCGGGCTCGAACTCGAGGGCGCCGCCGACGAGCTCCTCCCAGCCGGTGGTCATGAGGCGGGTGACTTCGCTCGAGGCGCGCACCGGGCTGCCGACGCCGAAGATGACGTGGGCGCCGGAGGCGGCGAAGTAGGTGCCGATGGCGACGGCCTTCTCACACATCCACTCGGGGCACAGGCCGACGGCCGGCAGGTCGTCGATGTCTTCGCCCAGGCCGCCTTCGGTGGCCACCTGGGTGAGCACCGTGAGGATGCGCGAGTTGTCGACGCACGAACCGAGGTGGAGCACCGGCGGAATACCGATGGCCTCCATGACCTCGCGCAGGCCGGGGCCCGCGGCGTCGAGGATCTCGGGGGAGAGGTAGCCGGCCTTGGCGCCGGCGGTGGCGGCGCAACCGGTCACCACGACCATCACGTCGCGCGCGATGAAGCTCTTGATGAGCTCGACGATGGCGAGGTCCTGAGGCACGCGGGCGTTGTTGCAACCCACGATGCCGGCCAGACCGCGCACGCGACCGGCGATGATGGCTTCGTTCAGCGGCTTGAAGGAGGCGCGGTGGAAACCGCCCTGCATGTAGTTCAGGTACTCGTGGCTGAAGCCGGCGACCAGCGGCTCGTGATAGTCGGGAATATGGATGGGGCCGCGGTTGGCGTAGTTGTCGATCGCCATGCGCACCAGCGTCTTGGCGGTCTCGAGCGCCGTGTCTTCGCTGAACTCGACGTGCTCGGCGCCGGCGATGCGCGCCTTCGGCGAGGTCGTGACCAGCTTGGTGTGGAAGCGCTTGGTGAGCGGCGACAGCGCCTGCATGATGCACTGCACGTCGACCACCATGAGCTCGACGGCGCCGGTCAGCACGGCCAGCTCCTGATGCAGGAAGTTGCCCGCCGGCGGAATGCCGTAGCGCATGAGGATCTCGTTGGCGGTGCAGCAGATGCCGGCGAGCTGGATGCCCTCGGCGCCCTTGGACTTGGCGTACGCGACGAGCTCGGGGTCGCGCGACGCCTGCACCATCATGGACGACAGCGTGGGCTCGTGGCCGTGCACGACGACGTTGACGTGGTCGGCCTTGAGCACGCCCAGATTGACCTCGGAGGTCAGAGGCGACGGTGTGCCGAAGAGGATGTCGGAGATGTCGGTCGAGAGCATCGCCCCGCCCCAGCCGTCGGCCAGGGAGCAGCGCATGGCGCTCTTCAGGATGTTCTCGGCGTCGAGGTCGACGCCCTCGTGAGTGCGGTGCATGACCTCGGTGACCTCGCGGTCCACGGCGCGCGGCGTAAGACCGAGCTTCTTCCAGATGGCCTGACGCTTGGCCGTGGCGCGGTGGGTGTAGATGATCTCGCCGTGCTGCTGTCCGAACTGCGACAGCGCGACCTCGGCGACCTCGGCGGCGATCTCGTTGACCGTCTTGCCGGCGGTGGCGACGTTCAGGTACCCGGCGACGACCATGAGCTTCTGCTCGTCCTTGATGGCGAAATCGCTCTCGCCGCTGGCGGCGGCAAGCAGTGTGAGGGCCATGTCGCGGCCGTGGTCGGAGTGAGCGGCGGTGCCGCCGGCGACCTGACGCGCGAAGTGGCGCGCCGCGATGGTGCCCATGTCGGCGCCGCAGACGCCGGTCTTGCTCTCGGCGTCCTTACCGACCAGACGGCAGGGGCCCATGCTGCAGATACGGCAGCAGGCGCCCGACTCGCCGATCGGACAGGGCTTCATGTGCTCGGCGCGCGAGAAGGCTGTCTCGATGCCAGAGTCTTCGGCGACCTGCAACATCTCCAGCGCGGCCGGGTCGATGCTCTTGGGAGGGGTCGGCTCGGCACCACCAGGTGCAGCCGGATCGACGGTCTTCACTTCTCCCATCAGTCAACTCCTTGCAGTCAGAGTGGGCGACCGGTAGCCGGCCGCGCACGGGCGCGATCAGTACTTGCGATGGTCTCCGGACATGGCGAGGTCGACCGGGTTGGTGGCCGTGACGCGCGAGCCGCTGGCGGCCCAGGAGCGCGCCGCTTCGACGGCCGGCGGCACGACGGGCGCGTCGTCATCGTCGCCGACGGCATAACCCGCTTGGCTGAGTGCCGCGACGATGGCCTCAGGAGCCGTCTTGGTAGGATCGTAGGCGATCGTCGCCGTGTGCTGCAGCGCCGACACCTCAAGCTTCCCGATTCCTTCGACCGACAAGATCGCACCCCGGACGGCCAGCACGTGATGGTCGGCCCACAACAAGGGGATGTTGAGCACTGTCTCCTCCACGACTTCTCCTCCTTACTCGCGGCGATCGCCGCCGACGGCGGGGGTTCCCTTACCGTCGACGGTCGGGCCATGAAAATTGGTTACGTCATTCACAGTGAACCTGTTCACAGTAGTGGCGAAAAAAAGCCGCCCCGCGTGTGGCGGGCAGGCCGACTCGGGCGTTTCCGGGCACGTCTGACGGCCGTCGTTCGTGCGCGGTCCCGTCCCTGGACGCGTGGTGCCACCCGTTTCGGTCTTCTGGTTCAACGATACTCTCCATGCTTCGTGCTGTGATTCTATTCACAGTTAGGCCGTTGTCAACCCGGTTTCGGTGATTCGAGCCTGAGCGGCGCGAAAGGACTTCAAATCGACCATAGTGTGCATTTCGTCACAGGTCTGACCGGCGGCGGCGCGTCCGGCGCCTCGCGCGCCTCGCGCGGGCGGCAGGATAAGTGAACGGCGGTGCGGCAGACGGGGCAAGGCTGGCGGGCATCGGTCAGGCCTTCGCGCCGCAGACGGTCAGGCGCGGGCCGCTCTGCCGCGCCGCGCGCCGGTCGGCGGCGCTCGTCAGACTGTGGTTGTAGTCGCTGTAGACCTCGCCACGGCCGGCGACGCCGGCGACGTTGGCCAACGCCTCCGCCAGCGGCAGATCGAACCACGCCGAGGCGGCGAGACCGATGTCGGGGGGCAACAACACCCGGGCAGTCTACTGTGTGCGCGCCCTGCCGGCATCCCGGCCACCGAGCCGGTGTGATGACTAGCCCTTCACGGCGACCAGTGAGACACCCAGCGCGGTCTCGACGTCTTTGATGCGTGCGACCTGCTCGTCGCCGATCGTGGCAGGCTCGGCGGCATGACAGGCGAAGGCCAGCAGGGGGACTCCCAGGTCCTTCTCGAGCGCGCCGATCTCGTCGAGCTGCTTCTGGTCGAGCTTGGTGGCAAGGCTGCACAGCATGGTCGCGGCTCCTTCTTGGTCAGAATCACCGGTCGCCGACTTGGCTACCCACAGGGGGCACAACGTACGCCGGTGACTCCGAGCGGCGCGCGCACAGGTCGGCCGCGTGCGCGAACGCCCCGGTAGGCGCGCAGGCGAGTCAGCCGCGCGCGAGAGCGCCCCCGTAGGCGCGCGTCGCGAGACCCTCGCCGTCGAGGCGCTCGAGGTCGCGGCGGATCGTCATCTGCGACACGCCGAGCGCGACGCTGAGCGAAGAGACGCGCACCGAACGGCGCTCGCGAAGCAGCTCGACGATGCGCGCCCGGCGCTCGGCGGCGCGGGCCTGCCGCAGGCCGCGGGTGCGGCGCGCCCGATCGGCGCGGGCGCGACCATCGTGGCCGGGCGCCGGCGACTGCGCGGAGCGGGCCATCAGAACTCGATCCCGGCGCGGGCCTGCACGCCCTGGCGGTAGTAGTGCTTGACCTCGCGCATCTCGGTGACCAGGTCGGCGCGGTCGAGCACCGCCCGTGGCGCGCAGCGGCCGGTGATCACGAGCTCGACCGCCGGCGGCCGCGCCTCGATCAGGGCCACGCACTCGGCCTCAGTGAGCAGGCCGAACCAGAGGGCGACGTCGAGCTCGTCGAGCACGACCAGGGCGTTGGCGCCCGAGGTGAGCGCGGCCGTCGAGCGCGCCAGACCGTCGTCGGCGTGGTCGCGATGCCGCTCAGTGACCTGGTCGCGACGGATGCAGCCGGGGTCGCCGAACTGCTCGACGACGACGAAGGGGTTGTCGCGCAGCGCGGCGATCTCACCGTAGGGGCTGCCCTTCATGAACTGGCCGACGTAGACGTGCCGGCCGTGACCGGCGACCCGCAGGGCAAGGCCGAAGGCCGCCGTCGTCTTGCCTTTGCCCTCACCCGTGTAGACGTGCACGTAGCCGCGCCCGGTGGCGGCCGGCGCAGCGCCGCCCGCGCCCGCCTCGTCGAGCCGCATGGGGGAGTCGTTCCTGTCCATGGTCGCGCGCATCTCGTCTCCTTCGTCGAGGGCTTTGGCGCCCGGGGGCCGTGCAGCGACGCGGAACGGCAGGCGAGACGAGGGGGGCCACAGCCACAGCCGTGGTCGTGGCCACGACGAAAGCCCGGCCGCAGAGGCCCAGGCCGCGGCTGGTCGACCAAAAGGTGATGGCACGCCGGTCCTCCCGCGAGGTCTGCCGTCAGCGTCTCCCTGGGGGCCCGTCTCCTGGCTTGCCGCTTGGTAGCCTACTAGCCGCGCCTTCCCGTCTTCGCGTGCGACGCCTTGCGGCGAAAAGACAGTGGCGTACCGGCGACGTTCGTCAGCGGTCACAGTTGCGGGGCAGCACCGGTCTTGCACCGGTTTCCGTGCGCCTCCAAGGCAGTTACATGAGAGAGATTATCAACTGATGGTCGAGATAGTCAAGCTCCGCTTTCGACGGCGCTCCGGCTCCCGCGGTTTCGCAGCGGGTATGCTTCCCTCATCGATGAAGACCTTCTGGCGCATCACCAAACTCCTGGCCGACTACCCGTGGCTTGTGTTCGTGGGCTTCAGCACGGCCCTGTTGCAGACGGCGGCGACGCTCGTCATACCGTGGCTCACGCGTGGCGTCATCAACAAGGCGCTCGTGCCCGGCAAGACGAGCCTGCTGATCGAGTACGGGCTGGCGTTGCTCGCCGTCGGCATCCTGCGCTTCGGCTTTGCCATAGCCCGCCGCCTGTCGACCGGCAAGATCAGCCTTGCCATCGAGTACGACCTGCGCAATCGCATGTGGGCCCACCTGCTGCGCCAGCCCTTCGGCTACTTCGACCGCTGGCCCACCGGCCAGCTCATGTCGCGCGCCATGGCCGACATCCAGAACGTGC
>CAZFJE010000090.1:0-12384 GCA_964519555.1 uncultured Thermoleophilia bacterium
GGCGCGGCCCTGGCCGCGCCGGCGCGCCGTGCGGCCCGTCGCGGCGCGCAGCCGCTGCGCCAGCACGAAGGCCACGAAGCGGCCGTTGTGGTGCGCATAGCGGCGCCACAGGCGCCGCGGCTCCTGAAAGAAGCGATAGACCCACTCCAGGCCGGCGCGCTGCATCCACGGAGGGGCGACGCCCACGCGCCCGGTCAGCATGTCGAAGGCCGCCCCCACGCCCAGCATGACGCAAGGCAGACGGTCGCGGTGGGCCAGCATCCAGCGTTCCTGCTTGGGGCAGCCGAGGCTCACGAACAGCACCTGCGGCCGGGCCGCGACGATCGCGCGGCAGGCGTCGTCGTCTTCGGCGGCCGACAAGTCGCGAAACGGCGGCGACCAGCAGTAGCTCACCTCGAGGCGCGGCAGGCGGGCGGCGAGCTCGCGGCGCACCTCGGCGGTCACGGCGGGCGCGCCGCCGTAGAGCCCCACCCGCAGGCCCTGGCGTGCGGCCTGCTCGCAGACGGCCAACATGAGGTCGAGGCCGCGCGCCTGGCGCGCGCCGGTCACGCCGAGCAGGCGCGCCGCCCAGACCAGGGGTCGGCCGTCGCAGACCACGAGGTCGGCCTGCTCGAGGGTGGCCGTGAACGAGGCGTCGTCGTAGGCCTCCATGACCATGTGGACGTTGGCCGCGCACACCGCGCGGCCGGCGCCGCCGGCCGCCCACTGTGCGACCAGGGCGGCCGCGGCCGGGGCGTCGACGGCCGTGACCGGCGTTGTGAGCAGGGTCGTGCCGGGCAGATGTGAGACGGTGCTCACCAGGCGGCGGCCGTCGCTACGCCGTGTCGTTGGGCGCGGCAGCCGGTGAGCGCCGCTCGCCCGTTGCGGCGCACCGTCCTACTCCCGGTGCTCGTGGACCCGAAAGCCGCGCGTGCGCATGAGCTCGTCGCGGCGGGCCTGGTCCACGTCTTCCCAGACCATGTCGTGCACGAGCTCATCGAAGCCGATCTGCGGCTGCCAGCCGAGCTTCGCGCGGGCCTTTGAGGCGTCACCGATGAGGCTCGCGACTTCGGTGGGCCGAAAGTAACGGTGGTCGACGCGCACCAGTTCGCGGCCGGGGGTGATGTGCTCGTCGCGGTCGGGCGGCACCAGCACCAGGCCGTTGGCGTTGCGCGCGCGCCCCAGCAGGTCGGCGTCGACCGAGTCGACCACGCCGACCTCGTCGGCGCCTTCGCCGATGAAGGCCAGTGTGATGCCCGCCTCGGCGAAGGCCCGCAGGCAGAACTCGCGCACCGAGTGCTGCTCGCCGGTGGCCACCACGTAGTCGTCGGGCTCGTCTTGCTGCAGCATCAAGTGCATGGCGCGCACGTAGTCGCGGGCGTGGCCCCAGTCGCGCAGCGAGCTCAAGTTGCCCAGATAGAGGTCGTCCTGCAGGCCCAGCGCTATGCGCGCCACGGCGCGCGTGACCTTGCGTGTGACGAAGGTCTCGCCGCGGATCGGGCTCTCGTGGTTGAACAGGATGCCGTTGCTCACGTGCAGGCCGTAGGCTTCGCGGTAGTTCACGCAGATCCAGTAAGCGTAGACCTTGGCGGCGCCGTAGGGGCTGCGTGGGTAGAACGGCGTGGTCTCGCGCTGTGGCACCTCTTGCACCAGGCCGAACATCTCAGAGGTCGAGGCCTGGTAGAAACGCGTGCGGTCTTCGAGCCCGAGGATGCGCATGGCCTCGAGCAGGCGCAGCGTACCGAGGGCGTCGGAGTTGGCGGTGTACTCGGCTGTCTCGAAGCTCACCTGCACGTGCGACTGGGCGGCCAGGTTGTAGATCTCGTCGGGCTGGGTCTCCTGCACGATGCGAATCAGGTTGGTGGCATCGGTCAGGTCGCCGTAGTGCATGAAGAAGCGCACGCCCGCGCTGTGCGGGTCGGCATAGAGGTGGTCGACGCGGTCGGTGTTGAACGAGCTGGCGCGGCGCTTGATGCCGTGCACCGTGTAGCCGCGGTCGAGCAGGTACTCGGCCAGATAGGCGCCGTCCTGTCCGGTGACGCCGGTGATGAGTGCCGTCTTTGCCACTTGCCTCTCCCCTCCGCCCGCCGCCTGTCAGGCGGCGCCGGTTTTCGTGGGCCCATGCGCCCCGGGACCGTCACCGCCATGCCGACCGTCGCCGCCATGCCGACCGTCGCCGCCCGCCGCGTGCGCGACATACCACTCGTAGGTGGAGCGGATGCCGTCGGCCAGGCCGTACCGCGGGCGCCAGCCGAGCGCGCTGATGCGGCTCACGTCGAGCTGTTTTTGCGGCGTGCCGTCGGGCTTGCTCGTGTCCCACTCGATCGGCCCGGTGTGGCCCACCACGCTCTGGGTGAGCTCGGCCAGCTCGCGGATGGTCTGGTCGACCCCGGTGCCGACGTTCACGAGGCCGTCGGGCAGGTCGGCGGCCGCGACCTGTTCGAGCAGGAAGACCACGGCCGCGGCCAGGTCGTCGACGTGCAGCAGCTCGCGCCGCGGGCTGCCTGTGCCCCACAGCACGACCGGTGCGTTGGCCGGGCGCGGCGCGCCGTCGGCGTCGGGCAGGCCGAGCTTGGCTTCGTGGAACTTGCGGATCATGGCCGGCAGCACGTGGCTCGTGCGCAGGTCGAAGTTGTCGCCGGGGCCGTAGAGGTTGGTCGGCATGAGCGACAGATAGTCGGTGCCGTACTGCCGGTTGAGGCTGCGACACAGCTCGATGCCGGCGATCTTGGCGATCGCGTAGGCGCGGTTGGTCTCTTCGAGGGGACCGGTCAGCAGGTACTCCTCTTTGAGCGGCTGCGGCGCCTCGCGCGGGTAGATGCACGAGCTGCCCAGGAAGACGAGCTTCTCGATGCCGGCGCGAAAGGCCTCGGCCAGGACGTTGAGCTCGATCGCCAGATTGACGGCGATGAACTCGTAGGGCTGCTCCCAGTTGGCCACGATGCCGCCGACCTTGGCGGCGGCGAGAATGACGGCCTGGGGCCGCGTACGTTCGAAGAAGGCGCGCGTGGCGGCCTGGTCTGTAAGGTCGACCTCGGCGGTGTCGGCGTAGATGAGCTCGTCGTAGCCGTGCGCCTGCAGGGCGCGCGTGATGGCGCCGCCGACCAGGCCACGGTAGCCGGCGACCACAAGACGGGTGTGCGCGTCGATGCTCAACTGTTCCTTTCGGCCGCGGTGGGCAGGATTCTAGCACCGGTCATCGGCGACCAGACCGATGCGCGAGGGCCGCGTGAGCGGGGGCCGCGACGGCGTCGCGCAGGATTTCGGCGTAGCGCGGCAGCACGCGCTGGGGCGCGAACTCGGCCACCTTGGCGGCGTTGGCGCGGGCCATGCGCGCGCGCAGGTCGTCGTCGTCGAGCAGGCGCTCGATGGCCGCGGCCAGGGCCGCCGGGTCGCGCTCGGGCACGAACAGGGCGTTCTCGCCGGCCTTCAGCGAGTCGGCACAACCTCTGATCGGTGTGGTGACGATGGGCAGCCCGTAGCTCATGGCCTCCATGACCGACAGCGGGAAGCCCTCGGCGAAGTAGGTCGGCAAGACGAACAGGTCGGCGCGCCGGTAGGCGTCGTCGAGGGCGTCGCCGCTCAGGTAGCCGGCGAGCGTCACCGAATCCGCAAGGCCACGGTCGGCGATGCGGCGCTGCAGCTCGTCGCGGGCCGGCCCGGCGCCGGCGATGGTCAGCCGGCACGGCCGGTGGGTGCACACGATGGCGAGCGCGTCGAGCAAGTCGAACACGCCCTTTTCGGGGATCAGGCGCGCCACAGTGAACAGGTGCGGTGCGGCGGCGGGCGCGGCGCCCGGCGGCGGCACGACAGGTGCAGCGGCGGGCGCGGCCTCGGCGGGCGCGGACTCTTGCGGCACAGCCCCACCGGCAACGCGCGTCGTGGGCACGAACGGGTTCATGACGACGGCGAACTCGACGTGCGGACACGCCGCCTGCCAGGCGCGCCGTTCCTGGGCGGAGAGCAGCATGACCGCGGCGGCGCGCCGCACGAGCAGCCTGGAGAGCGCCGTGAAGAGGCGCGCGCCGGGCGCGCCCAGCCGGTCGCACTCGCTGCCGTGCAGGTGCAGCACGAGCGGCGGACGGCCGCGGCGCACGGTGAGGACCAGCGGCAGATCGCGCAGCAGCGCGGTGCGATTGTGGGCGGTGGCCACATAGACGACGTCGGGGCGCCACTCGCGGATGCGGCGGTGCACGCGCCACAGGTCGGCCGTGCGGCCCGCGACCTTGGTCGGCGGCGATTCGTAGCCGGCGTGATGGGCGCTCCAGCCCTCGATCACGACGTCGCACCCGGCGGCGCGCAAACCGTCGGCCACGAGCGGCGCGAGCTTGGGCAGCGGGCCGCCGATGGCCGGATAGGCGCTCAGCAACAGCACCCGCAAGCGCGTCGCGGGGCGCGCCGCCGCAGGCGCGGCCCCCGCCGGCGGTGTCTCCTGATGCGCCGGCGGCGTCGCCCCCGCCGGCGCGGCGTCGCCGGCTGTAGCCGCGCCCTCCTGGTCTGCTGCGGTCGCCGTCACGCCGAGGGCTACCCGTTAGCCGGCATCGTGCGACCGGCCGTGGCGTGCCTCATGACGGTCTGGCGGAACCTCGGCCTGGCTTGGACGCCGGGGTCCGGTGGTAGTGGTAGCCGTAGTACGGGCCGTGCGCGCGCTTGTTGGAGATGATGATCAGACCGAGCTTGCGGCAGGGCAGCTTGGCCAGCTGAGCGTGCGCCCGCTCGAGCAGGGGCCGCCTGACGAGCGTGGTGTTGACCACGAAGACGAGGGCGTCGGCCTTGGCCGCCATGGGCGCCGTGTCGCCGACCGACAACATGGCCGGCGTGTCGATGAGCACGAGGTCGGCATCGGCGCAGAGCTCGTCGATGATCTCGGCGAAACGCCGCGAGGCGACCATCTCGCCGGGGTTGGGCGGCAGCGGACCGCTCGGTAGCACGCGCAGCACGGGGTCGTCGTCGGCGCTCGCCGGCCACACCGCGTCGCGGCCGGCGAAGACGTCGTGGCTGAGGGCGCGGCCGGCGCTCGTGTCGAAGCCCGGTTCGGACCCGGCTGCCGAGAACACCCGCACGGCAGCGTCGCGCACGCGCACGCCGGGCGCCGAGCGGCCGTCGTCGCCCGGGGCCGGGACCTTGTCGAGCTTGACCGAGACCAGCGCGTCGGCGAGCTCGGCACGGTGCGCGATCACCGACGACAGGCCGGCATTGTTGGCGATGCCCAGGTAGTCGTGGATGCGGGGGCGGCGCAGGTCGGCGTCGACCAGTACGACCCGCTTGCCGGCGAGCGCCATCGACGCCGCCAGGTTACAGGCCGTCATGCTCTTGCCCTCGCCCTGGACGGAGCTCGAGATGAGCAGCGAACGCACCTCGCCGTCGACGCCCATGAAATCGAGGTTGCCGCGCAGCACGCGCACCGCCTCGGCCATGAGCCCGAAGGGGTTGATCAGCATCTGCACGACCCCGCCCTCGCCCGCCCCGCGCGCAAGCGGCGGCAGGTGGCCCAGGACCGACAGACCCAGCAAGTCGGTCACCTGGTCTTCGTCGCGCACCCTGGTGTCGAGCTGCTCGAGCAGGAAGGCAAGGCCGCAGCCCAGCACGAGGCCGAGCACGATGGCGATCAGCAGCGTGCGCGTCTTGCGCGGCGAGAACGGCGTAGAGGGCGGCGACGCCGGCGAGATGACGCTGAAGTCGCCGGTCACGCTCTTCTGGCTGAGCTGCAGGTTCAGCAGGTTCTGCTGCAGGGTGGCGTAGTCGGCGCTGGCCTTCTGGGTGGTGGTCGCATAGGTGGCCAGCTGGCTCTGCACCGCGATGATCTCCTGGTTGACCCGGGCGCGCTCGCTGTCGCGCCGCCAGGCCACGAAGGCGGCCGCGTAGGCGTTGGCGGCGAGGGCGGCGGTACGGGGGTCTGACGACGTCGCGCCGATGCTCACCACGCTCGAGTAGCCGCTGGTGCTGGTGTCGGTCGTGAGCGCTACGTTGGTGGAGTAGCCGGCCGACATGTTCTTGCCGTTCAGGAGCTGGGCGGCCTGGGCGCCGACCACGGCGCTCGAGACGACCGCCGGCACGCTGCCGATGTCGGCCTGCTGCAGGGTCTGGTCGACCTGATCCTGGCCGAGCGCGCTGGCGATGCCGAGCTGCTGCACGTAGAGCAGCTGGGCGCTCGCCGCATACATGGGGGTGCGCGTCCAGGTATAGGCGCCGCCGGCCGCCCCGACCACCACCGTGATGGCGAGGATCAGCCACTTCCAGCGGGCGATCACTCCGAAATAGCTGCCAAGGGAGAGGCCCTCGTTGCTCTGTGTCGTCATGTCACCACCTGGACTGTCGGTGCGGTGTCGGTCGGCCGCGTCGCCCACGATGCGCGCGACCACCGGCTCCCCCGCTCTATCGGCATGATAGTGAAGCCCTGTGAGGGAGGCAAACTACGCCGGTCGTAGTGGTCCGCAGCTCGTGACACCTGTCGCCGTACCTCCTGGTCGCCTGCGAAGAGCCCCGCCACCGTCAAAGGTCGGCGCGGGCGTGTTCTACCCTGCACGTAGGCCGTTCACTCTCGTCGCGGCGTCCTTGTAGCCGCGAGCTTGGCACGGCCGCAGTGTGACGGACTCGGCTGCGGAGGACTCGGCGATCGCCAGGCGCCGTTCCTGGCGACGGCGGCACGTTTCGGCAGCCAGCAGCGCCAAGAACCACAGCGCCAGCGGACTGCGCTCTGGGTCGAGGATCGTCCATGACACGAAACCCTGCAGGAACACACCGATGATCACGCCCAGCAGTACGATGCTCAGAAACTCGGCGTCGCCGTCGCCTGTCAGGCTCAGACTTGCCGCCCTCCAGCCAGCCGTCGCGAACAGCGCCACCAGGACCACGACTCCCAGCAGACCGAGCCGATAGACCGTCGGCACCCAGACCAGGTCCGACGCCAGGACGTCGATCTCGGAGACTTGGGGGTTTTGCCCTGCCGACACGAATCCGGCGCCGAACAGGTGGCCGTCGCTGCCCAGGTAGCGATAGGCGGTGCGCGCCGATGAGACACGGCTTTGCACATTGACGTCGTGCGTCGGGCCGCCCCCCGAGGTGGCGGCGTGCAGCCGCGACAGGAGGTAGTCGGACTGGGTGGGCAGCAAGGCGAAGGCGAGAGCGGCCAGCAAGGCGATGAGTCCAGCGAGCTGCAGGCCTCGCTTGAGCGCCGGCCAAGCCTGTCGCGCCTTGAGAAGGCGCACGGCCAGCACGACGATGATCTCGATCACCGCGATGAGCAGCAACGACCGCGTGTAGGAGACCCACACCGCGCCCAGCGTGACGACCAACACCCCGGACCAGAGAAGTCCCCACTTGCTCTTCGCGACGCAGAACGCGATGGCAAGCGGCAGGAACTGGGGCATGAAATAGAAGCTGCGCGTGAGCTGCTGGCCCATGAATATGATGGACTGATACTCGGTCACGTTGTAGATGTGCACGTGCAGCCCCTGATGCAACACGAACAGGCCCGCGGCGATCGTGTTGACCACCACGATGGCTGCGACGAAATCGATAGTGTCGGCACGCCCTGCATGGCAGCAGATGCCGCGCAAAAGAAAGTAGCCGGCGGTGAAGAAGAGAAACGGCTTCGCTTCGGTCACCGCCGACCCGAGGCCCGAGTAGTGGACCGCTGTCAGCGCCACCTCGACGGCGACATACGCCGCCAGGCCGACCAGCACGAGCTCCTCGGGCAGCTGGAGCCGGGGGCCGAAGAGCTGTCGCTCGCGCACGTTCCGCCGGCGCTTGGGTAGCAGGAGATCGAAGTACAGGGCCCAGGTGATGACGAGCCAGGCCATCGCGAGATCGACCGGGTCGAGCCGGCCCGGCACCCACAAGGGCTTCACTTTCTCGAAGAACACCGAGAAGCTCATGAACATGAGGAACGGGATACCGAGCAAGAAGACGCGCTGGCGCAGCGAACGCCACAGGAAGTACAGCAGCAGCAGCGAGGGTAGCGCGTAGCGGACGAGGCTCATGGACCGACCGCCGCGGCGCCAGTGCCGGCAGCGTACGCCTGCTGAGGCAGCCTTGCTCCGGCATCGCGACCGGTGACCGCGAATCGCACCGCAGCCGCGACCTGGTCGCGTGCGAAGAGCGCTACGTACTCGTCGATCGCCGTCTGGTAGGCGCTGGGACCGACGCCCTGAAGCTCACGGAAGCGACGTCGGAGGTCGTCGGCGTCGCCCTCGCGAAACACTGCGCCCAAGCCGAACGAGCGCACTCGCCAGGCCGACAGGCCGCGGTCGGCCACGAGCACGGGACGCCCCGCCGCCAGCGCCTGGAGCATGGAGCCGCTTGACCCGTCGTGGTTCCGGTAGGGCAGCACGACACACGACGCCGCCTGCAGAAAGGCCGCGGCGGTGTCGGCGTGGAGGTACGGCCCGCCGGTCTCGAGCAGGGCTCCCCGGCCGGCGAGCGCCTCGCGGCACGCGCGCACTTCGGCGCTGGCGGCTTCGTACGCCGGGTCGGACCTGCCGCAGTGCAGGAAGCAGCCGTTCTCGTCGAGGCAAAGCTTGAGCAGCGTGTCGTACCCGCGCCGGGGGTCGCTCGGCCCGGTGTAGACGATCACCGGACGCGCCGTGCAGCCTGCGAGGAAGGCCGCGAGGCGCGCCTTCCAGTCGCGCGTCTCGGCGGCCGCCTCAGGCGACGGCGCGCCGAACTCGCGGAAGATGTCGGGCATCCACTGATGACTGCGCATGTGCGTCAGGGCGAAGCGTTCGTCGAGAACGAGTGCCGCGTCGAGCACGCTGCGGCGGGGCAGCAGGCCGTCGTGAAAGGCAGCTTCGCCGATGCGCCCGTCGCGGCGCTCCGCCAGGCGCGACTTCGCCCGGCGGAGCGCCGAAGGCCGCGGGTGGTACTGATAGTTGGTGCTGCGCAGGAACAGGCCCACCAGCCGGCCGCCGAGCGCCGGGGCGTCGTGGCGGCGGCGCTCGGCCAGCGCGTCGAGCAGGTCGTCGGCCTCGGTGAGCACCGTCACGGCGGCGTGCGCCCGGCGGATCTGCGCGGCCACGGCGGCGGCCGACGGCGCGCCGTCGGGCTCGCCCAGGTCGCGCACGGTCACGCCGGGGCGGTTGGCGAGATCGGCCAGCAGCGGGTCGCTGGCCACCGGGGGCTCAAGCGCGTGGCCGGCCACCACCACGCGAAAACCGAGGTCGACCAGGATGTCGGAGAGCACGCGGCAATAGGTGAGTCGGTGGCCCTGCAGACTCGGCGAGTAAAGCAGCGCGACGCTCCTCTCGCCCGCGGGTCGGGCCGCCTGGCTCATGGCGCGTCGTCGCCGCGCCGCCATGCGAGCAGCGGTGCCAGCGCGCCCGGCTTCTGGGCCAGGGCGTGCGGCGACTTGCCCGGATCGCGCTGACAGTCGAACGACACGGCGCCTTCGTCGACGATCCAGCGTGAACGATCGATGCTGATGCGCGGGAAGACCGTGTAGCGGCCGTCGTTCAAGAGGTGCGAGCCGATCTCGCACTCAAGACGGTTGCGCCCCAGGTGGAGCTCGGGCCAGAGATCGGGGTTGGCGTCGGTCTGGTAGCTGCGGAACACGAGCGTGCCGTCGGCCAGGGCCAGGTCGAAGCCGATGGTGAGATCGGGCACAAGGTGCTCGATGTCGACGTCCATCTGCACGAGGAGCGGCTGACTGCTCACGACCACCGGAGCGGCGTGGCCGTTCATATCGACGATGCGCAGAGCGGCGAGTCGCACGTCGGCGTCGCCCGGCCGGTCGTCGCCCGACCAGCAGGCCTCGCCGTCGCTGCCGCCCAGCAGCTTGAGGTAGGAGTCGACCACGGCTGAGGGCTCGCCCGAGTTGATGATCGTGCCGCCCCGGAGCTCGATCACTCGCGTGCACAGGCTGCGGATGGTCTGCATGTTGTGGCTCACGAACAGCACGGTGCGGCCCGAGTCAGCGACATCTTCCATGCGACCCAGGCACTTGCGCTGGAAGGCGGCGTCGCCGACCGCCAGCACCTCGTCGATCAGCAGGATCTCGGGCTCGAGGTGGGCCGCCACGGCAAAGGCGAGGCGCACGTACATGCCGCTCGAGTAGCGTTTGACCGGAGTGTCGAGAAAGCGCGAGATCTCGGAGAACTCGACGATGTTGTCGAACTGGCGGTTGATCTCGACGCGCGTCATGCCGAGGATGGCGCCGTTTAAGTAGATGTTCTCGCGCCCGGTGAGCTCCAGGTGAAAGCCGGTGCCGACTTCGAGCAGGCTGCCCACGCGACCCGCCAGCGAGATCTGACCTTCGGTCGGCTCGGTGATGCGCGAGAGCACCTTGAGGAGCGTGCTCTTGCCGGCGCCGTTGCTGCCGATGACACCGAGCACCTCGCCCTCGTGGACTTCGAGCGACAGGTCGCGCAGCGCCCACAGCTCGTCGCTGTGGCGGCTCACCGCGCCCGGGTGGCGGATGCGCTCGAGGGGCCGCTGCACGGCGCCCGCGATGGCGTCACGCAGCGTGGTGGAGCGTCGCAGCTCGCCGCCGATGTGGTACATCTTGCCCAAGCCTTCGACTGAGATGCTGATGTCGCTCATCAGATGAGGTCCGCGAAGGTGCGTTCCATGCGTTTGAAGTACATGAGCCCGGTCACCAGCAAGACCACCATGGCCGTGTTCGACACCAGGAACAGCCAGCCCGGCGCCGTTTGGCCAGCCAGCGCCCACTGGAAGCCCTGGATCACACCGACGAGCGGGTTCAGTCCGTAGAAGAACGCCCAGGTGCCCTTCAGGTGGAACACATAGGCGACCGGCGACAGGAACATCCAGAGCTGAATGAGGAACGGGATGATGTACTGGACGTCGCGGTAGAGCACGTTCAGGGCCGCGAGCCACAGGCCGAAGGCGAGGGCCGTGATCATGGCGAGTAGCGTGAAGAACGGCAGAAAGACGATGTGCCAGCTCGGGGCCACGCCGTAAGCCGCCATGAGGCAGAAGTACACGACCAGCGAGATGACGAAGTCGACCAGGCCGCCGACCACGGCTGAGATCGGTATGACGAGGCGCGGAAAGTAGATCTTGGTGATCAGGTTGGCGTTGCCGACCAGGCTCATGCCGGCACGGCCGAGCGCGCCCGAGAACAGGTTCCACGGCAACAGCGCCGCGTACGTGACCAGGATGTACGGCACGTTGCCCACCGAGTGCTGCTTGACGCCCAGGATCTTGTTGAACACGACGTCGAACACAACGACCGTGATTACCGGGTTGAGCACCGCCCACAAGAAGCCCAGTATGGCCTGCTTGTAGCGCACCTTGATGTCGCGCCACGTCAGGAAGTAGAGCAGCTCGCGGTACTCCCACAGCTCGTCGAGATGAAGCACCGCCCGGCCCTTGGGCGGCTTGATGACCCGCTTCACGCGGACGATCGGTTCACCTACAGCGCTCTCCACACCCCTCCGTTCGACGACACCCATACCCCTTCAAGCGGCCGGGCCGCACGGGTTCCCCACCCTCGTTTCTGAGGGCCAACTGTACACAACTCCGGTAACGCTTATCGACACCGCACTCTCAATCATTGAGGACGCCTGCCGACGCAATGGGTGGCACGGATGTACAGACGGTCTGCCGCCCAAGCACATGAAATGTAGCGAGTCGCGCCGGTACCGCCGCCCCTCTCACGAGGGCTCGGCACGACTTGGCTTTCCCAAGGTAGGAGGCCCCGGTGAGAACGACCAATCGGCTTTGGGGTGTCGCCGCAGCGATACTTCTGGTCACCCTCGCAGTCCCGGCATTTGCCAACGCATCGGTTTCGGCGCCACAGGCGCAGCAGCGCATCGTGACGTTCGCCAAGGGTACCCACTCGCTCGAGCGCCAAATCAACGTTCTGCTCACGCAGGTCTCGAAAGCGCGCAGCCACACCATCGTGAAGATCAAGGTCATGCGCGCCAGCGAACGCGTGATCAAGCTCAACCACCGGGTCGTGCGGCTCAACCGGGTCGTATTGTCGTCGCGCGCCGCCGACACGACCACCCTGACGGCGCTGCTCGCCCTCGATCACCGGCTCATCAGGGTCGACCACGCCACCGTCACCACCGACCGCCGCGCGCAGATGGGCCACGGGTCGCACCTGGTCACGCGGGTCACCGGGCTCTCGGCCCGCATGAGCGGCCTGCGCGACAAGGCCTGGCGCCGCCGGCACACGCTGCCCGACCCCACCGTGCCCGCCCCCACGCCGTCGACCACGCCCACCCCGGCGCCATCGGCCAACCCGACTGCGACTCCGACGGCCACGCCGACCGCAGACCCCACGCCAACCACGGCCCCGACCCCAACGCCTACCGTGACCCCCACGGTCACGCCCACGCCCACCCCGACTCCGACGCCTACCGTGACCCCCACGGTCACGCCCACCCCGACCCCGACGGTCACGCCCACCCCGACGCCCACAGTCACGCCGACCCCGACCCC
>CAZFJE010000091.1:0-12290 GCA_964519555.1 uncultured Thermoleophilia bacterium
GATGTACCCAGGCGTCGACAGAGCGACTCGGCGACCGCTTCGGCGGCCTCGAGGCGATCGGTGTGGACCACCATGGCCCGGGCCGGCTCGCCGCCGGCGAACCGCAGCGCCTTCTTCACCAAGGCGCGCATGGCCCCGTCCAAGCCCGCGGCGACGCCCGCCTTCTGGGCGTGACCTTCGTCGTCGAAGGCGATGACTGGATACAGATGGGCCGCCTCGATCACTCGCGCCGCCCGCGGACTGACGCGCCCGCCCTTGACGGCCTGATCAAGCGAACCCACGATGCCGAAGAGCGCCACCTGGCGGCGCGCGGCCAGCACTCGGTCTTCGACCACGTCGAGGCCAGCGCCGGCGGCGATCGCGGCGCCGGCCACTTCGAGCAGCAGGCCGACGCCGATCGAGACCTTGTGCGTGTCGACCACCCTGACGCGCTGAACGCCGACCGCCGCGGCCGCGCTGCGTGCCGCCTCTACCGTACCCGACAGCGCACCGGCGATGTGCAACGACACGACTCCCTCGTGATGCTCGAGCAAGCGCTCGTAGACCTCACGGAACTCGGACACCGCCGGCTGCGACGAGGTCGGCAGCCGCTCGAGCCCCGGCAGACGCCGGTAGAACTCGACCGCCGTCATGTCGAGGCCGTCGCGGTACTGGCGGCCGGCCACGGTCAGCGTCAGCGGCACGCGCACGACACCGAGGTGATGGGCCAGCGACTCCGGCAGGTCGCAGGTCGAGTCGCAGACCAAGGCGATCGTCGACTCGCGGCCGCCGAGCTGCTGAAGGATCATGTCGTCGACCTTGCTGGCCTCGACCGCGCCGACACCGGCGGCCGCGGTCAGAAACTCGAGTGGTGCGTTGGTGTGCAGGTGGATGCGGACCCGCGACCCCCCGCCGGCGACGACCAGCGAGTCGCCCAGGGGGGCCACCCGCGCTTTGATCTGGTCGGTGTCGATTCCGACACCCGAGACGAGCGCCTCGGCGCAGAAGCGATAGGTGGGGTCGACCTCGTTGTGGCCGCCGGTAAAGGGACGCGGCGCGATGGCCGGTAGCACGGCCGTCTGACGGCGCGCCTTGCCCGTGCACACCCAGTCGAGCATGCCCTCGAGGAAGTAGACGAAGCCCTGGCCGCCGGCGTCGACCACCCGGTGGCGAGCCAGGACTGCGAGCTGGCGCGGCGTCTCGGCGAGCGCGTGACGGGCGGCCTGCAGCCCGTCGTCCAGCGCTTCGCCGAAGTCCCCAGTGCGCGCACTGCCCACCGCGAGCCCCTGCGCCCAGGCGCGCAACACCGACAGGATCGTGCCCTCGCGCGGGTTCTGCAGGGCGTCCCAAGCGGCCTGTGAGCCCCGTGCGGCGCCGTCGGCGAACTCGCGCGTGCCCACACGGGGACGGTCGCTAAACGACTCCGCAAGGCCACACAAGAACTGGGCGAAGATCGCCCCCGAGTTGCCCCGAGCCCCGTCGAGGGCGGCATCGGCGGCTAGGCGGGCGGCGGCGCCGATGCGGCTCGGCGCGTCCGCGCCGAGCCGAGCCGACGCCGCGCGCAGCGTGGCCGCCAGGTTGGCGCCGGTGTCGGCGTCGGCCACCGGAAAGACGTTGATGCGGTCGAGGTTGTCGCATTCGGCCACGACAGCCAGCGTGCCGGCGTACAGCGCCTGGGCAAAGCCGGCGCCGTCGAGGCTGTGGACTCGCTGGATCTTGGTCCGGGTCATGTCACTGCCGCGGTCTGGGCCTGCGCCAGAGTCGTCTCGCTCGTGCCGTTGCGATCCGCATCTGTGCAGCTGGCAATCACGCTGGTCGACCCGCAAACAAGTCGGCCGAGAGGGGCAGGATTTGCCGCAGGACCTCGTCACGCGCGTGTGGCGTAACGTGACTCTCGAGCCTGCGACAGTCCGCCGGGTGAGGCTCGCGCACCAGATGGCCACGTGCGGCCAACTCTGGCTGACTCACGCCGAGGCGGCGCGCAAGCGCGAAGTGTAGTTCCGAGAGCGCCACGTCCAAGCGCCGAGTCGCCCCGCCGATCTCCTCCGAGCTGTGAAGAGTCGACCTCGCGCCAGGCTGCTCGGAGGCGCGAGAGGAAGTCGGCTCAGAAGCGGCCACGTCCTCTGCCATTCTCCATAGTTCAGGGATTGAACTACTCACTTAGTGGCTATGATACCACCACGAAGCTGGCCCGAACCTCGGAGGGTCACGGTGACCTCACCGCAGAGCAGTGACCGCAGCATCTCCGTCGAGCAGCTCAGCCGGCGGTTCGGCGATCTTCTGGCGGTCGACGACGTCGATCTGCAGATCGGTTCGGGCGAGATCTTCGGGTTCCTAGGCCCCAACGGAGCCGGGAAGTCCACCCTGGTGAAGATGCTGACGACCATCCTCGCCCCGAGCTCGGGACGCGCCGTCGTGGCAGGCTTCGATGTGCGGCGCCAGCAGGGCAAGGCCCGCCAGGTGATCGGAGTAGCCTTGCAGGAGGTCGGACTCGACCCGCTCATGACGGCCCGCGAGCTCGTCGTATTGCAGGCCCAGCTCTTCGGCGCCTCGACCGGCGCCGCCGGCGAGACCGCCGGACGCCTGCTCCAGACGGTCGGCCTCGCCGACGTCGAGCCCAAGAAGCGTGTGGGCGAGTACTCAGGCGGCATGAAACGGCGCCTCGACCTGGCGCTGGCGCTCGCTCACGATCCCCAGGTTCTTTTCCTCGACGAACCCACAACGGGCCTCGACCCCGCGAGCCGGATCGACATCTGGGATGAGGTCCGACGCTTGAACTCAGAACAGGGCATGACGATCTTCCTTACCACGCAGTACCTCGAGGAGGCCGACAAGCTGGCCGACCGCGTAGCGATCATCGACCACGGGCGCATCGTTGCCATGGGCACGCCGGCCGGACTCAAACGCGGACTGGGCGAGGAGGTCGTCGAGCTCAGCTTCGAGACGCCACAGGACGCCGAACGTGCAGCCAGCGTTCTGGCCGACACGGCCCCCCAGCGCCGACCCGGCGACGGCGGCCTGCGGTGCTACTTTCCTGTTGCGGCCCGCGAAGTGCCGGGCATCGTGCGGGCACTCGATCAGGCGTCGATCCCACTGCGTGGGCTGACGATCGACAAACCCACCCTCGACGACGTCTTCCTGCGGGTCACAGGCGAGAGCCTGCGCGCCCGCGAGGAGAGCGGCGACGGCGAGCCGCTGCCCGAGGCGGTGAAGCGATGAACGACGTGGTCCGTCTCATCGCGCGCTCGCTACGCACCTCCCTGCGCCAGCCGGCAGCCATCATTCCCGGGTTTGCGATCAGCGTGTTCTTTCTGTTTGTCTACAATGCGGGTTTGTCGTCGGTCGCAAGCCTTCCCGGGTTTCACGGCAGCTACCTTGACTTCATCCTGCCGGTGGCCATCGTCTCGGCAGCCATCGGCGGCGCCACTCTGGCCGGCGAGGCGCTTATTCGCGACATCTCCTCGGGCTACTTCACTAAGCTTCTGCTCACACCGGCGAGCCGTCTGGCGCTGATCTGGGGACCGATCGTGGCGGGCGGCATGATGCTCGTTGCGCAGGTCGCGGTGATCGTGGTGCTCGCGCTGCTCATGGGGCTGGGCAGCGCCACCGGGCCGGCTGGGTTGCTGGTCGTGCTGGCCTTCGCGTTCCTGTGGGGCATGGCCTTCTCGGGGTTTGCCGTGTTCATCGCGCTGCGCACCAAGAACGGCGCGGCCACGCAGGCGGCCACGCTGATCTTCTTTCCGCTGATCTTCCTGTCGGCGACCTTCGTGCCCAAGCAGTACATCACCTCGAGCTGGCTCAAGGTTGCCGCCGACATCAACCCCACGACCTACGTCTTCAACGCCATGCGCTCCGTGCTCATCGACGGCTGGCAGGCCGAGCCTCTGCTCGTCGGGCTTGCGGTGGTCCTGGCGTTCGCCACCGTGACCGGTGCGCTTGCGCTGTGGCAGGCGCGCAAAGCGACACAGCTCAGTTAGAACAGGGCTGCCAGCCTCTGCACGTGGGTTGAAAACTGCGACCGGGAGGCTCGAGCCCAATACCGGCCACCTGAGCTACGCGAGTGCAGTCCCACCATGTCGCTGTTCGCCTTGGGCGTCTGCGAGTCAGAGGGAGGGGGATGGTATGAAGAGAGCCGACCGCAACGCGCTCGTCGCTTTCCCCTTGGTCGTGCTTGTCGGCGCCGGTGTCGCCCTGGTCGGCAGCCAGGGCGGGGCCAAGATCGGCGGGCTCCCCGTCTTCGCGCTGTGCGTCGCGCTTGCGTTCGTGATCCAGTGGCTAGCCTTCATTCCGGCGTACCTGCTGCAGACCGAGCGCTTTTACGACCTCACCGGCAGCCTGACGTACATCACCCTCACCATCGTCGCCGTCGTGCTCAGCCCCACGCCCGACACGCGCTCGTACGTCCTTCTTGTGCTGGTTCTGATCTGGGCAGCGCGGCTGGGCAACTACCTCTTCACCCGCATCCGCAAGGCCGGCAAGGACGAGCGCTTCGACGCCATCAAGCCGTCCTTCATCCGCTTCCTCAGCACCTGGACCTTACAGGCTCTGTGGGTGACCATCACTCTGGCGGCGGCGCTGGCCGCAATCACCACCACCGTCCGCAAGGGATTTGGCGTCCTCGCCATCATCGGACTGCTCGTCTGGCTCGCGGGATTCGGGCTGGAGGTGACGGCCGACCTCCAGAAGAGCCGCTTCCGGGCGGACGCGGCGAACAGTGGCACATTCATCCGCAGCGGCCTCTGGGCCTGGTCCCGCCACCCCAACTACTTCGGTGAGATCACGCTCTGGATCGGGGTGGCACTCATCGCCGTACCCGTCCTACATGGCTGGCAGTGGGTCACGCTGGTCTCCCCCGTCTTCGTCTTCCTATTGCTGACGCGAGTCAGCGGTGTGCCTCTCCTCGAGAAGCGAGCCGACGAGAGGTGGGGCACCCAGAACGACTACAAGGCCTACAAGGCCCGTACGCCGGCGCTGGTTCCGCTGCCTCGCCCGGCGACCTTCAGGAAGGGCAGCTAGGGTGACATGATCCTGGCCGGCTCACTGGTGGCCCCTGCTGCCGCCGTCTCCCGCGGGGCCCCCGCCCGATCGGCCCACGCGCGGTGGCTCAGCAAGCACTAGGCGAACGGGCGGCCGGTCTGCTGATCTCGCAATCAGCCCATTCTTCGACGATCAACCGGCCACCGAACACTGAGCATCATCGCGGCCCTCAGCCATAGACCTGCGCGCGTGCGGCAGCGTAGTTTTCTCGAACCTGGGGCTGGAGATCCGGCTCGAACCTCTGAGCAACGGGAAGCGTCCATTGTGGCCGAACGCCGTCGGCCAACGCCCATGCGGCTTGCCAAGCTGCCCCCCGAGCCACGTATTGCGCTGGGGTTGGGACGTCAACCTCGATACCGAAGAGCGTCGCGGCGATCTGCTGGACGGCCGCGTTCGATGCTGCGCCGCCCACCAGCAGAAGCCGCTTCGGAACTACACCTGACGCCCGAAGCGCATCCACCGCGTCGGCAAGCCCGCACAGCATCCCTTCGACGGAAGCCCGGGCGATATTGGCTGCAGTCAGGTTTGTTCGCGTCAGGCCGAGAAGGCTGCCCGTCGCGTCGGGAAGATTGGGGGTTCGCTCTCCGTCGAGATACGGCAGCAGGACCAGTCCCTCCGCACCCGGAGGTGAAGTCAGCGCGAGCCGACCGATTTCGTCCAACCCCATGCCGAGCAGGGACGCAACAGCGGCCAGCACTCGAGCCGCATTCAGAGTGCACACCAGCGGCAAGAACTTTCCGGTGGCGTCGGCAAAACCGGCCACCGCCCCCGAGGCATCAGCGGTCGGGGTGTCGCTGATGGCGAAGGCCGTGCCCGACGTGCCCAGGGAAATGACGACGTCACCCGCCGTCAGTTCCAGGCCCAAAGCGGTCGCCATGTTGTCGCCTGTACCCGGTGCCAACAGTACGCCGCTCGGTGTGGCTGCGACGAGCTCATGCGGCGAGGCCACTCTGGGGAGCACGACGTCGCGTCCGAAGGCACGCCGTACCAGGTCGTTGCGGTACTGCCCGGTCGCCGGCGACCAGTAGCCAGTGCCCGATGCATCGCCGCGATCGGTGACCGCCACGCCGCCCAATCGCAACGTCAGGTAGTCGTGTGGCAGCATCACGTAGGTGACTCGTCGAGCTAGGTCAGGCTCATTCTCGGCAAGCCACCGGAGCTTGGTGACCGTGAAGGCAGCGACGGGCACCGAACCCACGGCGCGAGCCCATTCTTCGGCACCCAACTCAGCCACCAGCGCCGCGGCAGCGGCGGCTGATCGCGTGTCGCTCCACAGGAGCGCGGGCCGCACCGGCTTCTGAGCTTCATCGAGCGTGACCATGCCGTGTTGCTGCCCGGCGACCGCGAGCGCGGCGACGCCATCGAGCAGCCCGGACGAGGCCTCCGAGAGCGCCTCCCACCACCGCTGGGGTGGACAGGAGACGCCCTCGGGGTGCGGCGCGCAAGCTTGCCGCACCACGACACCGGTCTCTGCATCGTGCACGCTGACCTTGACCGACTGGGTGGAGGAGTCGATACCGGCCACGAGAGTCATCGATGCATGCTCCTCTAGCGGGGGCGCTAGACGACGGAGCCTTGTGGCGATCCCGCAGTGTCGACCGCCGCCGTGTTCTCCAGCGCGACCACTTCCTGACGCAAGACGCCGGCAGTACAGTTCGAAATGCGAGGCCGCAAGTACAGGGCATACCAGAGCACGCCGACCAGCTCGGCACCAAGCAGGTATCGAGCAGCAGTATGGCCCTCGTGTGGCGCCAGCGCGATCACGATGACACCCGCCGTGTAGGCAAACGCCACCAGCGCGACCGGAAGGAACCAGCGCCCCAGAGAGAAGTCGCCGACACGATGATCGGGCATCCTCCCCCGCCGGTAGGCGTAGATAGCGCCGCCCACTGTGAGGACGTAGATGAAGTAGTAGGCGACGCTGCAGATCGACACGACGTTTGCGGCGATGCCGGCGGACAGCGCGTTGATGCCGATCGCCACCGCACCGACCAGCAAGATCGAGGCGATCGGCGTGTGCGTCCGGTCGTTGACCTTTCCGAGCACGCTCGACCCGGGGAGCATCTTGTCGCGAGACAACGCGAAGGTAAGACGAGTCGCCACCACCATGTTGGCGAGCACACACGAGAAGATCGCCGCGAATACCACGACCTGTAGGCCTGCGGCAGCGACGGCCCCGAAGTGACTCTGGAAGATGTAGACCAGGGCGTTCTTGGGCTGACCGAGCAGCGCGTTGACGCCATGGGGCACCGCGATCAGGAACCCGACGATCATGAAGAGACTCGCTGCCACCGACACGTAGTTGGCTCGGATCATGGCCGACGGCGTCACGGACCTGGGATCGTTGGTCTCTTCGGCGAGGTCCGCTGCGCCCTCCCAGCCGATGAAACAGTACAGGGGCAGAAGAGCGGCCAGGACGAAGCCGTACCAGAGGGCGCCGCCCGACGTGCGCTGTGTCGAGACGAGAATGTGGAACCCGGCCCGGTGGTGGAAGAAGAAGATCGAGCCTACGAAGAGCAGCGCAGCGGCACCGACCGATCCGACGATCTCGAAGAAGACGCCGATGTTGTTGACGGCACTCACCGCGCGGATGCTGATGACGTTGATGAGGACGGCGACCGCCACGGAGACGGCGGCAAAGAGCACGATGTCGCCGTGCGTCGGCGACTTCCAGATGTCGTTGGCAAACACCGTCGCCAGAGCCACCGCCGTCGCCGCCGTGCCCGCGATGAAGGCGAGCAGTGCCGTGTAGCCCGTGAACCAGCCGTAGTGCGGGTTGATCAGACGGCTGTTCCATTGGTAGGCAAACCCGGTGATCGGAATGCGGGCCGCGAGGTGCGCATAGACGAGCACGATCAGAAACACGCCGGCCGCACACGGGATCCATAGCCAGACGCCAAGGGCACCTGAGGTCCCGAACAAGCTCGGCAGCAAGAAGAAGATCGCCGTCGAGATGCTGATCATCGAGAAAGCTATGGCAAACGATGCGTAGGGCCCCAGGGTGCGCCTGAGGGACTGGACGTAGCCGAAGCGGTGAAGGTCGTTTGCGTCGCCTGCGTCTGAAAGCCTGATTTCGGGGTCGGACAACTTCCTCACTCCTCTCGGAGACCATGATGAGAATAGAGGCGTCTTGGCGTCGAGTGGACCGGCCCGCGCGCTGGCCGATCGCCCGTTGGTGTGCGGCTAGTTCAGTGAAAGAGCTGCATCGGCCCGCTCGTGCCCGCCGGCGGCGGCAGGGAGGGCTTGCGCCTTGCCGACCGGCGATCCGGCTTCGATGACCGTCAGGACCTCGTCGAGGACCGTCAGCACGCGGTCCATCTGCGCCTTGGTGATCACAAACGGAGGCTTGATCTTGAGCACGTTGCCAAGGCCGTCGTATTTGGTGGTGCCGAAGATGACGCCGAGGTCCATCGCCCGGCGATACACCTCGAGCGTTTCTGAGATCGCCGGTTCCTTCGTGTCCTGATCGAGCACAAGCTCGATGCCGATGAGCAGACCCGGTCCGCGGATGTCACCGATGAGCGGATGGCGCGGCTTCATCTCAAGCAAGGCGTCGGTGGCATAGCGCCCCATCTCCTCGCAGGCCTGAAGCAGGCCGTCTCGCTTGAGCACCTCAAGAGCAGCAAGGCCGGCGGCGAGGCTCACGGGAGACTCGGCGAAGGTCAGAGCTTCATCGCCCGGCTGGAAACCGGCCAGCTCCGTGCTGCACAGGATGCCGGCAAGCGGGAATCCCCCTCCGACGCCCTTGCCGAAGACGAGGATGTCGGGCGTCACGCCGTAGTACTCGGCGGCCCACATCTTGCCAGTCCTGCCGAAGCCGGTCTGCACCTCGTCGAAGACGAGCAGGATGTCGTTCTCGGTACAGAAGCGCCGCACTTCCTGGTAGTAGCGCCGGGGGAAGTCGAGTTGGGTGCCGTTGCCTTGGACGGGCTCCATGAACAACGCTGGCGGCAGAACGGTCGCCCGACGAGCGATCGTGTCGCGCAGCTCGGCCATGCAGTAATCGACTTCGTCGTCTTCGCTTCTTCCGGAACGATAGGCGTAGGGCTGGGGGACCCTGAGCACCTCCGGCAGGATGCGAGAGAACGCTGGGTTGGTGTGTGGCCAGCACAGCGCCATGCTGGCCAACGACCGCCCGTGGTAACCGTCGGTCAAAGCGAGGAACGGCCCGGTGTGCTGCGGTCGATTGATCATCGCGAGTTTCATCGCCATCTCCACGGCCAGACTGCCGTGGAGCGTGAACATGATCCGCTTGAGGTCGCCGGGGGCCGACTCGGTCAGCGCCTTGCTCAAGCGCAGCAGCGGAACGGAGTCGAAGTTGGACCTCAGGTGGCTCAGTTCACGGGCCTGCTCGAAGGCAGCTTCGACGACTTCGGGCACGGAGGCTCCGATGTTGTTGGCCCACGCCATCGCCGTGCAGTCGATGTAGTCTTTGCCTTCAGAGTCCCAAACGAGCGCGCCCGAGGCCTTGGTGATGACGAGTCCGGGCTCGCTGCCTGTGGACCATCCGGTAAGCAGTGCGGCTCTTCCGACCTCCAGGTCGTCTTCTGTGTAGTCAGTCGCCACGGCAGATCCTCTCGCCAGTCTTTCAGGTTCTTTCATGGTAAGGTCGCGATGTGCGCCTGAGAAGGACGAATCACTCGCGTTATTGTGTCGATATCTGACACAATTGCCGAGACCATGCGTTGCCCGATTGCCCGCTTGTTGCCTTGATCGGAGGACCCGGTTGCAACATCTGACTCTCCGACAGCTTGAGGCGTTCCTTGCGGTCTCCGAGGAGCTGCACTTCGGCCGCGCCGCCGAACGACTATCCGTCTCAGGTCCTTGGATGAGTCATACGATCCGCGATCTCGAAAGGGCGCTCGGCGTCGACCTGCTGATCCGCACGACACGCAGCGTCGAGCTGACGCCGGAAGGCACCGTGTTCGCCGGCCTTGCCAGCCAGCTTCTCGCCGAACTGAACTCGGCCGTAAAGACGGTGCGGGGCATGGGTGCGACTCCACAGGAGGCACTGAAGCTCGGCTACACGATCGGAGCGGCACTCGAAATCGTCTCGAGGCTGCTGCGCACCTACCGCGATGGACAGCCCGATTCGGCGATAGAGACGGAGGAGTTCGACTTTACCGACCCCACCGCCGGCCTGAGGGACAGGCTCGTCCACGCCGCGGTTGTGCGGCCGCCGCTCGGTCTGCCGGGCCTGGTGTCAGTGGAGCTTGCCACCGAGCGGCTCGTCGCCTGTCTTCCCGACGACCATCCGCTAGCCGCCCGCGAGTCGCTCGGGGTTGCCGATGTGCTGCCTGAGCCCATCATCGCAGCCCCAGTCTCGCCCGGTCCCTGGCGCGACTACTGGATACTCACCGACTACCGGTCGGGGCCGGCGCCGGTGGTGGCCGAGGCGCACACGCTCGACGCAGAGACGCACCTCGTGTCGCGCGGAGTCGGCCTGAGCATCACCTCCGAAGGCGTAGGCCAATGGTATCGACGCCCAGGGGTGACGTTCGTGCCGATCCGTGACCTGAATCCGTGTGTCGTGTCACTTGCCTGGTGGCCGGAAGACACTGCCTTGGTCGCTGAGCTTGTCGCTGTGGCAAACGAGGTCCGAGCGGGGATCGCCGGACTTTGATTGCGGCGGCACGCGCAACAGTGATCACACTCGATTCCAACCCAGCCAAGGTCCGCAACCTCTTCGGCTAGGGTTCTTTGGCTCTATGACCTCCGCCCTCGCTGGGCGCAAGTTGCCGGCTGCGTAAGACGGCCTCCGTAGCGCTCGCCGAGCGTGGGGCGATGTTGTTGGCACTGCCGGCCCTACTGCTCAGACGCCCGGCCGCAAGCACGATACTGGGGCGCTGCTGGGTTTGGACCAACGCCCGCCAGAGCCATGAGCCTTGCCGCGAGGCAGGTGGCGCCAAGGCTCAACCGCCGCACGGCTAGAAGGAGCGGACGGCACGCACCGTGCCCGCCAAGTTCTTGCCGCCGTAGCCCTGGTAGCCGTCGGTGAAGACCTGGGTCAGCGCGCATTGCGCGTATTCCGCTAACTGGGAGGAGCTCCAGTACCATCCGGCGCCGAAACCACCGATCGCGGTCCTGTTGAGGTACAGCTCGTTCAGCTCGTCTTTGCTGGGCAGGTACCAGTCGTGGTAGCCGCCACCGTCGTAAGCGCGTGCCAGACCTGCCGCGTAGGCATTGGTCCCCGCATCATACGGCCCGTTCTGGTCGATGATCATGGTCGTGTTCACCGAGCCGGTGCCGAGCGCGGTGCCTGTCCCTAACACCACATCGCTCTGGTATGCGGGGATCGCCCATTGGATTGCCGATTGATTAGTTGTCGCGACGATCAGGCCGTGCGTCTCCCCTGCCACGTAGCCGGGGTCTCCGGGCTGCAGGATGTAGGCGACGATGCCGCCCTGGTAGGCGTCACCGATCTCGAGGGGAGCCGCCACCGTCACCGTGACCTTGTAGTCCTGCGCCGAGGCGTCGGCCGCAGTCACGGTGTAGGTGACGGGGTTGGTGAAGTCGTTGGCGGTCGTGCCGCTCGTCTGCGGAGTCGAGCCCACCGCGACCACCGCTCCGCCGGTCGTGAAGCTCGCCACCAGATTGGTGACGTCGGTACCGTAGGGCACCGTCACGGCGATCGTGTGCGCGCTCTGGTCGATGGTGGTGTCGGTGCTGGTCGGGAACGTGAAGGCGCTGATCGCTTTGGCCGAGTCGACCGGGAAGGAGCGCACGGCGCGCACACTGAGCGTGTCGCCCTTGTAGCCGATGGCCTGGAAAACGTCACTGCCGAAGCGCTGGTACCACGCGCCGTTCCCCCCGTACTCGGAGGAGCTCCAGTAGTCGCCGTCGAGCGCAGACCCACCAAGTGCCACACGGTTGGTGTAGAGCTCGTTCAGCTCATCCTGGCTGGGCAGGTACCAGTCGCTGTAGCCGCCACCGTTGTAGGCGCGTGCCAGACCTGCCGCGGAGGCATTGGTCCCCGCATCATACGGCCCGTTCTGGTCGATGATCATGGTCGTGTTCGCCGAGCCGGTGCCGAGGACTGTGCCTGTCCCTCCTACAAGACCGGATGTGTTGCTGCCGCTTGCCCATGGGATGCCTGAGCTTTGGTCGGCTGTGGCGGCGATGAGGCCGCTCTGTTCGCTTGCCGGATCGCCGGAGTCTGTGAGGTAGGCCACCACTCCACCGCCGTAGCTTTGGCCGATCACGAGGCTGGTGTCCGCCGTGACGGTCACTGCATAGTCCTGCGTGGAGCCGTCGGCCGCGGTCACCGTGTAGGT
>CAZFJE010000092.1:0-12264 GCA_964519555.1 uncultured Thermoleophilia bacterium
AGAGCGCCAGCTCGACAAGCTGGAGGTCGTTGGTTCAATTCCAACGTCGCCCACCACTCCTTCCCCCTTGCGCCCCGCCGGGGTATAGCAACCGCCAGGATTGTGAACGGTCGCCCCCGTCCCACCCCTGCGATGCTTCCCCGCTCTCGATTCGATTGCCCAAGAAGCCATCCGGGCGTGCTGCTATGGTGGGTCACTGAGTTCGGAGGTGAGGTGTGGCCGGTTGCAGGATGACCTACTGAAGACAGTTCTGGCGTCGCAGGCTGCCTATAGAAAGATGATCGCCAACGCGGCTGTGGTCACCGGATCAGCTGGCAACAATCCGGTGCTTCGGGCGATACGTGCTTCCAAGGAGCTCCGAGAGAGCGTCTTGGCCGGCTCTCCACTGCGGTTTGCGTTCTGCGGCCTCGATGCTCACCGGCTGGCCATCCTAAAGGCAGCCGGAGGCGGGGACGTCGCCAAGATGGCTATGACGAATGCTTCGGTCATTGCCAAGCTCGGCGGCGTCAGCAATATGGCTGGCGTCCTCGCCTCCTTTGCCTCCACGCAGAGCTATCTGTCCCGGATCACGTCGCAATACAACTCCATATTCAGCAACCCCGCGTTGCGAGAGCTGTTGGCCCAGTGGCGCGGGGCTCTCGACTTACGCACTGAGTTCGCATTGGTGATGAGCGAACTGGGCTGGCCGCCACCGGAGTATCTTCCACCCAAAGCGAAGCAAGCCATCATAGCCGCGTACCAAGCCTTGGGTGCCGAGCCCAGTGAAGACGACTTGCGTGGCTTCATCGGCCAAGTCGAAGAGAAGATACTTTACTACTACACAGAAGACGCGATCCGGTGGTCATTCAGGGGATGGGACCGGAAGCATCTCCTTGCGCGGCGGCTCCACGTTCTCCAGGCTGGAATCGATGCCCATGTTCGCGGTGACTACCTTCTTTCTGTACCGGTGCTGCTGGCACAGGCAGAGGGCATCGTAGCTGACGGTTTCAACCACAAGGGTCGTATGAGCGGCAAGACCTTCGAGCGCTACCGAGCTGACCTGTTCGAGAGTGAAGAGGACGGTCCGGTTCCCGAAGCTGTCAGTGACGCCGTGATCCAATTCTGCGTTGGCGTAGTGTACGTGGCGTTCGAACACGGCACGCAAACGGCCTCGACGCTAAGCCGCCACGCCATTCTCCACGGTGCCGACGTGGCCTACGGGACTCCAGCCAACTCCCTCAAAGTCCTCTTATTCATTGATTTCTTGCAGGACAGCTTTAGGCTGACTGTCTTAGAAGGAAGTAACGTCTACCACAGCGACGACTGCATCACCCTTCTCCGCTCAACGTCCAGAGGCCGTTCCTTCCGTAGACTCGACGACGTGCTCGCAGAAGGGAAGCGTCCCTGTAGGCGCTGCAATCCTCCGGCGTGATCGGTGAGGAACCCTTCTCCCGGATCACGTGGGTGGTGTGGTTCAAACTGGATGACAGCTTGAGGCGCGAGGCCCATTGAGAGCGCCGATGGGGAGGCGCCGCCGCAGCATTTCGTGGCTTGGCTAGCGGGCCCAATACACGATCAGGACCGCAGCGATATATGCGATGCCGATTAGCCATGCCCAAAGCGACACGGCGTAAAGCTGCTTGTGCCACTGGTTCTTGTAGTAGTTGTGGACTTGCAGCAAGTAGAGCTGTTTGAGTGCCGCAACGGTCTCGGATTTTGGATTCTCAGCCGTGTACCACGATGCGAAGTCGCGAAGACCCTTTAGGTAAGGAATTGTCGAAGAGGCCGCGTCTTTCCGGTGGAGAATAGGCCCGAAGACTGAGTCAGTCTTTATCTCGGTGACTGCCGGATTGCCGTAGTAGAACCACTTCCACTGATTCGCGACGCCTTTCAGCTTGAGGAATGGATAGCTGTATCTGGACTGGGCGTGATACACGAAGATGGAGACCGCTGCGAAAGCCAACTGGACTGCGAGCCAGCCCCCTGCGAGCCAGGTGGCCAAGAGACCTAAGCGGTGCCTGTCCGCAATCACTAAGGCGAAGGCGGGAACAAGCACGGCGATAAACAGCAGCGTGAACTCGTAATGTCGCTCACGCCGTGTCTCGATTTCGTTCGTCATACCGATGTAGTGGCCGATCATCTGTTTGATGTCGGCCAATTTCGCTGCGAGCGGCTCCGGGGGTAGAGTCGCGACCTCCTCCACTGCTGCAATCGCCGCTTGCTGTATCTCCTCAATCTCAGTGTCCATACTCGCCATTCTCTCATCCTCAGGAGACGACATTCTTGTAGTAGAGACATGCACCATGCTCATCACGCTCGCCCGCGTAGGTGACCATAAGGTAGGAATCCGGGGCGTTTGCAGTGCGGGCGTTCCATTTGGCACGAATGTAGTCAATGGGGCGTTGGGGGCCGTCTATTCGGCATGTCGAGTTCAACACCCGGCGGGCTGATTGTTGCGCAGTCCACTCCATCTCCAGAGCGTCAAACGAAACCAGACCGTTGGTGGCGGACCGAATCACGTATGCGATGTTGCCCTTGTGCCAATTCTCAAAGCCGGCCAGTGTCGAAATGCCGCAGCACATGTCCGTGTCGCCTAGGTGGAGTAGACCGTAATCGGCCGCACCATAGGTGAGGTTCTCGGAATGGATTGCGACTATTAGCGGCTGAAGAATGTCCCAGCGTTGTTCCGTTGGTAACAGCCACTCCCTGCCGATTCGCAAACGGTTCCCTGTCTCGAATAGAGCGATATCTCTGCTAACGGGCGAAGGTAGTGCGCTCATTGGCGCTCTAGCGGTCCTCTCCAACGGAACCTTCAGGCATTCGATGGTTATGTGCCGGAAACCACAGGCCGCCAATTGTGGGATTGTCTCATTGGCCGTAACGGCGGCAAGCGAGGGCAACAGCGGTTGAAGCCGAGCTATCATCGGCACGCCCGTGTCCGAGAGAAGCTTGCATGCGATCAACCTGGCTGCTGGGCTAGGCGCACCGGGCTCTAACAAGCTCGCGAGTCCGGGGTCGAGAGTTGAGAAGGACACCTGGATAGCGAGATTGCGCATCCGCTTCAATACCGGCAGGACGTCTGGCTGCAGAAGGCGAACGACGTTCTTAGTGCTCACCACTGTCGGGTAGTCGAGGGCAGCCAATGAATCCAAGGCGCGGACGGCTAGCCCCGATGTCTCCTCATCTGAAAATGGGTCACTGAGGCCACCAAAATGAACCGGTATGCGACGACGCAGGAACTCTTCCGCTATGTCGCAAGGCGTGGAATTGTGCTGCCGCGCTCCAGTCAGCTTCCTGGCTAGCCAATCCGGGTCGAGTACTTTTCGCACTCCCGTTGCGTTGCCACCTCGGGACGCTGCGAAGCAGTAAGCGCAGCCGATGCTGCACCCCGAGGACATGTCGAGTCGAAATGGGAGGCCGCAGAAGAAGAACTGGCTAGTCGTGGAAAGCGCGTAATCATATGTGCCCGACAAGAACGTCTCCCGCGACGGTACTCGTGGCGGCACTTGAGGGCACCACGCTTCCCTACTCACTGTTCGACTGGCGATTGAAGAATACTTTGAGCGACCGCAAATGAAATAGGCTTCTCGAATATGCAGACCAAAGCGGCTACCGCTTGCCTCGCTAGTTCCGGATGCAAACGACACACCCCGTTCGAATCGGTCACGTAATCCTGCGGCATGAAGATTCGCGACCGAATCAGAGCGAGCACCTCTCGGTCGACCCGTGGCCGATACGGCTCCATCAAGTCATAGACCAACGCCTGCCGTCCAGGCTGGCAGACGTGCAGATAGCCGATGGTCAAGTCGAGCCCCACCTCGGCGATGGCTATGCGTACCTGACATTCAAGAACCGCGTAGCCGTAGTTAAGCATCGCGTTGACGGGGTGCCGGGCATGCCGGTTGCTGCGTCGCCGGACGTCCTGCCGCATACCCACGCGTCTCCATTCTGGAGGGATCGGCTTCTTGCCGGTGCCCTTCCAGCGCAGGGTGATCGTGCGCCATGCCGCGAAGTACGAAATTGCCGCCCACGCTTCCAAAAGCCTCAGGTCGTCGATGGTCTGAGGCGGGTCGTCGCGGAGACCATGCAGCAACGAGGCGACGCGGTCGATAGCCGACTCCTGGGCCACCGAGGCTGGCAGCGTTGCCAATGTGTCGTGCTCAAAGACGGCACGAGCTTCTTGCTCGACAAGGAGCAGACGTCGGTCCAGGGCTGGCTCCGGACTCTGGGGACCTCGAGCGATGAGGCGATCGACAGGGCGCTCTCCGATTTCATAGGCGTGCCGTTCGTCTCCAACGGCATCACGCACACGCCGATCACGGCGTCGCCGGCCGCACTCGGCTCCGAGCAGGCGTGGGGGCAAGCGCTTGCGTCGCCTTCGCCGAGCGTGCCGTCGGCCGCTCCGCCTGCGCCCGCGGCGGCTCCGGCGGCGGCTCCGGTGACCGCGGCGCCCCCATTGGCCCCGCCGGCCCCGCCGCTCACCGGGCCGGGCTCCTCTCCGTATTGGGACTCCACGCCGCCACCGTGGGCGCGGTCGAAGTAGCTTCCAGGGGCGACACCGGCCGCTCCGGCCTCGCCCTTCCAGCCCACCGTTGTATGATTCTCGGTGGCAGGTGACCGTGTCGTCGAGCGCAGGAGCAGGCATGATGGCGAGTGTCTTGATCGAGGCGATGGCACGCGCCATCGAAGAAGTCCGCAAGATGCCCGAGAAGGTCGTGCAGGTCTTTCACCACAACGACTCAGACGGGCTGACTTCGGGCGCCATCCTCACGCGGGCTTTTGAGCGCGAGGGCTTCGAGGTACGGCGCTTCTGCCTGGAGAAGCCCTATCCGGCGGTGCTCGAGAAGGTCTACGAGCAAGAGGGCAAGCTGCTCGTCTTCGCCGACTTCGCCGGCCGCATCGCGCCGCTGCTCTCCGAGCTAAACGAGGGTCGCAATCTCACACTGATCCTCGACCACCACGTCGCCGAACCCTCGACCGACCCGCGCGTCATCAACTTGGATCCCGATCTCTTCGGCCTCAAAGGCGACCGCGACATCTCCGGCTCGACGACCTGCTACCTCTTTGCGCGCACGCTCGACCCTGCCAACCGCGACCTCGCGCACGTAGCGACCGTGGGGGCGGTGGGCGACGGCTTCTTCATCGACGGCGCGCTGGTGAGCGAGAACCGCGACGTCGCCTTAGAGGCCGAGCGTCAGGGCCTGGTCGAGATCAAGGCACTCGACCACGGCGAGCAGTACCTGCTGAACGGCCCCAACGGCCGGCTGCCCGTCATCGACTTCGGCGACTACCTCGACGTGCTCGGCGGAGTCGGCTACTACAACAAGGGCCCCGACGTGGGCATCAAGGCCTGCCTCGAGGGCGTCTCGGCCTCATCTGACCGCATGGTCGACGAGCTCAAGGCCGTGCGCGCCAAGCTCTTCGACGCTGAGATCGCCGCGCTCAAGGCGGGCGCCATGTACCAGGCGCCGCACATCCAGTGGTTCCATCTGCAGCGGCGCTTCTTTCCGATGGGCGTCAAGATGGTCGGCGCCTTCTGCGACGCCATCAGGTTCACCGACCTGATCGATCCCGACAAGTACCTCGCCGGCTTTCAGGTCGTGCCCGACGAGATTCCGGGGTTCGGCGCCATCGACTTCAAGCAGGTGAAGGTCTCCATGCGCTGCTCGCCGGCCATGGAAGACGAGATCCGCGCCAAGAGGGCACTGGGACTCAATGTCCTGCTGCCCGAAGCGACGCAGCGGCTCGGAGGGTTCTCCGATGCCTGCCACAGCCTGACGGCCGCCACTACGGTGGCCATCGGCAAAGAGGAGCGCCTGATCGGCGAAATGGAATCGATCCTGGACGGGGAAGCGCATGGCTAAAGGAACTGGTTTCGGCAAGACGATCCTGATCGGCGACCAATTCGTGCTCGACGAGGTGCCGGCGATCGTCTCGTCGATCCCCTTCGTGACCGAAACGACGGTCGAGCGGATCGACGGCGAGGGCTGGGTGCTGCAGGACGACCGCATCGAGGTCCCGGGCTACAAAGACAAGAAGCGCGAGCAGCAGGGCCAGTCGATCGATCGCATCCTCGACGTCATGGGCATCGACGTCAAAAAGACGCCGATCAAGATCACGGTGGGGGGCACCCTGCTGGCCGGCAGCGGCGTGGGCGCGAGCGCCGCCATCTGCGTGTCGCTGGCACGCGCCCTGAACGCCGAGTTCGAGCTGGACCTGCCCATCGAAGAGATCAATCGCGTGGCCTGGCAGGGCGAGTTTCCCTATCACGGTGTGGCGAGCGGCGTCGACAACACCGCCTCGACCTACGGCGGCATGCTGCTCTTCTGGCTCAAGGACAGCCGGCAGAACTTCGAGCGCGTGCCGACGCCCAAGCCCTTCGAGATCGTCCTGGCCAACAGCGGCGTCACGGTCAACACGGCGGCCCTCGACGAGTTCCTCGACGCCCAGAAAAGCGGCGAACCCGAGCTCTTCGCGACCCGTCTGAAGAAGCTCGCCGGTCAGGTCTTCGAGATGAAGGATGCGCTCGAAGCCGGTGACCTCCCGGCCATGGGCCAGATCATGACCGACAACCACCACCTGCTGATCGACATGCAGATGTCGCACCCCACGCTCGACGACATGTGCAAGACGGCCCTCGCCAACGGCGCCCTCGGAGCCAAGGTGACCGGCGGCGGCCGCGGCGGCTACATGGTCTCGCTGACCCCCGGCAAGGAGCTTCAGGAAAAGGTCGCCGCCGACTTCGAGAAGGCCGGCCACAAGGTCATCCGCACCACCATCGGCGGCAGCTGACGTTCTAAGAGGGGGCGCGCGGCCGGCGGCTTCGCCGCCGGCCGCGCGCTGCGCGGTTTGACCGTCCCCACTCGAGGGCATCGCCAAGGCAGTCTCTCCCCAGCAAAGGAGCCGACATGAGCCGGGCGCGATTCCTCATTGTGGTGCCCCACCGCCCCGAAGAGTGCCTCGACGCGGTCGAGGCCACGATCAACCAGGGGCCGGGCTTTCAGGAGGCCTACGAGTGGGGCTGCTTCGTGGGCAACCACACGGGCTACCTGTACGTGCGCGCGGGCGGTTCGCAGGAGGCCGTCGACGACTACGTCCCGGTGTTCCTGCGCTCGCGGGCGACCGCCTACCGGGTCACCCAGATCAGGGCCCGCGACCTGCGCGACCTGCGCGACCGCGAGGTCGAGCGCAGCGCCTGAGCGGCGCGCTCGGGCGAGTTGCAATGCGACTTCGAGCCCTGGCGCGGCGTCAGAATAGCGCGGCGCAGCGTCTGAGCGGTGCGGCGCGAGCAAGGTGCGCCGCTACGACGTGGGCACCCAGAAGTGGAGCTCGTCGTCGTCGCGGCCGGCGTAGCTGCCGCCGTTGGCTTCGATCACCCGCCGCGAGATCACATTGGTCACATCGCAGGTGATGAGCGCGGGGTCGATCCCCATGGCGGCGGCCAGCGGCAGCGCTGCCGCGAGCATGGCCGTGGCGTGGCCGGCGTGGCGTCGGCTTGGCCTGATCTCGTAGCCGATGTGGCCGCCTATGCGGCGCAGGCCGGCGTTCAGGCGTTGGCGTATGGCGATGCGTCCGATGTACTTGTCGTCCTCGACCCACCACAGGTTGGTCTGCGGCACGCGGCCCGAGCGGTCGAGGGCTAGCAGGTGTTCTTCGGCGCGCAGGGCGGCCACGTAGCGCGCGAACGTGGCGGGGTCGCGCAGTGTGGCGGTGCCGAGCTCAAGGTGGCGGCGTTCCTCGTGGTACTCGGCGAGGGCCGCCAGAAACGAGAGCTGGTACTCGATCGCTGGTGCAACGAGCTGGGGCATGCCCGCAACAATACGCGAGCCGGGGCTCGACGAAAACAGAAGCGCGGCGTCGGGCGCCGCCCGGCCGGCCGGCCTCTTTGGCCTACTCGGCCACACGAACGACGGCGTCGAGCTCGGCGAGCAGCTCGGCCTGGCGGTCGGTGGGCAGCAGCGAACCCGTGATCGAGTGGCGGGCCAGGGTGGCCAGGTCGGCGCGTTCGAGGTGGAGCGCCTCGGCCACCGCGAGGTAGTTGTCGACCAGATAGCCGCCGAAGTAGGCGGGGTCGTCGGAGTTGACCGTGACCGGCACGCCGGCGTCGAGCAGGCGCTTGAGCGGGTGGTCGGCCAGGCTGGCGACCACCCCCAGGCGCAGGTTCGACAGGGGGCACATGGTGAGGGCGATGCGCTCGCGAGCGAGGCGCGTGACGAGCGCCGCGTCGTCGATCGCCCGCACGCCGTGGTCGATGCGCACCACGCGCAGGAGGTCGAGGGCTTCGTTCACATAGGCGGCCGGGCCTTCTTCGCCGGCGTGGGCCACGGCTACAAAGCCGGCCGCGCGCGCGGCCGCGAAGACGTGGGCGAAGTCGCGCGGCGGGTGGCCGACCTCGGCCGAGTCGAGACCGACGCCCACGATGCGGTCGCGGTAGGCGCGCGCCTGCTCGAGCACCTCGAGGGCGCTGGCCGGGCTTTCGTCGCGCAGAAAACACATGATGAGCCGCGACGAGATGCCGAACTCGCGCCGGCCGTCGTCGAGCGCCGCGCAGATGCCGTCGACGACCGCGCCGAAGGCCACGCCGCGCACGATGTGGCTCTGCGGATCGAAGAAGATCTCGACGTGACGCGTGCCGTCGGCTGCCGCGCGGCGCAGGTAGGCCGCCGTGAGCTCGTAGAAGTCGTGCTCGTGGAGCAGCACCGCCATGCCGCGGTAGTAGAGGTTCAAAAAAGAGCGCAGGTCGGAGAAGCGGTAGGCGGCGCGCGCCTCGCCGGCGTTGGCGTAGGGCACCTGCACGCCGTTGCGCGCCCCCAGGCCGAGCATGAGCTCGGGCTCGAGGGTGCCCTCGATGTGCAGGTGCAGCTCAGCCTTCGGCAGGCCGCGCACGAAGCGCGCGAGGTCGGCTGTGGGTGAGGCCGCCACCGCTACTGGCTCCGGCCGCGTCCGGCCACGGCCCACAGGTCGATCAGCCGTCCGGCGCGCATGACGTGAAACTGGTCATAGAGGTTGACGGTGGTGCAGCCGTGGCGCGGCACGAGGGCGATCTTGTCGCCCACGGCCAGGCCACGGGCCGCGCCGCTCACGGCGAGCTCGCCGTGCTCCTCGGAGAAGTCGAGCCACCGCGCGCCGTCGACCAGCACGGTGGGGTCGCCGAACTCAGGCGTGACCGCCTTGAGACCGGCGTCGATCACCGCGCGGTCGGGGCGCGGCCGGCTGATGACCGTGGCGAGCACGGTGAGGGCGTTTTCGAAGTCGGCGCCGCCGACCGCCTGATACTGCGCGTCCATGGTGGCATACGAGCCGCATTGCAGCTCGGTGACCCACGGCAGACGGCCCGTGACCATGTGCGTGCCCGTGCCCCCGCCGCTGACCTCGGCGACCGCCAGGCCGCCGGCCTCGATGGCCTCTTTGGCGGCCCGGGCCAGACCGAGGTCGTGCTCGACGCGCGCCACGCGGTCGGCGAGCGGCGTCACGTTCTGCAGGTGGCCCTCGTAGGTCTGCAGGCCGCCGAACACGAGGCCCGGTGACTCGTCGACGAGCCGGGCCAGCGCCAGCGCCGCCCGGCCATCGGCCACGCCGAAGCGCGCCATGCCTATGTCGACCTCGACGTAGCAGCGGATGGTGACGCCGGCGGCGTCGGCGGCCGCCGAGAGCTGGGCCACGTTGCCCGGGTCGTCGACCGCCACGGTGAGCGCGCAGCGGCGCGCGAGCGCCACAAGGCGGGCGATCTTGATGGGCCCCACGATCTCGTTGGCGATGAGGATGTCGGTGATGCCACCGTCGGCCAGGGCTTCGGCCTCGCCGACCTTGGCGCAGGTGATGCCGACCGCGCCGGCGGCGAGCTGCAGGGCCGCGATCTGCACGCACTTGTGCGTTTTGGCGTGCGGCCGCAGCTTCGCCGGGCCGCCGGCTGCGAAAGCCGCCATGCGCTCGACGTTGTGGACGAGCCTATCGTGGTCGAGCAGCAGTGCGGGCGTGTCGATGGCGGCCGGCCCGGCGCCCAGCGGGGCGCAGTAGGCCGAGCCTGTGTCGGTGGTGCCGGTAGAGTGGGCGGACATGCGACGTACCTCCGTGACTGCTCAGGGGTCAGCCTATCATCCCGGGCCGCGCACGGCCTGCGAGCCGCCGATTGCGGACCTCTTCCCACGGAGGGACGTTTCGCCACCCCCGCGGGATGACCGGCGCGGCCGCGTCACCCCGTCGTGCGGGCTGCCCACCCCCCGAAGTTCCCCCCTCGGTTGACCCTGAGTTCCATCGTCGGGGCGACGCCGCGCGCGGCGCCCGCCGATAGCCTTCTGTCACCAGCCCGAACGGGGTGAACACAGAAGGAGTGGGGTGCTCAGATGAGGCGATCGGTCGAGAGAAACGGCAGAGCTGAGAAGCGCAGGGGGCGGTCGTTCACCGAGCGCCTGGCGCGCACGAGCGCCACGCACCCGTGGCGCACCATCACGGCCTGGCTCGCGCTGGTCGTGGTGGCGGTCGCGGCGATGGGCGCCCTGCTGTCGAGTGGCATCACCTCGAACATGGAGTTCCGCGGCACCAAGCCCGACAGCCTGATCGGCCAGCAGCTGGTCGAGAAGCGCCTCACCGGTCCGCAGCGCATGACCGACTTCGTGATCGTCAGATCGGCCACCCTCAAGGCCGGCGATCCCATCTTCCAGGGCTACGTCGAAAGCGTCGCCTCGCGGATCTCCGACCTGGGCCCAGCCGTTGTGCAGAGCGTCTCGACCACGTACACCACGCACGACGCGACGCTGCGCTCCCGGGACGGCCACGCCACGCTCATCCCCGTGGTCATGGCCGGCGACCAGGATACCGCCATGAAGAACGTCGCCAAGCTGCACGCGGTCGTGCTGTCGAGCGCGGGCTACGGCTTCACGCTCGCCCAGACCGGCGACGCGAGCCTCAACCAGATGATCACCCAGGTGGCCAAGAGCGACCTCGAGCGCGCCGAGATCTTCGGCGTGCCGGCGGCGCTCGTCGTGCTGGTGATCGTGTTCGGCGCCCTGGTCGCGGCCGGCCTGCCGCTGCTGCTCAGCATCGTCAGCATCCTGCTGGCGCTCACCATCACCGGCCTCATCGGCCAGATCTACCCCATGAACACCTTCGTGCTGAACATCCTCACGATGATGGGCCTGGCCGTGGGCATCGACTACACGCTGTTCGTGATCAGCCGCTATCGCGAGGAACGCGCCCGCGGCCTGGCCAAGATCGACGCCATCGCCGCCACCGGCGCCACCGCCAACCGCGCCATCTTCTTCAGCGGCATGACCGTCTTCCTCGCCATGCTCGGCATGGTCATCGTGCCGCTCGACATCACCATCAGCATGGGCATGGGCGTCATGCTGGTCGTCTTCACGACGCTGCTCACCACGTTGATCCTGCTGCCGGCGCTGCTTGGCCTGCTCGGCGACCGCGTCGACGCCCTGCGCGTGCCGGTCTTCGGCCGCCTCGCCAGGAACCGCGCCCAGGGCAGGTCGGGCTTGTTCGAGCGGCTCGCCCACAGCATCATGCGCCGCCCGGTCGTATGGCTGACCGTCGCCGTCGTCGTGCTGCTCGCCCTGGCCGCGCCGGTGCTCGTCATGAAGACCGGCGACACCAACATGACGGCGCGCTACCTGCCCGCCGACCAGTACTCCAAGCAGGGTTGGGACATGCTGGGCCGCGAGTTCTCGCTGGGCAAGGCCAACCCGCTGCAGATCGTGGTCGACGGGCCGGCCACGGCGTCCCAGGTCAAGCGCGGCGTGGCGCGCTTCGAAGCGGCCCTGCGCAGCGACGGCCGTTTCGGCCCCGCGCAAACGGTCGTCGACAAGGCCGGCGACCTGACGCTGATCACCACCAGCCTCACCGGCGACCCGGCCGGCGACGCCACGCAGGCCCTGGTCGGCCACATGCGCACGGCCCTCGTGCCGGCTGCCTTCGACGGCGTGCCGGCGAAGGTCTACGTCTCGGGCAACACCGCCTTCGTGGTCGACTACCTGGCCTTCTTCCATCGCTGGCTGCCGATCGCCCTGACTGTCGTGCTCTCGCTGTCTTTCGTGCTGCTGCTGGTGGCCTTTCGCTCGATCATCATCCCGGCCAAGGCGATCGCCATGAACCTGCTCTCGGTGGGCGCCTCGTACGGCCTCATGGTGCTCGTCTTCCAGAAGGGCGTGGGCGCGCACCTGCTGGGGCTGACCCACGTCGACACGATCGAAGCCTGGGTGCCGCTGTTTCTCTTCAGCCTGCTGTTCGGCCTCTCGATGGACTACCAGGTCTTCCTGCTCAGCCGCATCAAGGAGCGCT
>CAZFJE010000093.1:0-12217 GCA_964519555.1 uncultured Thermoleophilia bacterium
CAACCTGGCCGGCAAACCGGTGATCACCGCCACGCAGATGCTGCAGTCGATGGTCGCCTCGCCGCGGCCCACGCGCGCCGAGGCGAGCGACGTCGCCAACGCGATCTACGACTCGACCAGCGCGGTCATGCTCTCCAGCGAGACCGCGATCGGCGGCTACCCGGCCGAAGCGGTGCGCACCATGGCCGGCATAGCGCTCGCCGTCGAGTCGGACATGGGCAGCGAGGACCGCGCGCCGCAGCCCTGGGCCGCAGGCAGCACCGGGGTCTCGGGCGCCATCAGCTACGGCGCCTGCGAGGTCGCCCACCGCGTCGGCGCCCAGGCGATCCTCAGCGCTACGTTCTCGGGAGCCACGGCGCGCGCCGTGGCGCGCAACCTGCCCGCTCAGCCGATCGTCGCCGTCAGCCCCAACCAGCGCGTCGTCAACCAGCTCGCGCTGTGCTGGGGAACGTATCCGCTGCTGGGCACCGACCGGGGCAGCTTCGAAGAGGTCATCCGCGAAGCCAACGACCTCGTGCTGGCCCACGGCTTCGGTGAGCGCGGTCAGATCGTCGTGGTCACCGCCGGCCTGCAGTCCAACCAGTCGGGCACGACCAATCTCATCAAGGCCCACGTGCTCGATTGAGACAAGAGAGGCAGGCGCGACGGCGGGGTCCCCCTCGCGGCGCGCGCGGCGCTCTCAGGCGAGGATGGCGCCCATGACCGCCCGCCAGTCGCTCAGGTCGGCGAAGGCGTAGTCGGGCTCGCAGGCGGCGAGCTCGTCGATGGTGTGGCGGCCGGTGGCCACCGCGATGGCACGCACGCCAAGGGCGGCGCCGCACGAGATGTCGGCCGGCGTGTCGCCGATGACGACCACCTCTTTGCCGGTGTAGCGGCGGCCCGTGAGAAGGTCGGCGCGCGCCACGGCGACCGCCGGCAGCTCGGGCCGCAGCGCCGAATCGGAGCCGCTCGCCTGCACTTTGAACAGCGAAAGCAGCCCCGTGGGCGCAAGTTTGATAGCGAGCCCGTCCGCCACGTTGCCGGTGAGCACGCCGAGCACGACACGGCGGTCGCAGGCAAGCGCGGTGACCAGCTCGTGGACCCCCGGCAGGACCTCGATCTCGCCGTCGGTCATCTCGTCGCGCAGGCACTCGATGTAGCGCGCGAGGCAGCGTGCCAGGCCGGCGCGCACCAGGGTCTCGGGCGCTCCCCAGCGCGTCGCCAGATCGACGATGATCGCCGGGTCGGTGCGACCGTGAAAGCTATAGCCATCGAGCTCGCCGCGCACGCCGTAGACTTCGTCCATGGCGCGGAACATGGCGCGGCCGCCGGCGCCGTGGGACTCGATCAGCGTGCAATCGACGTCGAACAGCACCAGGCGGTGGACGGCGCCCGAACGCTCGGCGCCGGCGCCGGTGCCGGAGTACCCGGCCCCGGAGTGTTCGCCGGCGCGCTCGCCGGCACGTTCGCCGGTGCTCACGCGTCGACCGCCGGCGAGACCTCGCCCGCCGCCGTCGCGCCGGCATTCGCCTTGACGAGCAGCAGCGGCACGTCGGTCGCGTGGCGCACCCTCTCGGCAAAGCTGCCGAACACGACGCGCTTGAGGGCGCCGTGGCCGTGGGTGCCCATGGCGATCAGGTCGCAGTCGAGCTTGGTGGCCTGTTCGACGGTGTCGTCGGCCGGCTCGCCGCGACCGACCACGGTGCGCACGGCAAAGCCGCGACCCTCAAGGCGGGGCGCCACCCGATCGAGCACCGCCTGGGCGTCGTCGACCTCGTGGGTCATGGTGTCGCGGGTGTGGAAGTGGGCGACGCGCAGCAGGATGACCTCGGAGTGGAAAGCCTCGGCCAGGGCGATCACGTGATTGAGCACGGCGTCGTCGACCGGCGTGCCGTCGAGGGGAACGAGGATCCGCCGGAAGAGAGTCATCGCAGGTGCCCTTTCGGGAAGAAGGTCTGGTAGAGCAGGAACACGTTCAGCCCGATGATGATAGCCGCAAGGGCCCAGCCCGACACCATGGTGCGCCTGCCGGAGCGCATCTCGCCCATCACGCTCGCGCGCCGCGTCAGCACGAGCAGCGGGATGATGGTGAGCGGCAGCTGCAGGCTGAGCACCACTTGGCTCAGGATCAGCGCCCGGTAGGCGTTCAGGCCGACCATGATGAGCACCACCGCGGGCAGCGCCATGACGATCATGCCGAAGCGATAGAGACGACTGTGAGGGTCTTCGGGTCTGCCCAGGTAGCCGGTCACGACGTTGGCCGTGGCCAGCGACGAGGTGATCGACGACGACAGGCCGGCGACCAGCAGGGCGAGACCGAAGAGCAGCTGCGACAGGGGCCCGACCAGCGGCCGCAGGGTAGCCGACGCCTGCTGGATGCTCGTCACCGTGATGCCATGCGCGTAGAACACGGCCGCGGCCACCAGGATCATGGCCGAGTTCACGAGCCAGCCCATGCCCATCGACAGCGAGGTGTCGATCAGCTCGTAGCGCATGAGCCTGGTCTGGTCGTCGCCGCCGAAGTCCCACTCCCGCGACTGGATCGTGTTGGAGTGCAGGTAGATATTGTGCGGCATCACGATCGCGCCGAGCATGCCCATGGCGATCACGATGCTGCCCGCCGGGAAGGTCGGGACGACCCAGTCGCCGGCCGCCACCCCCATGTTGGGCCTCACGATGAAGATCTCGATGATGTAGGCGGCCGCGATGAACGCCAGAAAGACGATGATCAGGCGCTCGAGCTGGTCGTAGCGCTGGGCGAGGATGGCCAGCACGACGAGCGCCAGGGTGAGCGGCGCGCCGACCACGAGCGGCAGGTGGAACAGGATCTGAAAGCCGAGCGCGCCGCCGAGGATCTCGGCCAGCGAGGTCGCGATCAGGGCCGGCACCATCGTGCCGCCGAAGAGCACCACCAGCGGCCGCGGAAAGTGGTTGCGCACGTTCACCGCGAGCGAGGCGCCGGTGACGATCCCCAGCCGCGCGGCGACGTGCTGCAGGAAGATCAGCATGAGCGTGGAGAGCGTGATGACCCAGAGCAGGGCGTAGCCGAACTGGCTGCCGCCGGCCAAGTTGGTGGCCCAGTTGCCCGGGTCGATGAAGCCGATCGTGACGATGAACCCGGGACCGAGGTAGCGAAACAGCTCGCGCGAGAACAGATCGGACAGGAAGCTGCGCTTCAGTGGCGTGCCTTTCTCTCGCGTCTTGGCCGCGTGTGCGGCATGACTTTACCCGATTGCCGTACGAGTCGACTCGGCCGCCGTGGACGGGCCCGCCCCGGCGCCGACAAATGGTTGTCAGGCGGACCCCCGCCCGGTAACATATGAATATCTGTTCATGCGTTCAAGACAGGAGCCGGCGAGCGTGGCAAGCGAGACTCGCGACGACGTCGAGGTGGTCGACGCGGCTCGCGTGGCCACCGTCTTTCGCGTGCTGGGCGATGCCAGCCGCTGCCGCCTCATCTACGCCCTGCTGCGCCGCGACGAGATCTGCGTCGGCGAGCTCGCCGACCACTTGGGCATGAGCGAATCCAACGTCTCTCACCACCTCTCGGTGCTGCGCGCCCACGGCCTGGTGCGCTTTCGCCGCGCCGGCAAACAGGTCTTTTACGCCCCCGACGACGACCACATCCGACTGCTGCTCGACATGACGCTCGAACACGTGCGCCACGGCGGGGACGAGTGACCACCACGGCTCTCGATCTGCCGGTCGTCCTGCCGCGCGGCGCCGACTGCGCCGAGTGCGTCGAGGAGTTCGGCGACGGCCTGCGCCGCCTGCGCGGCGTGCGCGACGTCGCCGCCGACGTGCCCCGCGGCCTGCTGCACGTGAGCTTCGACAACGAGCTGCTCGCCTACGACGACCTCACGCGCGACGCCCGGCGCATAGGCGCCGCCACGCATTGCGCCGCCCACTGTCCGCGCGACGGCAGCCACGACGGGCACGACGCCTGCGGCTGCGAGCTCGTGGTCGACCCCAGCGGCGCCGACCGCTACGAGCAGCGCCTGGCGCACGTCACCGGCCTCGACTGCGCCGACTGCGCGCTCAAGCTCGAGGGCGCCCTGCAGCACACCGATGGCGTCGTCAGCGCGACCACCAGTTTCGGGGCGGCGACGCTCAAAGTCGTGTTCGACCCCCAGGAGATCGCCTTCGATCAGGTGCTCGACCGCGTGCGGCGGCTCGGCTACGACACCCTCGAGGGCCGCCAGGCCCGCGAAACCGCCCACGACGGCGGGGCCGAGCGCCAGGCGGCGGGCGACGAGAGGGGCGCCGCCGGCCTGCGCGCGCTGCTGGGCGATACCCGCGCCGTGCTGACCGCCCTCTCGGGCGCGGCGGTGGCCGCCGGCTTTGTCGCCGAAGCCCAGGCCCCCTCGCTCGCCCCGCTGCTGTTCGCGGCGGCCATGGTTATCGGCGGCTACCTCACCGCGCGGGCGGCGTGGTACTCGCTGCGCTCCCGTTCGGTCGACATGAACGTCCTCATGACGATCGCCGCGATCGGCGCCGCCGCCATCGGGCAATGGAGCGAGGCGGGCCTCGTCGTCTTTCTGTTCTCGCTCGGCAACCTGCTGCAGACGCTCACCATGGAGCGCACGCGACGCGCGGTGCGCGGTCTCGTGAGCCTTGCGCCGGCCGAGGCGCGCGTCGTCGACGGCGACCACACGCACACCATCCCGGCGGCGGCCGTGCGCCCCGGCGACCTCGTGCGGGCGCTGCCCGGCGAGCGCCTGGCGGTCGACGGCACGGTCGTCGACGGGCAGGCAGGCGTCGACCAGTCGCCGGTGACCGGCGAGTCGATGCCGGTCAGCAAGGCACCGGGCGACGACGTCTTCGCCGGTTCGATCGTGCAGGGCGGTACGCTGACCGTGCGCGCTACCACGACGGTCTCCGACAACACCATCGCCAAGATCATCCACCTGGTCGAAGAGGCCCAGGCGCAGCGCGCCCCGCTGCAGACCACGATCGACCGTTTCGCGGGCAAGTACACCCCGGTGGTGGTCGCAGCCGCGGCGGCCGTCGTACTGGTGCCGCCGCTGCTGTTCGGCCAGCCCTTCAGCACCTGGCTCTACCGCGGCCTCGCCCTGCTCATCATCTCCTGCCCGTGCGCCCTCGTGATCTCCACGCCGGTCAGCTTTCTGGCGGCGCTGGGCGCGGCCACGCGGCGCGGCGTGCTGATCAAGGGAGGCGCCTATCTGGAGCAGGCCGGCACCCTGCGGGCGATGGCCTTCGACAAGACGGGCACGCTGACCAGCGGCGTGCCGCGCGTGACCGACGTGCTGTCGCTGCACGGCGACCAGGGCGAGCTCGTGCTCGCCCGGGCGGCCGCCGTCGAGCGCTCCAGCGAGCACCCTCTGGCCCGCGCCATCGTCGCCGAGGCCGACCGCATCGAGGCGCAGCGCCACGACGCCGCCGAGGCGCCGCGCGGACACGAGGGCCACGCTCACACGGCGACCGCCGGCATGCACGGCGGACACGAGGGCCACGCTCACACCAGAGCGACAGTCGAAGCGCGCCTCGACCACGAAGGCCACAGACACGACGAGCTCGACGAGCCTCACGACCACGACGGGCATCACGACCGCAACGACCGCGACGGACACGTCCACTACGCGGTCACCCGCTTTCGCGCGATCACCGGCCAGGGGGCGCGTGCCGACCTGGACGGCGAGACCGTGCTGGTGGGCAAGCCCGAGCTGTTCGACGACGCCGGCGCCCTGCTCGCGGCGCCCGGCCGCGACGGCCTCTTTCGCGCCGAGATGCGGCGGCTCGAGCTCGAAGGCAAAACGGTGGTCGTGGTGGGCACGCCCGAACGGATCGAGGGCCTCGTCGCCGTGGCCGACGCCATCCGCCCCGGCGCGCACGCCGCGCTTGCCGCGCTGCGCGCGCGGGGCGTGCGGCACATCGCGCTGCTCACCGGCGACAACGAGGCGACGGCCGCGGCCATCGGCCGCGAGGCCGGAGTCGACGAGGTGCGCTCGGGCCTGCTGCCCGAAGAGAAGGTCGCCGAAGTGCGCCGGCTGGCCGAACGCTACGGCGCGGTCGCCATGGTCGGCGACGGCGTGAACGACGCGCCGGCGCTCGCCGCGGCCACGGTCGGCATAGCCATGGGAGTGGCGGGCGCCGACGCGGCGCTCGAGACCGCCGACATCGCCCTCATGGGCGACGACCTCGCGGCGGTCGCCGCGACGGTGGCGCTCTCGCGGGCCACGACGCGCGTCATCCGCGAGAACATCGCCCTGGCGATCGTCGTCAAGACGGTGTTCCTGGTGCTGGCGCCGCTGGGCCTGGTCACGCTGTGGATGGCGGTCTTCGCCGACATGGGCACGTCGCTGGCAGTCATCGGCAACGGCATGCGGCTGCGCTTCGCCGGGCGCGACGGTACCGACCGGGACAGCGTCTAGAGGACGCCTGCGGGCGGACCGCTACGCGGCCACGCCGCTGCGGTCGGCCTGCTCCAGGACGTCGTAGAGCACCTCGTACGGGCCGGTCGTCAGGATCGACGAGAGCAGGGCGTAGACCCGGCCGAGCGCTTCGCCGCGGTAGAAGTCGTCGTGGGCGTCGTGCGACTCCCACTCGGTCTGCACCACGAAGTGGACCGCCCCGAGCTCGCCCTCGCGTGCCTCATCGTGCAGCGCGCTGCCGATGGGCGACATGCCGAACGAGCGCAGAACGCGGTGAGCCTGGTGACCGGCCGCCGCGCGCAGGAGACCGTCGAGATCGTGCAACGCGGTCTCGGCCCGATGCTCGGTGCCCTTCCTGACGCTGAATACCGTCTGACCGACGATCATGACGAGTTACTCCTTAATGGCTAGTGCTTACGGGCCCTACTTGCCCGCTCAAGCGCGAGTTCGAACAAGGCGGTGGCCGGCACGGCACGCAGATGGTTGGATCGCGGCGCCACGCGGCGCGCGGCAGGCCCGGCGACGGACGCCGGTGCGGCGGTGAGCTCGCTAGCGGGCGACGTCTCTCATGGCGCTCACGAGAGCGTCGGGGTCGACGGCGGCGAAGTCGCCGTCGGCATTCGCCGGACCGCCGTCGGCGCTCCACACGATCTTGCCCGACCGGTCGACGATGACGGCTGAGGGCCGCACGCATCCGCTCCTTCCGTCGAAGGCGCCGAAGGCGCGGGCCACGGCGGCGTCGGGGTCGGCAAGCAGGGGAAACGCGGCCTGCTCGGCCTTGGCGGCCACGGTCTGCAGCGCGGCTTCGTCGCCGTGCAGCAGGCCGACGAGCTGGCCGCGCCGGCCCCAGAGCCGGTCGGCGACCGCGCTCAGAGCGGTCGTTTCGGCCGCCGCGGCCGCCGGGTCGGCGCCCAGAAAGACGACGACGGCGAACCAGTCGCCGCGATACTGTCTGAGAGACACGCGACTGCCGTCGTGCGCGGTAAGGTCGAACTGGGGCGCCTCGCGCCCGACGCCGAAGGTGTTGCCCACGGTCCGTGACCTCCGCTCGCAAAGAAAGGGTCGGCCTGACGACCCGCCGGCTATGGCCTTTAGGAAAGCCGGCGCCGGCGGCACGCAAGAGTCTACACGATGCCACCTGCGCCGGCTCCCCGGCGCAGGCTGCGCGCCGGAGCCCATGGGGTACCTAGGAGAACGTGCGGTAGGCGCTGCCCGGCGCGGCGCACACCGGGCACTTGTCGGGCACGTCGCCGACGACCGTGTGGCCGCACACCTGGCAGACGCTCACCTGCTGTTCCGCGATGTCGCCGCCGGCGAGCACGGTCTCGCGCGCCTCGGCGTACATGCGCTTGTGATCGACCTCGGCCTTGAGCGCCCAGTGCAGCGACTTGAAGGCCTGCCTGTCGCCCTGCAGCCTGGCGACCTCGACGTAGGCCGGGTACATCTCGTCGATCTCGAAGGACTCGCCCTCGAAGGCCGTCTGCAGGTTGTCGGCCGTGGCGCCGATGCCGGCCATGACCCGGAAGTGGTTGCGGGCGTGGCGCGTCTCGGCAAACGAGATCGCACGAAACAGCGTGGCCACGTGGGGCAGGCCCTCGGCCGCGGCCTGCTCGGCGAACACGAGATACCGTTCGGCCGCCTGGCTTTCGCCGGCGAAGGCCGCCTTCAGGTCGGCCAGGTCCATGGCGTGCAGCGCATCGGGCCGCGGCAGCCTGTGCTCGAGTTCGCCAAGAACCGACGTCTCACCGTCGCTCATCGCGTGTCCTCCTTGGGTAACGGACCTTCAGAGCCGCGACGCCGCCCGGAAGGGGCGACGTCGCGGCGCAAACGCACCAGCGGACTTGTGCGACAGCCTCAGAACGCGGTGAAGAACTGACCCGCCGTGCCGCAGACGGGGCACTCGTCGGGAGCGTCGCCGATGACCGTGTGGCCGCAGATCGGGCAGACCCGGACCGGAGCATCGGTCAGGTCGTTGCCGGCGCCGAGGCCCTTGCCCGTGCTGTCGTAGATCGCCTGATGGTCCTTCTCGGCGGTGAGGGCGTAGCGGATGGAGGTACCCGCTTCGGCGTTGCCCTGCAGCTTGGCGACGGCGTCGTAGGCCGGGTACATCTCGTCGATCTCAAAGGTCTCGCCGCCCCAGGCAGCCTTGAGGTTGGCGGCGGTGTCGCCGATGCCGCCCAGCACACTCAGGTGGTTGCGGGCGTGCATGCTCTCGGCGTAGGCCACGGCGCGAAAGAGGCGGCTGATGTTCGGGTAGCCTTCGGCGTCGGCCTTGGCGGCGAAGGCGAGGTACTTCTGCGAGGCCTGGCTTTCGCCGGCAAACGCGGCCTTCAGGTTCTCTTCGGTCATGGCGCCGAGCTTCTCGGCCTTGGGCGGGGTGTTCTTGAACGCGTCTGCCATGGTGTTCCCTCCTGTGGGGTTCGCTTGAGGCGCGGCCCGTCGGCGGGACAGAAGTCCGCCTTGTGGTCCGCGCAGCATCGCTTCAGCCGGTCGAGATGCCTATGCTATCAGCGCCTTCGCAGGGCAGACGTGTGGCCCGGCGTTGGCGCGCGTGATGACCTGGGGAACGACGCCGACGACGCAGGCGTGCGGTCTTGCGTGGTCGCATGCACCCTCCCCAGACACCCCGGCCGCGCGCGGCGCGCCCGAGGCATAGCTCCTTCACGGGCGCGTTCTACCCATGGTCGCGTCAAGTTAACCCTATTTTCTTAGTGCAAAGTGATTGCCGACCGCGTGCGATCGAGCGCCGGCGAGCCGCAAGCGGCGACCGCGTTGCGCGGGGTAGACTGCCGCCATGAACGTGGTCGTGCTCGATGCAAGTCAGGGCGTCGGCGGCCTGCTCGTCGCCGGCGCGCTGCAGCGTGCCCACAACGTGACGGCCTTCGGCTCCGGAACTGCCGTGGGCGTCGGCTCCGGTCACGACGTGGCCTTCGGCGCCGCCGCGGGCGCCGCCGAAGGCCGGCTGCGCGTGCTGCACGGCGACCTGCTCGACCGCATCGCCGTGACCGACGCCGTCGCCGAACAGGACGCCGTGCTGTACGCCGTCGAGACTCCCGGCGGCCGCGAGGGCGCGACCGGCGCCGCGGAGGGCATGCGCACCGTGCTGCTCGCCATGCGCGACGAGGATGTCCGTCGCCTCGTCTGCCTGTCGGTCGGCGGCCCCGGAAGCGACCGCGAGGGCGACCGGCCTGGGCTCTTCGCCCGGCTCTTCGGCGGCACGCCGCCGGCCGGCCGGCTCGCCGACCTGCGGCAGATGGAGGTGGCCGTGCGCAAGAGCAGCGGCCTCTCATGGACCATCGTGCGCGCGGCGAAGCTCACCGACGACCGCGGCCAACACTCCATCCGATCGGGTCCCGGGTATGCTCTGCCGCACGGCACGAAGATCGCCCGCGCCGACGTGGCCGAGTTCATGCTCGATCAGCTCGACGACCACACCAACGCGGGGCACGCCGTAGCCATAGCCTGGTGACCGCCGCGGCGCTCACCGCGAGGAGGGGGTCTCCATGGAACACACTGTCGCCCGGGAAACAGAGCTGCCGGCCGGTACGTTGCGCGAGGTCGATGCCGGCGGTACGAAGGTCCTGCTGATCGGCGGCGCCGACGGCGTGCGCGCCTTCGGAGCGCGCTGCCCGCACTACGACGCCCCCCTCGCCGATGGTCTGCTGCACGACGGCCGCCTCATGTGCCCGTGGCACGGCGGCACCTTCGACGCCCACACCGGCGACCTGCTCGAACCGCCCCCGCTGGCGGGCCTCGCCCCGCTTGCCGTGCGCGTCGCCGACGGCGACGTCATCGTCGACCTGCCCGACAGACCCTCGCGACAGCGCACCATGCCGATGGCCGAGCGCGACCGCGACGACCGGCGCACCTTCGCGGTGGTGGGCGGCGGAGCCGCCGGCGGCGCCGCCGTTGAAGCGCTGCGCCAGCACGGCTTTACGGGCCGCATCGTGCTCATCAGCCGCGAGGATCGTGGCCCTTACGACCGTCCCAACCTGAGCAAGGACTACCTGGCCGGCACGGCCGGCGCCGACTGGCTGCCGCTGCGTCCGGAGAGCTTCTACGAGCGGCACGCCATAGAGCTGCGGTGCGCCGCCGTGGAGCGCCTCGACGTGGCCACGAGCCGCCTCGAGTTCACCGACGGCACCACCCTCACGCCCGATGCCGTGCTGATCGCCACCGGAGGCACGCCGCGCCGTCTCGACGTTCCCGGCGCCGATCTGCCCGGCGTGTTCACGCTGCGTTCGTGGAGCGACTGCGACGCCATCATCGCGGCGCTCGAAGGCGCCGCCGCGGCGGTCGTAGTGGGCGCCAGCTTCATCGCTATGGAGACGGCCGCCAGCCTGCGCGAACGCGGCCTCGAGGTCACCGTGGTGGCGCCCGACGCGGTGCCGCTGGCGACCCAGCTCGGCGCCGAGCTGGGCGGCTACCTGCAGGCACGCCACGAGCGGCACGGCGTGCGCTTCCGCCTGGGCCGCACGGTCGCGCGCGTCGACGGCGACGACCGCGTGTGCGCGGTCGAGCTCGACGACGGCAGCCGGATCGACGCCGCCCTCGTCGTCGCGGGCATCGGCGTGGCGCCGGCCACCGGCTTTGTCGCCAATGTCGAGGTAAACGACGACGGCAGCCTCGACGTCGACGACGAGCTGCGCGTGAACGACCACGGCGTGTGGGCGGCGGGCGACGTGGCACGCTACCCCGAGGCGCACGTCGGCGGCCGCGCGCGCATAGAACACTGGCGCCTGGCGGAGCAGCTCGGGCGCGCGGCGGCGGCATCGATGGCCGGCCATGGCCGGCCCTTCGCCGCCGTACCCGGCTTCTGGACGCAGCAGTTCGGCTTGCGCGTGGCCTACGTGGGGGTCGGGCGCGACTGGGACGAGACGATCGTCGTCGGCGACATCGGACGCGGCGATTTTACGGTCGTCTATGCCCACGGCGAACGGCTGGTCGCCGCGGCCGGCACGCGCGATCTCGACCTCGCCGCCTTCTCCGAGCTCATGCGGCTCGACCGGCTGCCGCGACGCGCGGAGCTGCGCGGCGGCGCCGACGCCGGCCTGGTCGATCTCCTTTAGGGCGCGGCGGCACGCCACCCGCGACACGGTTTGCACGGCGCCACTTTCGGCAAAGCCGAGAGGAGACTTCTACCGAGGCCGACGCCGCAGACCTTTCGGCGCGCATGGCCGTCTAGGGGCGGCGAGCGGTGCGGGGCGCGTTCCTGCGCGCGCGCCCCGCGCCACCCGCCACCCGGCGCGCACCACCCGCCGACCGGCACCGCCGCCCGTCGACCGGCACCGCCGCTCGTCGCCGCCCGGCATCCGCCGCTCGTCTGGCTCTCTCAGGCGTGCAGCTTGCCGAGCACCCAGGCCATGGTGCGCCCCAGGTTCTGCATGTTCGCGACACCCTCGAGGTCGCTCTCAACCGCCCCCATCTCGGCGCCGATGCCGAAGTTCCAGTAGGTCGAGCCCACGACCACCATCTCCGAGATCTGGAAGAAGTGGTTGACGGAGTCGAAGGCGTGCATGGCACCGCCGCGGCGCTCCGCGATCACCGCCGCGCCGATCTTGCGAGCCAGAGGGTTGCCGCTCTTGCGGGTCGCGTAGCCGCTGCGTTCGATCAGGGCGCGCATGGTGGCGGTCGCGTCGCCGAAGTACACGGGGGTGCCGAGCAGGATGCCGTCGGCCTCGAGCATGGCGGCGATGCAGTCGTTGACGCCGTCGTCTTTGACGCCGTGACAGCGATTGTCGTTGGTCTCGGCGCACTTGAGGCAGGCGGCGCAGCCCGAGATGCGCTTGCCGGCGAGCTGCACGAGCTCGGTCTCGATGCCCTGGGCCTCGAGCTCGGCCAGGACG
>CAZFJE010000094.1:0-12212 GCA_964519555.1 uncultured Thermoleophilia bacterium
AGATCTTCAGCCACCTCGGCATCAAGCTCTCCGACGACGAAGAGGCCGAGATCGAAGCGCACGTCGGCCGCCACGATCTGGTCTCGCTGCGCGGCGACCAGGTGGGGCGCGCCGATTTCGTCGAGGGCGCCGTCGAAGACTACGTCGCGACCGTCGTCGAGCGCATCCCGCTCGACTTGTCCGGCCTGCGCATCGCCGTCGACTGCGCCAACGGCGCCATGTACCAGGCGGCGCCGCTGGCCTTGTGCGAGTCGGGCGCCGACGTTGCGCTGCTGCACACCGCGCCCGACGGGCTCAACATCAACCACAAGTGCGGGTCGACCCACGTGGCGGCCCTGCAGGACGTCGTGCGGGCCGACGGCTTCGACCTGGGCTTGGCCTTCGACGGCGACGGCGACCGCGTGCTGGCCGTCGATGCCCACGGCGCCCTGGTCGACGGCGACTTCGTCATCGCCATCCTCGCCCGACACCTCAAAGGCAAGGGCGCGCTGCGCGCCGACACCGTCGTCACCACGGTCATGACCAACCTCGGCTTTCATCTGGCCATGCGTCGCGAGGGCATCGCCGTGGTGACCACCGCCGTCGGCGACCGCTACGTCATCGCCGAGATGCTCAAGCACGACTACGTGCTCGGCGGCGAGCAGTCCGGGCACGTGATCAACCGCGACGTTTCGACCACCGGCGACGGTCTGGCCACCGCGCTCCTCCTTCTGCAGGCCCTGGGCGAGATGGGCCAGCCCCTCCACGAGGCCGCCAAGGTCATGGAACGCCTGCCGCAGAAGCTGGTCAACGTGAGGGTGCGCGACCGCGAGGCACTCGAAGGCGCCGCCGCGGTCTGGCAGGCGGTCGAGCGCGAGACCGCGCGCCTCGCCGGTCAGGGCCGTGTGCTGGTGCGCCCCTCGGGCACCGAACCTCTGGTGCGCGTCATGGCCGAAGCCGCCACGCAAGACGACTGCGACGCGGTCTGCGACCGCATCGTCGCGGTAGTACAAGAGGAGCTCGGAGGAGGACCATCGTGAACGTCGTGGCCGTGAACGGCAGCCCGCGCAAGGCGTGGAACACCGCGACCCTGCTGCAAAGCGCGCTCGACGGCGCGGCCTCGCAAGGCGCGCAGACCGAGCTCGTGCACCTCTACGACTTCGACTTCAAAGGCTGCGTCAGCTGCTTTGCCTGCAAGACCCGCGGGGGCGCGAGCTACGGGCGTTGCGCCCACACCGACGGCCTCACCCCGGTGCTGCGCGCCATCGAGAGCGCCGACGCCCTCCTGCTGGGCTCGCCTATCTACTTCGGCGCGCTGTCCGGCGAGATGCGCTGCTTTCTGGAGCGCCTCGTCTTTCCCTACCTGGTCTACAGCGACCCGCCGCAGACCCTCTACACGGGCGCCCTGCGCGTGGGCTGCATCTACACCATGAACCTGCCGTCGCCCGAGGTCATGAAGGCCTGGGGCGTGGCCGACCACCTCGCCGCCGGCGAGCGTACCCTGGCCCGCGTGTTCGGCGACTGCGAGTCGCTGGCGAGCTTCGACACCTACCAGTTCCGCGACTACGGCAAGGTCGTCGCCGACCGCTTCGACGAGGCCGCCAAGGCGCGCCGGCGCGACAAGGAGTTCCCGAAGGACTGCGAGAAGGCCTTCGAGATGGGCGTCGGGCTGGCCTCAGCCGAGTAAGCGGGCCGAGCGGCGGCGGCCGCGGAATTGCGGCGGCCGCGGGGTCGCGGCGTCCGCTCCGTTCGCCGGCGAGTCGCGCGGCGGGATCATCTACCGTGCCGCCCGGGCAGGCCATCTGCCCTTGCCACTACGAGACCGCCGAGACCGTCCGCGTGCTCATGTGGTCGACGGTCAACCACCCCGCGCCGGCGGCGAAAAGGGTAGAATGCCGTGAACCAAGCGAGGAGGCGCCACCCCAGCAACAACGGGAGCCAGGCAGAAGGCGCCACCCCACCAAAAACGGTGAGCCAAGCGAGGAGGCGCCCTCCGAAGAGAACCAGCGACGACGGTCCCAGACGCGCCCGGCAGTGTGAGCTTCGACTACTATTCATGAGCGCCAGACCCCTCGGCGACCAGTCCGAGAGGTGACGAGGCGGAGGTTCATCGAAGACTTCGGCGGATGCCTCCCGGCCCGACACGGTCGTGATCGAACCGACAAAGCCCACCGGCGACGGTGGCCACAAAACGGTTCGAACGTGTCGCTCTCACCACCGCGCGTTCGTTTTTAAGCGAAGCGAGGTCCCATGTGCGGCATCGTAGGCTACGCCGGGCTCCGGCCCGGCAAGCCGATCATCCTCGACGGCCTGCGCCATCTCGAATATCGCGGCTACGACTCGGCCGGCATCGCTCTGCTCTGCGACGGCGGCATCGACGTCGTGCGCGCCGTGGGCAATCTCGACGCCCTCATCGCGGCCGCCGGCAACGGCCGCTCGCCGGCCGTCGTGGGCCTGGGGCATACGCGCTGGGCCACCCACGGGCGGCCCTCGCAGGCCAACGCCCACCCCCACGACGACTGCACCGGGCGCATCTCGATCGTGCTGAACGGCATCATCGAGAACTACAAGCAGCTGCGCGCCGAGCTCACCGGGCGTGGTCACACACTCAGCTCCGAGACCGACGCCGAGGTCGTGGCCCACCTGATCGAGGAGAGCATCGGCGAGGGTCTGGCCGCGGCCGTGCGCGCCACCGTGCGCCGCCTCGACGGCAACTACGCCTTCTGCGCGATCTCGGCCGACGAGCCGCAGCTCATCGTGGGTACGCGCCACGAGGCGCCGCTCGTGGTCGGCCTGGGCGACGACGAAGCTTTCATCGCCTCGGCCATCCCCGCCTTTCTGGCCCACACACGCCGCGTCCTGGTGCTCGACGACGGCGACGTCGTCTCGCTGTCGGCCACCGGCGCCGTCGTGACCGACTCAGCCGGCGCGCCGGTCGAGCGCGAAGAGGTCGAGGTCACCTGGGACGCCGACGCCGCCGAAAAGGGCGGCTACGAGACGTTCATGATCAAAGAGATCAACGAGCAGCCCCGGGCCCTGGCCGACACGCTCGCCGGGCGCCTGAACGACGACGGCGAGGTCGACCTGTCCGAGGTCGACCTGCCCGACGAGCTCGTGCGCCGCCTGCGGCGCGTGCTTATCATCGGCTGCGGCACCTCATACCACGCCGGCCTGATCGCCTCGTATGCGATGGAGTCGTTCGCCGGCCTGCCGGTGCAGGTCGACCTGTCCAGCGAGTTCCGCTACCGCGATCCGGTGCTCGACGGCGAGGTGCTCGTGGTGGGCATCACCCAGTCGGGCGAGACCCTCGACACCCTGGCCGCCATGCGCCTCGCCCGCGAGGCCGGCGCGCCGGTGCTGGCGCTCACCAACATCATGGGCAGCCAGGCCACGCGCGAAGCCGACGCGGTGCTGTTCACGCGCGCCGGTCTCGAGATCGGGGTGGCGGCCACCAAGACCCACGTCGCCCAGATCGCCGCGCTGCTGCTGCTCACCCTGCACCTCGCCCGCGTGCGCGGCACGCTCTCGCCCGACGAGCTCCAGCAGGCCGGGCTCGAGCTCGCCGAGGTGCCGGCCCTGGTCGAGGACTGCCTGGTGGCCAATCCCCAGGTCGAAGAGATCGCGCGGCGCTACGCGGCCGAGGCCTTCTTTTTGTACCTCGGCCGCCACATCGGCTACGGCGTCTGCCTCGAGGGCGCCCTCAAGCTCAAGGAGATCGCCTATATCCCCACCGAGTCCTACGCCGCCGGCGAGATGAAGCACGGCCCCATCGCCCTGCTCGAGAACGGCTCGCCGGTGGTCGTCGTGGCCAACGACAGTCCGGTCTACGCCAAGGTCGTCTCGAACATCGAAGAGGTCCGCGCCCGGGGCGCCGAGGTGATCGCCGTGGCGACCGCGGGCAACGACGCGATCGACGAGATCGCCGCCGCCGTGCTGTGGATACCGCGCTGCGGCCCGGTGGTGGCCGCCATGGTGGCCATCGTGCCGCTGCAGCTGCTGGCCTACCACATCGCCTGCCTGCGCGGCCTGAACGTCGACCAGCCGCGCAACCTCGCCAAGACCGTCACGGTCGAGTGAGGCCCGTGGACCTGCCGCCGGGCGTCAGCGGGGTGGGCATCGACGTCGTCGAGGTGGCGCGTATGCAGCGCCTGCTCGAGCGTCTGCCGCGCGCTTACGAACGTCTCTTCTCAGACCAGGAGCGCCGCTACAGCGACGGTCACGCCGACCCGTTCCCGCGCTACGCGGCGCGCTTTGCCGCCAAAGAGGCGGTGGGCAAAGCCCTGGGGATCGGCATCATCGGCTTCGTGTGGCGCGAGATCGAGGTGCTGTCGGGCGGCAAGCCGCGGGTGGCGCTGCACGGCTTGGTGGCCCAGATCGCTCGACGACTCGGCGTCACGAGGGTAGAACTGTCTCTGAGTCACACCGGCGGCATGGCCTACGCCATGGCCGTCGCCATTCGCGATGCGGCCGGTGCCCACGCGGGCGCCGGCCGCGACGAACACGATGCCGCCGGCGCCGACGCGGGCGCCGGCTCCACGGAAGGCGAGGGACGATGATGCTCGAGTCACTGTCGGTCGGTCTGTTGACCGCCGAGAAGATGCGCGCCACCGACGCGGCGGCGATCGAGGGCGTCGGGATTCCCGGCGGCCACCTTATGGAGCGCGCCGGGGCGGCCGTGGCCCGTGAGCTCATGCTGGCCTTCGACGCCGAGAGCGTGGTGATCTACGCCGGCAAGGGCAACAACGGCGGCGACGGCTTCGTCGTGGCCCGCGAGCTCTTCAACGCGGGCGTCGAGGTCACCGTCTTCGTCGTCGCCGGGCGCGACGCCTACCGCGGCGACGCCCGCCTCAACCTCGAGATCGCCGAGCGGCTGGGCGTCGAGATCGTCGACGGCGTCGAGCCGGTCGACGATGCCGACGTCGTGCTCGACGCCGTGTTCGGCACCGGCTTTGCCGGTGTGGCCGAAGGGGCTGCCGCCGAGGCCATCGCCGAGATGAACGCCTCGGGCGCCGCGGTCGTCGCCCTCGACATCGCCTCGGGCGTCGACGCCTCGACCGGCGAGGTCGCCGGCCCCGCCGTGCTGGCCGACCTCACCGTGGCGCTGCACGCGCCCAAGGTCGGCCACTTCGTCAGCCCCGGTGGCCGCCACGCCGGCCACGTCGTGGTGGTGCCGATCGGCATACCGCCGGCCTGCGACGAGGAGCCCGACGTCTTCGTGCTCACCAGCGTCGCCGCCGGCCTGGTCGTGCGGCCCAAGACCGAAGCCGACCACAAACGTTCCGTGGGCACTGTACTGGTGGCCGGCGGCTCGCGCGGTATGAGCGGCGCGCCGGCCATGGCCGCCCTGGGCGCCCTGCGCTCGGGCGCCGGCCTGGTGCACTGTCTGCTGCCCGCCGACCTGGTGGGCGAGAAGCCCTATCTCGAGGTCATCAACGTACCGGGCGCGAGCAAGGGTCGCCTGGGTCACGGCGACCTCGCCGCGCTGCGCGCCGAGATGGGTGGCCTCAAGGCGACCGCGCTCGGGCCCGGCATGGGGCGCGACGACGACACGGTCGCGCTGGTGCGCGAGGTCGTCGTCGTCGAGCCCGCGACGCCGCTCGTGATCGACGCCGACGGCCTCTTCGCCCTGGCGGGCGACCTCGAGCTGCTGGCCGCCCGCACGGGCCCGACGGTGCTCACGCCCCACGAGGGCGAGCTTGCCCGCCTGCTCGACACCGGCGCCGACCAGGTCGCCGACCACCGTCTCGCGTCGGCCCGCGAGGCCGCTCGGCGCAGTGCCGCGACCGTGCTGCTCAAGGGCGCGCGCACCATCGTCGCCGATCCCGACGGCACGGCCTTCATCGTGCCGACCGGCAACCCCGGTCTGGCTACTCCGGGCACGGGCGACGTGCTCACCGGCATCATCGTCGGCCAGCTCGCCAAGGGCCTCACGGCTACCGAGGCGGCCTGTCTGGGCGCCTACGTGCACGGCCTGGCCGCCGACCTCGCGGTCGAGACCGCGGTCAGCGCCGAGGGCATGATCGCCAGTGACCTGTTTGACTTTCTGCCCGTGGCGGTCGAGCGCCTCGTGCGCGGCGACGACGACGAGCACGACCACGACCATGGGCACGACCACGACTAAGACACGAAGCACGGCCAGGGGCACGGATCGTGCCGGCGGCAGCCGAGCGTGGCGACACGCGAGAGCCGGGGCCGGCACGGCAGCGAGCTCATACCACGAAGACGAGAGCGGGACGGTGAGCAGGTGAGTGACGACAGCAGCGCACAGGCCGGGCACGACGCGACGGCGGGTACAGACGCGGCCCGCGACAGGGCAGCAGACGACGAAGCGGCGAGAGCCGACCGGGCCGAGGGCGGCGACCCGCGCGTGGCCGACGTCATGGAGCGCGACGTCGTGACCATCGGCCCCGAGGCGACGGTGCACGAGCTGGTGCTGCTGCTGCGCCAGAAAGACCTGGGCGGCGTGCCGGTGGTCGACGCCGAGCGGCGTCTTGTGGGCATCGTCACCGAGGGCGATCTCGTGATCGAAGACGCCGATGTGCGCGCGCCGCACTACTTCGAGCTGCTCGGCAACCTCGTCTACCTGGGCAGCCAGCGCAAGTTCGAGGAGCGCCTTAAGAAGATGGTGGGCAACGCCGTGGGTGACGTCATGACGACCGACGTGTTCACGGTGGCGCCCGACGACCTGGTCGGCCGGGCCGCCAACATCATGGTCGACAAGAAGGTGAACCGCGTGCCCGTGGTCGACGGTGGCCGCCTGGTCGGCATCGTCGCGCGGCACGACGTGATCCGCATGCTGGGCCTCTAGCATGCTCGACGACCGACAGCGCGCCCTGGCCACGGTCGACCTGTCGGCCGTGCGGCACAACATCGCCCACCTCGTCTCGCTGCTGCCCGCCGGCACGGCGCTGTGCGCGGTGGTCAAGGCCAACGGCTACGGCCACGGCGCCGTGCCCGTGGCCCGGGCCGCGCTGCAGGCGGGGGCGTCGTGGCTGGGCATCGCCACCGTAGCCGAGGCCGAGGAGCTGCGTGAGGCAGCCATCGCCGCCCCTCTGTTGATCTTCGGGCCGCTCACCGGTGTCGAGCTCGCGCGCGCCGTCAAGGCACACGCCGACGTCGCGGTGTGGTCGCGGCCGTTCCTCGACGAGGCGCTGCGGCACCGCGCCCACGTGCACGTCAAGTTCAACTCGGGCATGGGCAGGCTGGGCGTGCGCGAGCACGACGCCGTCGCCCTGGCATCCACCGCCGGCGATCGCCTGTCGGGCCTCATGAGCCACTTCGCCACCGCCGACGACGACGACCCTACGTTCTTCGCGGCGCAGCTCCTGCGCTTCACGGCGCTCGCCGCCGATCTGAAGGCGAGCTATCCGAACCTCACGGCGCACACCGCCAACAGCGCCGCGACCATGCGCGAGCCGGCGGCGCATTTCGACATGGTGCGCACCGGCATCGCCATCTATGGCCTGTCGCCCTTCGGCGACGACCCCGAGCTCCACGGGCTGCGGCCGGCGCTGCGCCTGAGCTCGTATGTGGCTGCCATCCGCGAGGTCGTTCCCGGCGAATCGGTCGGGTACGGCCGGCGGTACGTCGCCGAGCGCCCGGCGCGGCTGGCCATCGTGCCGATCGGCTATGCTGACGGGGTCACTCGCGCGCTCACCAACCGCGGCGACGTGCTCATCGCCGGCAAGCGCTGCCGCATCGCGGGCACGATCAGCATGGATCAGCTCACCGTGCTGCTGCCCGACGATCCGGCCGCGGTCCGCCCCGGCGACGAGGTCGTGTTCATCGGCCGCTCGGGCACCGAGCGCATCCTGGCCGAAGACGTCGCCCGACTGCTCGACACGATCAACTACGAGATCGCCTGCGACATCGCGCCGCGCGTCGTGCGCCGCTACGTCGAGGCGCCGGTCGCCCCCGAGGCCGCGCGCGTGACGGTGGTCCCCGGTGTGCCGGCCGCGACGCCCACGCCGGGCGTGGGCTCCGCCTCGGCGCGGCCCGACGACGACCCTCCCGACTCGGCCTGACGGCGCCCCAGGGCCATGCTTGACACCCACGCCATCGCCGCCGCCGCCGCGCCGGCCGCCGCCGCGAGCGGCGGCGCCTGGCTCGTGGGCGGCGCCGTGCGCGACGGGCTGCTGCACCGCCAGTGCGACGACATCGACCTGGCGGTGGCCGGCGACGCCGAGAGCTTCGCCCGCACCCTGGCGACGGCGCTCGACGCGCTCGCCTTCTCGTACTCCGAGCGCTTCTCGGCCTGGCGGATCGTCTGCGAGGGCGGCCACGTCGACGTGGCCCCGCTGCGCGGTCCCACGATCGCCGACGACCTGCGCGGCCGCGACTTCACCGTCAATGCCATGGCCCGTGCGCTACCGACGGCGCCGGGCGAGGGGGCGAGCTCCTCGTCGGGCGATCGGCCAAGCTCCCTGAGTGCAGCGTCGGGCGCCCTGATCGATCCCTGCGGCGGCCTTGCCGACTTGCGTGCGCGGCGGCTCGTGGCGTGTGCCGCGGGCGCCTTCGACGACGACCCCGTGCGTGTGGTGCGCCTTGCGCGCCTGCGTCACGAGCTCGACCTGACCGTGGCGCCGCGGCTTGAGGAGGCGGCGCGGGCGGCCGCCGGGCGCCTTGCCGCGGCGAGTCCCGAGCGTCTCGAGCACGAGCTTTCGACCTTGCTCGGTCTGCCCTGCGTCGCGTCTGCCCTGCGCAGCCTCGCCGACCTCGGCGCCCTCGAGGTCGTGCTGCCCGAGGTCGCGGCCTGTCGCGGCGTCACGCAGAACCCCTATCACCACCTCGACGTCTTCGAGCACACCCTCGAGGCGCTCTCGTTCCTGGCGCAGGTCGTGACCGCGCTCGGCGGCGAGCGCTACCTGGCGACGCCGACCGAGTGCGGCCTGCCGGGCGCGCCCGTCCTTGCGCCGCTCGCCTGGGCGGTGCTGCTCCACGACGTCGGCAAGCCCCTGGCGCGCCAGGTCGACGACCAGGGCCGCGTCCTGTTCCTCTCGCACGATCGTCTGGGCGAGCAGATCGCGCGCGACATCTGCCGCCGGCTGCGCATGAGCAGGCGGTTCGAGCAGTTCCTCGCCGAACTCGTGCGACAGCACCTGCGCCTGGGCTTTCTGGTGCGCGAGATGCCCCTGACGCGCCGCGCGCTGGTGCGCTTTCGCCGCGACGCGCAGCCCTTCGTCTTCGAAGCTATCGTGCTGTCGCTGGCCGACCGCGTGGCGACCCGCGGCGAGCGCACCCCGCCGCAGTCGCTGGCGCGCCACTTCCGCATAGCCCGCGATGTCTTCGGCGACACGCCCGCGCCGCCGCGCCGCCTGCTGGGCGGCGACGAGGTCATGACCCTGCTCGGGGTGGGTCCGGGCGCCGTGGTGGGCCGCGCGCTGGCGGTGCTCGAAGAGGAGATCGAGTGCGGCGACGTGACCACGCCCGACCAGGCGCGCGCGTTCCTGCTGAACTGGTGGGAGCGCGAGCAGGAGGGCGCCCGCGATGCCTGAGCTTCCCGAAGTCGAGACTGTGCGCCGCCGCCTCGAGACCTGCCTGCCGGGCCTGGTCGTCGACGAGGTGACGGTGAACGATGCCCTCGTCTCAAACCAGACCGCCGCCGACCTGCAGGCGGCCTTTGTGGGGCGCCGCGTCGTGGCCCTGCGGCGGCGCGGCAAGTACCTCATCATCGAGCTCGAGGGCATGCTGCTCGTCGTGCACCTGCGCATGACCGGCCGCCTGCTGCTCGCCCCCGAGCCGGGGGGGCGGGCGCCGCGGCTCGTCGTGCGACTACGGCCCGCCACCGAGCTCCTGTTCTACGACACACGCCGCTTCGGGCGCGTGTGGGCGGTGCCGGTCGCCGACGAGAACCATTTCTTTGCCGCGCTCGGCCCCGAGCCGTTCAGCGACGCCTTCACGAGCACCTACCTGCGCCGTGCGCTCGAAGGTCGCACGGCGCCGCTCAAGTCGTTCCTGCTCGACCAGCGGCGCATCGCCGGCGTGGGCAACATCTACGCCGACGAGGCGCTGTTCCGCGCACGGCTGCACCCGCTGCGCACGGCCGGCACGCTCGGTCCCGGCGAGATCGAGCGCCTGCACGACGCCCTGCTCGAAACGCTGCAGTTGGGCATCGAGCACGCCGGCGCCTCGATCGACACCTTCGTCGACCCCGACGGCGCGAGCGGCGACTTTCAGGCGATGCTCAACGTCTACGGACGCACGGGCCAGGCGTGCCGCGTGTGCGGCACACCGATCGAGAGGGTCGAGCTCGGCGGGCGCGGCACGCAGTTCTGCCCCACCTGCCAGACTCTGCCGCGCGGCAAGCGCCTGGCCGCCGGCGGCCGCGAGGCGCTGGCCCGCGAGCGCGCCGCGAGCTTGCGGCGCCGGGCTCGCGCGGCGCGACGCCGGTGAAGGCCCGGCGCGAGCCGCGCTCGGTGGAGGCCGCCCCGCCCGCCGCCGCCCCGCCCGCCTCGCCGCCCACCGCCTCGCCGCCCACCGCCGCGCCCTTCGCCCTCAACACTCTCTACGTCGTGGCGACCCTCGTGCCGCGGCGCGAGACGATCGTGGTCGGTGCCCTAGGAGCGGTCACCTTCGCGCGCGGCTGGCAGGCCTACGTGGGCAGCGCGCGTCGTGGGCGCGACGCTCGCGTCGCGCGCCACCGCCGCCCCGACAAGCCGCTGCGCTGGCACGCCGACTACCTGTTCACGCGCCATCCGGCGACGCGCGCCTGGCTGCTCGACACGCCGCTCACCGAGTGCGAGCTGGCCGCGCTGCTGCGGGCTGCGGTCGCGGGCGGCGCACCGTCCGACGGCGCGGCGCCCGCGACCGCGGCCGGACGGCCCGACGCCGACGCCGAGCTGCCCGCGCCGACCGGCGCCGACCCCGCGCCGCGTTTCGGCGCCTCGGACTGCGGCTGCGCCGGCCACCTGGTGAACACGGCCCAGCTGGGTGAGCTGCGCGCGGCGCTCGGCGCCGCGGCGGCCCGGGGTGGTATGCTGCGGGCGCTGCCCGTCGAACGACGAAAGCGAGACTAGGTGAGCGCGGTCACCCTGTACGGCGTCGTGGCGGTCACGTTCATGATGCTCATGTATGCGCTCGAGAAGCGCGGCCCCGTCTTCATCGCCGCCTTCGCCCTGGGCTGCGCGCTGTCGAGTACCTACGGCTTTCTGTCGGGCGCCTGGCCGTTCGGCGTGGTCGAAGGCATCTGGACGTTCGTCGCGCTGCGGCGCTACCTCGCCGTGCGCGCCGAGTCCTGACCCCGCGCGCCTAGCGCGCCTTCTCCCATTTCTGCAGGTAGGCGACCTCGGCGAGCGTCTTGCCGGCGTCGATCTCGCCGCGCAGGCGGTTCTCTTTTTCGAGCACGTCCATGGCCCGGTTGGCGAGCTCGACGGCCTGCGCCCGGGGCAGCACGATGACACCGTCGTCGTCGCCCACGACCCAGTCGCCGGGTTCGACGGTCTGGCCGGCGATCGAGACCGGCACGTTGATCTCGCCGAAGCCCTTGGGCTCGCCGGCATTGGCGCTCACGAGGCTGGAGAAGGCCGGGAATCCCATGCGGGCGATCTCGGGGGTGTCGCGGATCGCGCCCCACACGACCAGGCCGGCCAGGCACTTGACCACGGCGCTGTGCGTGGCGAGCTCGCCCCAGATGGCCGGATAGCTGTTGAAGGAATCGACCACCAGCACGTCGCCCGGCTGGCACTCGTCGATCGCTTCGACCGGCTTGGCCCAATCGCCGGGGTAGGTGCGCACGGTGACCGCCGGACCGCACATGTGGGCGCCGGGCAGCAGCGGCCTGATGCCGTGCAGCGACGGCTGGCGGTGCCAGGCGTCGGAGATGTTGGCCGTGGAGACCTGCTCGAGGACGCCGCGTATGTCGGCCTCGCCGGCCCGCTTGTAGAGGGTCGTGGCGATGGCGACGCCGGTATCGACGGCGCGGCGGATCTCGGCGGCCGCCGCGGTGGCGTCGGCCGCCTTGGTGATCGCGCCGCCCACGACGACGATGCCGGCGCCGGCCGCCGCGGCCGCCGCGGCGGTCTCGGAGTTGATGCCGCCCGCCGCGCTCACGGGAATGGCCACCGCTTCGGCCACGGCGCGCAGCGTGGTGAAGGGCGCCTCGCCGCGCATCTGCTGGTCGATCGCGGTGTGGATGCCCACGTAGTCGGCGCCCCAGGCCTCGGCCTGGCGCGAGCGGGCGACCGGGTCGGCGACCTCGATCATGTCGACGATCAGCTTGCAGCCGTAGTTGTGGG
>CAZFJE010000095.1:0-12204 GCA_964519555.1 uncultured Thermoleophilia bacterium
GCTCATCGGCAGCTTCCTGAACGCCTGCGCCTACCGGTTGCCGCTCGGCATCAGCATCGCCTACGGGCGCTCGTTCTGCCCGGTCTGCACCGTGCAGATCCGTGCCGTCGACAACGTGCCGCTGCTCTCCTGGGTGCTCCTGCGAGGGCGCTGCCGCTCCTGCGGCACGTCGATCAGCTGGCGCTACCCGGCGGTCGAGGCACTGACCGCGGGGCTGTTCGCCGCGGTGGCGGCGGCCACCGGACCGGGCGCTCTCCTGCCGCTGCAGCTGCTGTTTGTAGCTGCGCTGGTGCTGGTGAGCGACATCGACGTAACCGAGCGCATCATCCCCGACGTCGTGATCTTGCCCGTGGCCCTCATCGGCCTGGTCGGTATGACGATCATCGACCCGGGCGGTGCGCCGCGATGGGTGTGGGTGGCCTCGGGGTGCGGAGCGGCTGGACTGCTGCTGGGTATCGGCCTGCTGTACGAGTGGCTGCGCGGCGTGCAGGGCATGGGCATGGGCGACGTCAAGCTGGCCCTCTGCATGGGCTTCTTCCTGGGCACCGCCGTCATCCCGGCACTCTTCATCGGCTTCATCGCCGGCGCGCTCGCCGGCGTCCTGTTGCTCTCCAGGGGCGAAGACGCCAAGACCGCGATCCCCTTTGGACCCTTCCTCGCCTTCGGCGCCGTGGTGGCGCTGCTCTGCGGGCACCAGCTCATCGAGCTGTACCTGCACGTCGCCCTGCGCTAGCTCCTCGCCCACCGGGCCCCGGGTACCGCGGACTACCGTCATCTCTCGACGTCTGCAACGTGAACGCGCACCCGTGCCCGCGGCGTCGCGTCGCCCGGCCGGCCGGCGGTAGCATCGGGTGGCCGGAACGTCGGCCGCCCCGCCGGCCTTCCGGCGCTCTTGTCGGTCCCCGTCGCGCGAGGCCCCCATGCAACGTGGTCACACCCTGTCCGAGCTCCTCGTCACCGTGGTCGTCGCGGCGACGCTCGCCGGCGTCTCTGTGCCGGGCATCGCCTGGGTCGAGGGTCGCGCCGCCGTCGGGGCCGATGCCCGCTCGCTGGCGTTCGTCTTGCGGCGCGCGCAGGCGCGCGCCGCCATGTCGGGCGCCACAGTGACCGTGCGGCTCGAGGGCCAGGGGCGCAGCTACATCTGCGAACAGACTGGCGGTACGGGCGCCACCGTCCTCGAGCGCGGCGAGTTCCACGGCCCCTGCGCCACCAACTACCCGGGCGATGTCGTCGAGTTTCGTACCTGGGGATGGCCCTGCAGCCTCTCCGGAGAGCCGCGCGCCGGCAGCTTCACCTTCACCAGCCACGGAGCCCAGGCGGCGGTCGTGTTGCAGATGGGCGGGCGAGTGCGTTGGCAGTAGGGCAGCGAGGCATGACCCTGATCGAAGCCGTGGTCGCCGCTACCGTCGTGCTGCTGGTCGTCATAGCGGCCTCAAACGCCGTCACCGCAGTCGATCAGTTGACCGCCCGCGTCGGCGAGCGCGACGCCGCCGAAGCCCAGGTGGCCGCCACCCTCGAGCAGCTGCGCAGCCTGTCGTTCGCCGGCAGTGGTGGGGCAGAGGGGGGCGACCTGCTGTCCTGCGTCTTCCCGCATGCCGACCCCGGGCGCAACACGCCCGACGCCGCCTACACCGACACCGCGCTCGCCGGCCGACCGGCCGGCACGTTCCTCACCATCGAACAGACGACGTGCGGTCCCGAGACCATCGCCGCTACCTTCGTCGTGGGTACCTCCAAAGGGTTCGCGCCGGTGGCCGTCGATCGCCTTGTCGGGTACGACGCGAGCGCGGCGCCTGTGCTGCCCGCGGCGACGCTGTACCTGCGCGTCTCGCTCGACTGGCGCAGCGGCGCGCACGCTGGCCTCGTCACGCGAGCGGCGGTGGTCGCCGCACGCTCCGACACGTCCGGCGCCGCCCCCTCGCCGTCCGCGAGCACCTCGTGACCGCCTGTCGCTCTGCCCGCGCGGCGCGATCGCGGTCCGGCGGGCGCTTGCGTGCCAGCGTCGTGACCAGCGTGCCGGCGGCGCGCGGCTTCAGTCTCATCGAACTGCTGGTCGCCACTGCGATCACTGCCGTCATCCTCACCGGAGGGTGGGCCTGGTGCTGGTCCTTGAGCGGCTGGTGTGCCACGTCGAACGAGCGGCTCGACGCTGCCTCGTCGCTGGCCTTCGTCCGGCGTCTCACCAGCGCCGAGCTCGGCGAGTGTCGGGCGCTCCTTGCCGACCAGACAGTGCGCTGCTCGGCCAACGGCATCGCCTTCGCCGTGCCGTCCGACGATGGCCCCGAAGCGGTCTCCTACTGCTACGACGCCGCCCGCCGGGTGCTCTGGCGCAAGGCGTCGAGCTCACACTTAGCCGAAGGCGTCGAAGGCTTCTCGATCACCTACTTCGATGCCCGTGGGCGCGCGCTGGCGCCGCCCACGGGCGGCGCCCTGCCCGACTCCGACCTGCCACTCGTGCGGCGCGTTGCGTTGCGCGTGCTGGTGCGCTGCGCCTCGCAGACAAGGCAGGCGACCTGGCAGGTCTGCCTGCCGCCGCCGTCATGAGGCGCCCGGGTCGTTGCGGCCAGCAGGGCTTTGCCCTGCTGGCCGCCCTGCTCATCGCATCGATCGCCCTGCTCGCCACGACGTCGCTTGTCGCGCTCGCTCTGTCGAGCGCGTCCAGCTCCACCGACGACGCTTCATCGGCGCGCGCCGCCGATCTCGCGCGTACCGGCGTGGCCGACGCGCTCCAGCGCCTGCGTTGGGGCTGGGCGCGCCTCGGTGCGGCGTCGCTGTCAGCATCCTTTGGGCCCGTCGCTGCGGACGGCGGCTCCTACACGGTCACGATCCAGGCGCTATCGGCGTCCGACCCCAGACCGCCGCTCGACAAGGCCTGTGCGGTAGCGCCCTCCGATCCCGACATGGCCGCCTGTCGCATCGAGTCGACGGGCGCGTGGGGGCAAGCGCGGCGCACCGTCAGCGTCACCGCCCTGTCGAGCCCCGACGCCCTTCCCCGCGGCCTGGTCGTCGGCGCCGACGCCGTTCTGCAGGCCGACACGAGCCTGCAAGGCTGCGGCCTGTACGCGGGCGCCGACGTCACCGGCCGCGAATGGGCGACCCTGTCACCCGGCGCCGACCTCGCGTACGGCGGCCTGTACGAACAGAACGCCGTGCACGCCGTCGGGCACATCTTCTCAGGCGGCGCCGAAGAACACGCCACGGCCGGCGCCCCGGCCGCCGACACAGACGCCGACGCCGGCGTCGTGCCGCCGGCCGACCTTGTGGCGCCGCCCAGCGCCGCGAGCCTGGGGACACTCGCTTGCCACAGCGCCGACCCGGGCGCCGCCCTGGGGCCCTACGGCCTCGACCTCACCCTGCTCGACCACACGGCTCCGGGCGTTTCCGGCGGCGCCGCGGCGCCGGCCGGCGGCGGCATCTACGTGGTCGACGCCGGTGGCTCGGCGCTCGAGCTGTCCGGCAACCGGCTCGCGACGCCGGCCTGCCCGCTCACGGTCGTCGTGCTCGGCGATTGCAACGTCGGCGGCGGGGCGCTGAGCTCCACCACGGCGTTCGAGGGCGCTCTGGTGGTGACCGGCACCCTCACGGTCTGTGGGCCGCTCAGCGTCGCCGGCGGCCTGTATGCGGGGCGCCTGGTCGTGCGCGCGCCGCTCACGGTCGACGCAAGCGGCCTGGCGAGTGCCGCGGCCGCTCCGGGCAGCGCCGACGTGCGCGACGTATGGTGGCGCTGGTGAGCCTCCCGGGCGCGCACCGCCGACGCCCGCCCCAGGCCGCGGCGGGCGCCGCCGCGGGGCCGACGCCGATCTTTGACCTAAAGCGCGGTGCGGAACGTGCCGACAAACTGCCTGGAGAATAGAGGCGAACGGGGTAGGTCATGGCGAAGAACGGAATGCGTGTGGGTCTTGATCTGGAGCAGTCCTCCATAGCTGCCGTCCAGGTCAAACCCGGAAAGCAGCACAACGTGCTGACGCATGCTGCGATCCGCGGACTTCCCGAGGGACTCGTGTTCGAGGGCGAGGTCGTCGATCAGGACGGCTTGGCCAACGAACTCAAAATCCTCTGGAAAGAGGGCGGTTTCGCAAGCAAGAGCGTCGAACTTGGTGTGGCCAACCAGAAGATCGTGGTGCGCACCATGGAGTTTCCTCAGATCGACGAGAAAGAGCTGCGGGCCGCAGTCGAGTTCCAGGCCCAGGAGCACATCCCCATCCCCGTCGACGAGGCCATCCTCGACTACAAGGTCCTCTCGACGCACGCCGCCGACGACGGCACCATCAAACAGCGGATCCTGCTGGTCGCCGCGCAACGCGAGATGGTCCGCCAGTTCGTGAACGTCGCAAAGAAAGCCGGCCTGGTCATCAGCGGTATCGACCTGCAGGCGTTCGCCATGGTGCGGGCGCTCGCGCCCAGGCCCAGCTTCATCGACCAGGGCGCGCCCGACGGCAACGGCGCCGAAGTCGTCGCTCTCGTCAACATGGGCGGCGGCATCACCAACCTGGTCGTCGCCGCGGCCGGCGTCACGCAGTTCACCCGGGTGATAAACGTCGGCGCCGAGGCGCTCACTCAGTCGCTCATGCAGCATCGCGCGGTCTCGTTCGAAGAGGCCGAAGCATTGCGTATCCAGGTCGGACTCGGCGGCGAACAGGCCGACGAGCCCAGCGACCTCACGCCCGAGGCTCAAGCTGAGATCCATCAGACCTTCGAGCGGGCCTTCGAGCCCTTCTCCGACGAACTGCGCCGCTCGATCGACTATTACCACACCCAGGAACACATGGGCGAGATCTCCAGACTGGTCGTCACGGGCGACGGCGCTCTCACCCGCAACGTCGCCTACTGCCTCTCGCAAGCCCTGCATCTCCCGGTGGAGATCGGCAACCCCCTGCGCGAGGTCGGCGAGAACAAGACCAAACTGACCGAAGTGCAGCTCGAGTGGATGGCGCCGCGTCTGGCGATCGCCATCGGGCTGGCACTCGACGACGAGGGGTAGGCCGCCATGACGCGCATCAACCTGCTACCACCAGAAGAACGATCAAGGGCCGCGCGCGAGCAGGGCCTTTTGCTGGCCATCGTCGGACTCATCGTCCTCGTGGTCGCACTCGGCGCGGTCTACTTCATGTCGTACCGGCAGGTGCAGAACACGCAGACGCAAATCAATAACGTAGCGGCTCAGATCGACGTCGGCAACGTGCAACTCGCCGCGTTACGGCCTTACCAGACCATGCAGATACAGCGCCAGGCCATGGCGACGACGGCCGCGCAGATCCTGAACTCGCGGGTCGTCGTCTCCAACGTCCTCGAAGAGATCGCCTTGCTGATCCCGGCGAACGTGTCGCTGACGCAGCTCACCCTGACCGTGCCGCCCTACATGGTCGCCGGCTCGAACGACACCGCTGCAGCGGCGGCCGCAACAACGACCTTCGGAGCGAGCACCGACCTCACTCTCACCGGCGACTCGAACGGCAGTTCCCTGTACGCCTCTCACGATCTGGTGGCCACGATGCTCACCCAGCTCGGCCTCATGCCGCAGCTCATGAACATCAAACTGACGTCGGCAGTCGCCGTCCCTGGTTTCCCGAACGACCTGGCGTACACCATCACCGCCAATCTCCGGCCCTTCGCGACCACGCCGCCGCTGGCCCCCACGGCGCCGTCGATCACCATGGGAGGTGGGCAGTGATGAAGCTGCGCGGACGTGAGTTCTACATCATCGTCGCTGTCGTGGCGGTGGTGGTCGGCGTCCTCTGGTTCTTCTTCCTGTACGGTCCAGAGCACAAGAAGGTCGCCACGCTCAACACCCAGTTGATCGCCCAGCAGAGCACCCTGACGCAGACGCAGCTCCAGATCCGGCAGCTCACCCCGCTCAAGAACGCCGCTCCGCAGGCCGAAGCCGACCTCATCAAGCTTCACCAGGTCGTGCCCTCTGAATCTGCCATCCCGTCGTTCATCGTGGCGCTGACCACCACGGCGCAGGCCTCGGGCCTGGCCCCGCTGGGCGTCACCCCCATGCCGACCGCCGCCGGCGTGCCCTTCTCGGTGCAGCCCATCAACCTGCACTTCGACGGCGCTTACTTCGATGTCGAAGACTTCCTCTACAGGCTCGAGAACTATGTCGCCTATCGCAACGGTCAGTTCCTCGTGACGGGTCGCATGTTCTCGGTCGTCAACCTGACCCTGTCAAAGACCAAACTCACCGGCAAGGACTGGCCCGACCTCGACGTCCTGGTCACGATCAACGGGTATCAGTGGACGCCCGCCGGCGCTACGGTAGGTGCGCAATGATGACCACCAGCAAATCCAACGCCATCCTGGCGATCGTCGTCGTCGCTGCCATCGCAGTGGCCTCCATCGTGGCCGTCCACGGTCACGGCGGCGCCACCGCCCTGGGCACCTACGGCGCCGGCAACCCGGCGGCCGCCGGTCTCGCCGACACCTCGACTGTCGCCTCGTCGACGGGCAGCGCGGCGACGGCGGCCGATCCCGCCAAGCAGCAGCCCACGCTCGACCAGTTCACCAGCCGCAACCCCTTCATTCAGGCTACCAGCGCGCCGAGCGGCGGCACCACCGGCACCACGACCACCCCGACGTCATCGACCTCGCCCAATCCTTCATCGACCTCGTCGCCCACGCCCAAAGCGGTGTCGGCCGACATCACCGTCAAATCGGGCGCGGTCGGAGCTACCTACATCGACCAGAAGGTGGGCGACAAGCTGCCACCGGGCGGCTCGACCTTCAAGATCCGCTCGATCGACTCGAGCGGCGTCACCTTCGAGCTGCTTAACGGCTACACCGTCGGCTCCGGCACGAGCACCAAGACCTTCACGGTCGCGCAGGCTTCGACGCCCACGCAGGTCACGCTCGTGAACGGCTCGGCCACGCCGAAGGTCTACTACGTCACGGTCGTGCACATCAGCTACTCCACGGGCGGCTCCAGCAGCTCGTCGAGCGGCGCCACGAGCGGCACCTCGAGCAGCACCGGGTCGAGCGGCACGTCCAACTCGCCGGCGGGGCACAACATCCAGGCGCTCAGCATCGAGACCAGCAACGGCGTGCCGAGCGCGACCATCACGGTCGACGGCACGACCTTCGCGGCCCGCACGGTGGGCCAGGTCACGAGCACGTCCTGGGGCCAGATCAAGGTGATCGGCATCAACGCCCCGGCCCAGACCGTCACCATCCTGCACGCCGATGTGCAGATCACCCTCCACGTCGGACAGTCCGTCGCGAAGTAGCCGGCCCCGACGCCGAAAACCAGCGCACCGCATGAGGGCGGGCTGCTCACGAGCAGCCCGCCCTCATTGTCTCTGCTTTGCGGTGGCGTGTAAGGTAGCGGGCATGACGACCTTCCGCTATCTCACGGCCGGCGAATCGCACGGTCGCGAGCTCACCGCGATCATCGAAGGCTGCCCGGCGGGTCTCGCGCTCGACGCGGCCGCCATCGACGCCGACCTCGCCCGCCGCCAGCTGGGGTACGGGCGCGGCGCGCGACAGCAGATCGAACGCGACCGCGTCACCATACGCTCCGGTGTGCGCTACGGGCGCACCACCGGAGCGCCGGTCGCCCTCGCGGTCGCCAACCGCGACGCCCCCACCTGGTCCGACACGATGGCCGTCGAGGCCACGACCACGCCGGCCGATCCGGTGCGCGTGCCGCGGCCCGGCCACGCCGACCTGCCGGGCGCTCAGCTCTACGGCGCCGACGACCTGCGCGACGTCATCGAGCGCGCCAGCGCGCGCGAGACGGCGGCGCGAGTCGCCTGCGGCGCCGTCGCTCGGCAGCTGCTCGCGGCCCTCGGCTGCCAGGTGCGAAGTCACGTCGTGGCGGTCGGCGACGCCACGGCCACCGTCGCTACTCCGTCCACGGGGGCAGCCTTCGCCGAGGTCGACGCCGACCCGCTGCGCTGCCTCGACGGCGGCGCGAGCGCCGCGATGCGCGCTGCGATCGCGGCGGCCGGGCAGGCGGGCGACACGCTGGGCGGCGTCTTCGAGGTCGTGGCGTACGGGTTCCCGCCCGGAGTGGGGAGCTACGCGCAGGGCGACCGCCGCCTCGGCGCCCGGCTCGCGGCCGCTCTGTTCGCGATTCCCGCCATCAAGGGCGTCGAGGTCGGCTTGGGCTTCGCCGCGGCAGGCCTGCCTGGCTCGCAGGTGCACGATGAGATCGTGTGGTCCGACGACGAAGGCTACGGACGCGCCAGCAACCGCGCCGGCGGGGTAGAGGGCGGCATCTCGACGGGACTGCCCATCGTGGTGCGCGCCGCCATGAAGCCCATCGCGACCCTCATGAGCCCACTGCACAGCGTGCGGCTGGGTACGCATGAGGTCGTCGATGCGCACGTCGAGCGCAGCGACGTGTGCGCGGTGCCGGCCGCCGCCGTCGTCGGCGAGGCCGCCGTGGCGCTCTGCCTGGTGACGGCCGTCCTCGAACGCTTCGGCGGCGAGACGACCGCCGAGCTCGCGGCCGCCGTGGCCACGTTCCGCGCCGGCCTGCGACGCCTGTGACGCCCACGCCGGCCTGCGCGCGCAGCCTGGCCCTGGTCGGTTTCATGGGTGCCGGCAAGAGCCGCATCGGACGCCTGGTCGCCCAGCGCCTCGGCATACCGTTCGTCGACACAGACGAGGTCATCAGCGCCCGGCACGGTGCCATCGCCGACCTGTTCGCCGAGCGCGGCGAAGAGGGGTTCCGCGCCATCGAGGGGGCCGTCGTGCTCGACGAGCTGCACGCGGCCGAGGAGGGTGCGCGCGTCGTGGCGCTCGGCGGCGGCGCGGTCACCATCGACGAGGTGCGTGCGGCGCTGCGCCGCCTGCCGCACGTCGTGTGGCTCGATGCGCCGCCGCGCGTGCTGTTCGCGCGCACGCGCACGAGCGCCCGCCCGCTGGCGCACGACGAGGCTCTGTTCGCGGCGCTTTACGAGGCGCGCCGCCCTCTCTACGACGAGGCCGCGACGCAGGTCGTGCGCACGGCCGGCCACGAGCGCCTCGCCTGGGTGGCCGACAAGGTCCTCGCCGCGGTGGCCGCATGACCGCCCCCGGCGCCGCCGTGCCGGCCGAAGCCCTGACCGTGGCCGTGGTCGCCGGCGGCGACGCCTACGAGGTGAAGATCGGCGCGGGCCTGCTCGACAGGCTCGGCGAGCTCTGTGGTCCCGCCGTCGCCCAGGCTCTGGTGGTGTGCGACGCGAACGTCGCGCCGCTGTATCTGGAGCGCGCGACGGTCGCGCTCGGGGCCGCCGGCTGGCGCGTGTCGACGGCGGTGCTGCCGGCCGGCGAGCAGACCAAGAGTCCCGCCGTGCTCGCCACGCTCTACGACCGCCTCTATGCCTTGGGCGTCGCGCGCAGCGACGCGGTCGTCGCCCTGGGCGGCGGGGTGATCGGCGACCTCGCCGGCTACGCCGCCGCCACCTTCCTGCGGGGCATGCGCCTGATCCAGGCGCCGACCACCATCCTCGCCATGGTCGACGCCGCCGTGGGCGGCAAGGTCGCCGTCGACCTGGGCGAGGGCAAGAACTACCTGGGGACCTTCTATCAGCCCAGTCTGGTGCTCGAGGACGTGGACACTCTTGCGAGCCTGCCCGCGCGCGAGGTGCGCGGCGGCTGGGCCGAGATCGTCAAGCATGCCTTGCTCGCCGGCGGCCCGACGTTCGCCCTGACCGAGGCCGGGGTCGCGCACGCGGCGCGGCCCGAGCCGCGCCTGCTCGAGGCCGAGGTGCGCTTCAAGGCCGAGGTGGTGGGCCGCGATCCGCGCGAGACCAGCGGCGCGCGCGCCATGCTCAACCTGGGGCACACGATCGGCCACGCCATCGAGGTCGCCGGCGGCTACGAGCGCTACTCGCACGGCGAGGCCGTCGGCCTGGGATTGCGCGCCACGCTCTGGCTGTCGGAGCGGCTGCAGGGCCTGGATGCGGCGGCGGCGGCGCGCGGGCAGAAGCTGCTGTCGGCCGCGGGGCTGCCCGAACGACTGCGGGGCGTGGCCGGCGACGACGTCGCCCGCCTGGTGGCGCGCGACAAGAAGGTCGCCGCCGGCGAGGCGCGCTTCGTCTTGCTGGCCGACATCGGCCGGCCGGTCACGGGTGTGATCGTGCCCGGCGACCTGCGCGCGCAGGCGATCACCTGGCTGCTCGACCGATGAAGGTGCTCTGGCTGTTGCACGGCGTCAATCTCGACATGCTCGGGCGGCGCGCCGCCGAGCACTACGGCACGCTCACGCTGGCCGAGCTGTGCGCGCGCGTCACGGCCCACGGCGCCGCGCGCGGCTTCGAGGTGCGCTGTTATCAGACAAACCACGAGGGCGAGCTCGTCGAACGTCTGCACGACATCGCCCGCGGCGACGAGCCCGCCGCCGCCGTCCTCATCAATCCCGGCGCCTGGACGCACTACAGCTGGGCGCTGCACGACGCCCTCGAGCTGGTCGCCTGTCCGGTCGCCGAGGTGCACCTGTCGAACGTCGAAGCGCGCGAGGAGTGGCGCTCGCGCTCGGTGGTCGCCGAGCTCGCCGCCGTGCGCGTGTCGGGAAAGGGCCTCGACGGGTATCTCGAGGCAGTCGACTCACTTGCGGAGGTGCTTGGCCTATGAACGAGCGGCTTGCCGCGCTGCGCCGGCTGCTCGGCGACCGGGACCTCGACGCGGTCCTGCTGTCGTCGACGGCCGACGTGCGCTATCTCTCGGGCTTTCGCGGCGACGACGCCGTCTTGCTGGCGAGCCGCGAGCACGCCTTCATCTGCAGCGACTCGCGCTTCTGGAGCCAGATCTCAGACGAGGTCGGCGGCGACGTCGCCCTGGTGCGCAGCGAAGGCGGCGCGGCCCTGCTTGCCGATGCGCTGGCGGCCTGGACGGCGGCCGACGGGCGCCCCGAAGGCGCGCGCCGCCTGGGGTTCCAAGGCGATGTCGTGGCCTACGCCGGGTACCGCTGCCTGCGCCGCCTGTTCGGCGGCCGCCTCGTCAACATCGGCGACCGCGTGAGTGCGTTGCGCCAGGTCAAAGACCCAGGCGAGCTGCGGCTCCTGCGTGCGGCGGCGGCGATCGGCGACGCCGCGCTCGAAGAGGTCGTCGCCCAAGGCCTGCGGGGACGCTCCGAGCGCGAGGTGGCGTGGGCCGTCGAACAGGCCGTGCGCGGTCGCGGCGCCGAGGCCGTCGCCTTTGCTACCATCGTCGCGACCGGGGCCCGCGGGGCGCTGCCGCACGCCATCCCCGGCGATGCCGTGGTCGCCCCCGGCGACCTGGTGGTCGTCGACATGGGTGCGCGCCTCGACGGCTACCACAGCGACATCACGCGCACCTTCGCGGCGGGTCGTCTGGCAAGCGAGGAGCGTGCCGTCTACGACATCGTGCTCGAGGCGCAACTCGCGGGCCTGCAGGCGGTGCGCGGCGGCGTCGCCTGCGGAGCAGTCGACGCCGCCGCTCGCGACGTGATCGAACGGGCCGGCTACGGCGAACACTTCGGCCACGGCACCGGTCACGGGGTGGGCCTCGAGATCCACGAGAAGCCGCGGGTCGGCAAGCGCAGCCGCGAGCGCCTCGCGCCCGGCATGGTCGTCACCGTCGAGCCCGGCATCTACCTCGAGGGCCGCTTCGGCGTGCGCATCGAGGACACGGTGGTGGTCACGGCCGACGGCTGCGAGCGGCTCACGCTGTTTCCCAAAGAGCTGCGCGTCGTCTAGGGGTGCGCTGGCGGTGGGCAGGCGGGCCCGCGCATCGGGGCCTGCCGGCGCGGCTTTCGTGTATCATGTGGTGCCGACTTCAAGAGGGGGACGACCACCGTGGTCGTGCCGGCTTCACAGTCCCGACCGAGCAGCTAGAGAGACAGATCTATGGCCGAAGTAGTATCCACAAGTCAGTTCAAGAACGGCATGGCGATCGAGATCGACGGCGAGAACTTCACGATCGTCGAGTTCCAGCACGTCAAGCCGGGCAAGGGCGGCGCCTTCGTGCGCACCAAGGTGCGCAACATCGCCACCGGGGCGGTGCTCGAACGGACCTTCCGCTCGGGCGAGAAGTTCGATCGCATCCACACGCAGTCGCAGGCCATGACCTACCTGTACTCGACCGACGACGAGGTCGTGCTCATGGACCCGGCCACGTTCGAGCAGGTCACGCTGAGCCCGGCGACCGCCAGCGCGGCTCTGCAGTGGGTCGTCGAGAACCAGGAGGTCCAGCTTCTGTCGCTGAACGGCGAACCGGCCAGCGTCGAGGCGCCCAACCACGTCGAGCTCGCCATCACGC
>CAZFJE010000096.1:0-12157 GCA_964519555.1 uncultured Thermoleophilia bacterium
GCGGCTCGAGGTTCTTGGTGAGCCACTCGCGGATGGCCTGGCGGTAGAGGTTCTGCTCGGTCGAGTACCTGAAGTCCATGCGCTCCTCCTTGTCGCGACCGGCGACCGGCCGCGCTCTTGCTCGCCCTCGCGCGCCGGCGCCCCCCGAAAAGCAAGAACGCCCCCAGAGACGCGCCGTGTGCGCTCGCTGGGGGCTCATGGCCGCCGCGGCGCCGACCGGAAAGGTCGTGCCGAGCCATGTGTGCAGCACGATGAATCATATACGGGCCGTCGCACCGCCCACAATGTGACGGCGCGTCCCGCGCGGTCCGAGCCGGCGGTCCGTCGCGGCCACCCCGGCTACGACGACGACGCGCGCCCGAGCCACAAGCGCGTGAACCTCGGGCGGCGGCGAGCAGTCCCTCGAGCTATGCCTGTGCGCCCCTCGGCGCGGAGCCCCCGGCCGGGCGCCCCCCGGCCGCGAACGGCGCCGTCGAGAGGTCGACGGCCTCGAAGACCTGATGCAGGGCGAACAGCAGCGCGGCCTGGGAGTGGCCCAGGTAGAAGGTGTGGATGTCGGCTTCGATCTCGGTGCGTTCGGTGACCAGGGAGCGGCCGATCAGCAGGCGCGCGAAGAAGTCGCGAGCGAGGTCCATGAGCAGCGTGCTCGAGCAGGCGGTGACCACGCCGCGTTGGTCGAGCTCGACCACGATGCCCACGCGGCGATTGATGTTCTGGTGCGAGACGTCCTGCGGCAGACGCGCGTACCCCGAAAAGAGATAAGTCGGCAGAACGTCACCTCCGAGCCCGCGGCCCCCTGGCCGCGCCAAGACGCTCGTAGTCTACCCGACCATACGCAAGAGGGACGGAACGACCTTGCGGCCGCCCGTCCCTGAAGCACCGGTCAGGCGACGTCCTTCTACCCCACCCGGCCCGGCGCCACGCCAGTGGGCCGGCGCCGGCGCCGGCGAGCAACTGGGGGGGGGCGAGCCCCCGCGCGCCGGCGGCGGGGGCGGCGAACGCCCCGGCCTTGCGCCGCCGCCGGCGCGCGGTAGGATTGCAGTGCTGCATCCGTAGCCCGGACGACGCCGTCTCGCCGGCCGTCCAGCACGGCCACGGGCCCCCAGCGAGCGCGCACGGCTGCCTGGGGGCTTTCGCATTCTTGCGACCACCCGAGCGCCCGCGGCGGCGACTGCGACTCTTCGAAAGGTAGGCAGTGACTGCGGCGTCAGACATCGACGGCAAGCTCACGACCTTAGGCGACGCCGTAGAGCGCTTCGCGCACGACGGCGCCGTGGTGGCCCTGGGCGGCTTCACCATCAACCGCAACCCCATGGCCTTCGTCTACGAGATGGCGCGCCGCCGCGTGCGCGGCCTGCACCTCGTGGCGCACTCCAACGGTCAGGGGCTCGACACGCTGGTCGGAGCCGGCTGCGTGAGCCGCATCGAGGTCGCCTACGGCGGCAACGGCCGTTTTGCCCCCACCTGCGTGCGCTTTCGCCGCGCCGTCGAGCGTGGCGAGGTCGCCGTCGAGGACTACTCCAACTACCACATGGCGCTGCGCTTCCTGGCGGGAGCGCTGAACGTGCCGTTCATCCCCACCAAGTCCGGCCTGCACACCGACCTCGTCGCTCGACAAGGCTTCTCGGCGGCCTACCGCGCCGCGCACGGCCTGCCCGACAAGAAGCTCATCGTCATGCCCGACCCCTTCGACGACGGCGGCCGCGCGGACGGCGCGCTCGACGAGGGCGGCCGCGCGGACGAAGCGAGCGACCGGCGCGGCCCGGGCGGCGACGTCGTGCTGCTGCCCGCCCTCACCCCCGACCTGACCGTGCTGCACGCGCAGACCGTGGGCGACGACGGCACCGTGCGCATCAAGGGGCTGACGTTCGCCGACCTCGAGCAGGCCAAGGCCTCCAAGGCGGTCGTCGTGACCTGCGAAGAGATCGTGCCGGCCGCCACCCTGCGTGCCGACCCCGACCAGAACGCGCTGCCGCCCTTCCTGGTCGATGCCGTCGTGTGCGTGCCGCACGGCGCCCACCCCACCGCCTGCCGCTTCTTCTACGACTACGACCCCGGCTTTCTGAACAGCTACGCGCGCGCCGCGCGCGACGACCAGGCTTGGGCGACCTTTCTCGACGAGTGGGTCTACAGCGTGGCCGACCACGACGAGTACCTGGCCAAGATCGGCGCCGAGCAGCTCGCGCGCATCAAGGCCGACCCGGTGCGCGGCTACGCCATCGGTCTGGACAGGCGGTGAGGCGATGAGCGAGCGAGCACACACCGACGCGCAGCAGGCGGCCGGCGCGCAGACGCCCGATCAGCCCTTCACCCCACGCGAGATGATGGCGATCGCCGCCGGGCGCTTCGTGTCGAACGGCGACATCCTGTTCGCCGGTACCGGGGTGGCGCTGCTGGCGGCCGGTTGCGCGAAACGCATCCACGCCCCGGGCGCCGTGGTGTTCGTCGAGACCGGAGGCATCGACCCGTCGCTCGACGAGATCCCCCTGGCGGTGGCCGACTCGCGCGTCATGGACGGCACCTGCATCAACGCCGGCATCATCGAGGCGTTCTCGTACATCGCCAGCCCGCGGCTGCACACGATCGCCTTTCTGGGCGCCGCCCAGATCGACAGGTACGGCAACCTGAACTCGACCTGCATCGGCGACTACGACCACCCCACGGTGCGCTTCTCGGGCAGCGGCGGCGCCAGCGACGCGGCCTCGCTGGCCTCGGCGTTCATCGTCTTCATGCAGCACGGGCGGCGCAAGTTCGTGGAACGCCTCGACTACCTCACGAGCCCCGGCTGGCTCGAGGGCGGCGAAAGCCGCCACAACGCCGGCTTTCGCCGCGGCGGTCCGCTGGCCGTGGTCACCGACCTCTGCGTGCTCAAGTTCGACGAGACCACCCACGAGATGTACCTGGCCGAGCGCTACCCCGGCGTGAGCGACGCCCACGTCGTCGCCAACACCGGGTTCGCGCTCGACACCTCGCGCGCCGTCGACGCCGTGCCACCGACCCCCGACGAGCTGCGCATCCTGCGCGACGAAGTCGACCCGCAGCGCCTCATCCTGGGGTAAGCGGAGGGCGGCCAGCGGCGGCGGCCCTCAGGGACACGGCGGCCCTCAGGGACGCGGCGGCCGCGGCTCGCCGGGCTCAAGCCCGGCTGCGCGGAAGGCGCGGTCACGGAGCTCGCGCACCACGCCTTCCCAGTAGTCGAACACGGCGTCGACGTCGAAGTCGCGGTCGGCGGCGATCTGCTCGGCCAGCCCGTCGCACACGGCGACCGTGAGGGCGGCCAGCGGGTCGAGCTCGCGTTTGAGGCGGGCGTCGGCGTCGGGCGCCAGCGCCCACTCGTCGAGGTCGCGGTACCAGCGATACAGCTCGGCCATGCGGGGTCGCAGCTCCTCGTCGCGAATGAGCTGCGGAAAGAGGTCCCAGAAACGACGGTAGCCGTGCTGCGCCTTGGTGGAGCGCCGGTGCATGGTGAACAGCATCGCCACATGGTCAGCGCCGCCCGCGCCGGGTTTGCGCAACGCTTTGAGCAGGGCGACGTTGTCGTCGTGGACCACCGAGTCGGCCAGGGCTTCGATCAGCCCCGCCTTGTTGCCGAAGTGATAGCGGATGCTGGCTCTGTTTTCGTGAGCCTCGGCGGCGATCGCTTCGAAGGTCAGTCCGGAGAACCCCTTCTCGTCGAGCAGGCGCTTGCTGGCCTCGAGGATGCGCGCAGCGGTGGGCGCCAGGTCGGCGGTGGGGTCGGCGCCGGCGGCCGGACGGCGACCCACGTCCCAGCGGCGTGTGCTCTTCTCGTGCGACATCGGCGACCCTCCTTCCCTTTGGCCCGGCGAGTATATACCGGCCCGGCTCGCGGCACTTGACAGTCCCATGTGAGCTCGTAGACTGTCACCGCAATCATTCATCCGACTGACTTAATCGGGGGCTTGTCCGGCCCGCACGTCGGGGCCCATACGAGCCGGAGGGGGGACGATGGAGCGCAGCGTGACGACGCGGTTGGCCGACGGTTCGCTCGTGCGTATGACGCCCAGTGAGATCCGCGCCGACCTCGAAGAGGGCACGGCGTTGGGCGCCAAGCGGGCCAAGGTGCCACCACTCGAGCCCGACGAGCTCGAGCAGCTGGGCGAGATCTTCTCGTCGAGCGCCAGGTTCTCGGCCGTCGACATCGGCGACGAGCTCGTGCTGTCGTGCGACGGTTCGGGCAACCTCGACTCGGGCACGCGCGTCGACGAGCTCTACAGCTACCAGAGCCATCGCGGCGCCGACATCCTCGAGCTCTATCACATCGACTACTCCTACAAGGCGATCAAGACGATCCTCTCGTTCGAGCAGCAGGTCATGAAGACCGCCCAGCTCAATCTGGTCGCGCCGCTGCAGTACGGCGCCATGCCCGACCTGGGACGCTATTCGCGGCCCGACGGCCCGGTGGCCAACTGGTCAGAACTGCTGCCGCTGGGCCGCATCGACGAGGCCCGGGCCGCCCAGGAAGAGGCCATGGAGCACGCCGTGCGCGACATGGTCTTCGTCGCCGAGGGCATGATCGAGGCCGGCGCCGACGGTCTCGACTTCGACACCTCCGGCGCCGCCGGCGACGCCGACCTGCTGGCAGCCCTGCGGGCCGTCGAGGAGATCAAGAGCAGACATCCCGATGTCGGCATCGAGCTCGGCATGGCCAGCGAGTTCGTGCTCGGCATGCACGGCGAGCTCGAGTTCCACGGCCGGCGCCTGGCCGGCCTGTGGCCGCGCGACCTGGTCGAGCTCGCCGCCGAGGCCGGCGTCACCGTCTTCGGGCCGGCCGTGAACGTCAACACCACCAAGTCGGTCGCCTGGAACGTGGCCCGGGCGCTGACGATCGTCAAACCCTGCGTCGCCGAGTCGCCGATCCCCGTGCACATGAACGCCGGCATGGGGGTGGGCGGCGTGCCCATGACGCCCTACCCGCCGGCCGACGCCGTGGCGCGGGTCTCGCACGCCATGCGCACGGTGGGCCGCCTCGACGGCTTGTAGGTAGGGGTCGGCGACCCGCTCGGCATGGCCTGCACCCATGCGCTTGCCTCGGGAATGGGTGGCATGCGCGCCGCTGGAGATCTGGTGGCCCGCATGCAGATGACCCGGGGAATGCGCTTGGACGATGCCAAGGCCCACGTCGCCGAGCGGCTCGGCGTGAGCACCGACGATCTCTCCGACCCGCTCGTCATGCACGACGTACGGCGCGAGCTCGGGCTCGGTCTGATCCCGGTCCAGGAGCTCACGTACCCGGGCGAGCCCGGCGCGATCGAGGCCAAGTTCCACATCGCCGAGGTCCTCGACGTGCCCATCAACTGTGTCGAGAAGTTCCGCGAGCACGTCGGCCGCCCCGCAACGCGGTCGACCGGCGCGTTCGCACCCAAAGCGGAGGTCCCTGCGTGAAACGCAACCTGTTCGCCGGCCGGCCGCGCGGCGGCGGCTTCAGCCTCAACGTCTTCAACGATTCCGAGCTCGACGACATCCACGCCGCCACGCTCGAGGTGCTCGAGCGCACCGGTGTGTTCGTCGAAGCCGACGAGGCGCTCGACATCTTTGCCGACGGCGGCTGCGCCGTCGATCGCGAGACCCACGTCGTGCGCCTGCCGCCGCACGTGGTCGAAGACGCCATCCGCTCGGCGCCCGGCACGTTCGCCCTCTGCGGACGCGACCCCAGGAACGACATCGTGCTGCAGCCGGGACGCGTGGCCTTCACCAACTTCAGCGAGGGCATCCGCGTGGTCGACCCGGCTACCGGCGAGATCCGCGACTCGACCAAGGCCGACATCGCCGACATCGCCCGCCTGAACGACTACCTCTCCGACATCGAGACCTTCGAGATCGCCGTGGGCGCCAAAGACGTGCCGCCCGAGACCTGCGCCGTGCACAACGCCGAGATGCAGTACCTGAACACGACCAAGCCGATCGGCATAGGGCCGCTGTCGCGCACCGAGACGAGGGCCATCTTCCACATGGCCGCCGAGATCGTGGGCGGCGCCGACGAACTGCGCCGCCGCCCCATCGTCTACAACGGCGTCTGCCCCGTGAGCCCGCTCAAGCTGCCCCACGAGGCCACCGAGGTGATCATCGAGACGGCCCGCTGGGGGATTCCCAACAACATCCTCTCTATGGCCATGGCCGGCGGTTCGTCACCGGTCACCCTGGCCGGCACGCTCGTCACGCACAACGCCGAGGTGCTCTCGGGCATCACCCTGGCGCAGCTCACCGAGCGCGGCGCGCCCTGCATCTACGGCAGCTCCACGACGGCCATGGACTTGAAGCTCGCGGCCGCCTGCGTGGGCTCGCCCGAACTCGCCATGATCAGCGCCGCCGTGGCCCAGATGGCCAAGCGCTACCTGCTGCCCAGCTTCGTGGCCGGCTTATAGGCAGATGCGAAGCTCAGTGACGCCCAGGCGGGGCACGAGAAGACCCTCACCGGCATCATGGCAGCGTTGGCAGGGGCCAACCTGATCTACGGTTCGGGAATGATCGAGTCGGGCGTCACCTTCGATTGCGGACAGTTCGTCATGGACAACGAGTTCGCGCGCATGATCAAGCACTGCATCGGCGGCATCACCATCTCAGACGAGACGCTGGCCGTCGACGACATCGCCCGCGTGGGTTCGTTCGGCGACTTTCTCTCGCTCGACGCCACCCTGCACCACATGCGTGAGCTCTCACAGCCGCGGTTCCTCGACCGCCGCGTACGCGAGGAGTGGGAGGCGCGCGGCTCGACCGACCTCCACACCCGCTGCCTGGCCGAGGCGCGCGAGGTGATCGCCGAGTACCGGCCGACACCGCTCGACGACGACGTCAAAGCGGCCATCCACGGCATCGTCGAAGAAACGGACCGACTGGTCGGCGTCGCCTGAGCGTGTCGTCGCGGACTGAGCGCGCAGCCGGCTCGCCAGCGCGAGCCGGCTGCCTCATCTTCTGGGCGGTCGGCAAGCGCAATCTCGCGCGCGGCATCGTCGGCGATGCCGACCTGCTCGCGGCCGCATCGCCGACGAAGGCGCCGACAGACGGCGCGACACTCGAACCTCTGGGGGTGACCGAATGAGCGCCTCTTTCGACGGCGTGACGACCGGCCTTGGCGCGGCTGTACCGAGCGTGCTCGCGGGCGCGGGCGGCTTCGCGGGCGGCGCCGGCGGCTTTGCGAGCACGGTGCGCCCGCGCCTGAGCATGCTCGACGAGGCCGCCATCGGCTACGTGCACGAGCAGTCGCTGCGGCTGCTCGCCGAGGTCGGCGTGCGCGTGCCGCTGGCCCGCGCCCAGGCGCTGCTGCGCGGCGCGGGCGCCGCGGTCGACGACGACACACAGATCGTGCGCCTGCCGCGCGATCTTGTGGAGTCGGCCATCGCCCGCGCACCCAAGCACGTGCTGCTGGCCGCGCGCGACCCCGAAAAGGATGCCCTGCTCGACCACACGCGCACCTTCGCCACCCACGACGGCATGGGCGCCATGTGCCTCGATCACCGCACCGGCGAGCGCCGCCCCTCGACCGCCCGCGACCTGCGCGACGCCATGACGGTCGCCGATGCCCTCGACGAGATCGGCGTGCTCTGGTACACCGCCTACCCCTGCGACGAGGAGCCGCGCCTGCAGTCGCTGCGCGGCCTGCAGGCCATGCTCACCGGCAGCGCCAAGCACGTGCAGGGCGAGGTCACCGACCCGGCCGACGTGCCCTTCGTCATGGAGATGCTGGCGGCGGCGAGCCCGGGTGGCGTGTGGCGGCCCGAGCGGCCCATCTTCTCGATCGTCTACTGCCCGGTGAGCCCGCTGCAGCACGACGCCGACAGCCTCGAGGCGGCCATCCTGCTCGCCGAACAGGGCGTACCGATCACCGTCTTCAGCCTGGCCATGGCCGGCGCCACCGCGCCGCTCACGCTGGCCGGTACCGCCGTGCAGACCAACGCCGAGGGCCTGGCCGCCTTCGCCATCCTGCAGCTCGCGGTGCCGGGCTGCCCGCTGATCTACGTGGGCAACGCCGGCATCATGGACATGCGCACCTCGACCTACACCTCGGCGGGCCCCGAGGAGATCCTGCTCAATCTGGCGCTCACCGAGATGGGCCGCCACTACGGCTTTCCGGTGCTCTCCTGCGGCCTGTCGTCTGACGCCAAGGAGCTCTGCGTACAGGTCGGCTCGGACGGCGGGCCGATGGCCTACTGCACCATGCTCGCCGGCGCCGACCTGCTGACCGGTGCCGGAATGCTCGACTCGGCCCAGCTCCTGTATCTGCCCAAGCTGGTGCTCGACGCCGAGCTCATCCGCCAGGGCCAGCGCCTGATGGCGGGCGTCGCCTTCGACGACGAGCACGTCATGGTCGACGTCACGGCGCGCGTGGGCCCGGGCGGCCACTTCCTGGCCGCCCGCGAGATGCGCCGCTTCCTGCGCAGCGGCGAGCTGCAACTGCCGCAGCTCTTCGTGCGCGGCTCCTACGACGGCTGGGTCGCCGAGGGCACATCCGAGTCGCAGCGCGCCACCGAGAAGGTCGACGAGATCCTCGCGACCCACCACCCCCTGCCGCTGCCCGACGGCGCCGCCCAGCGCATCGACGACGTCATCGCCGCCGCGGCCGCGCAGAAGGGCGTCGCGGTGCGATAGCCACGCGGTCGCGCCGGTGCGGTAGGCGCGCGGTCGCGACGATCCGCTTGGGTCAGGCGGCGCCCTGCCGGCGCCGTGCGGGGGTCGCCGCAGCCGCGGCGGCCCGCTGCGCCCGGCGGTGCAGCAGCCAGGCCGCCGGTCCCACCGCAACGAGCACGACCAGGGCGACGATCTGCGCCTCGCGCAGGCCGAGCACGATGATGTTGTTGACCCGGTAGAACGAGATGAAGAAGCGTCCGAACGAGTAGAGGCCGAGGTACAGCAGTATGGCCATGCCGTCGGTCTTCAGGCGCGGCACCGCGTACCAGAGAATGGCGACCATGACGAGCAGCCAGAGCTGTTCGTAGACCGGCGTGGGGTGAGTCGGAACGCCGAGCAGGTCGGCCGGCAGCAGGGCGTGCGGATTCTTGTAGACAAAGCCCCAAGGCAGCCGCGTCGGCGAGCCCCAGGTGTCGCCGTTGATGATGTTGGCGAAGCGCCCGATGACCTGGCCGACCGGGATGGCCAGCGCCAGGCAGTCCAGCACGCGCAGCACGGGGAGCTTCTTCACGCGGCAGTAGACGGCGAGGGCGAGCAGGCCGCCGGTGAGCACGCCGTAGATGGCCAGACCGATGTAGGGCGGTTTGACGATGGCGACCAGGTGGCGCGAGTAGTAGCCGAAGTTGTCGAGCACGCTGAAGAGCCGGGCGCCGACGATGGCGGCGGGCACGGTCACCACGAGCATGCCGACGACATGGCCGGGCTCGACCTTCTTGCGGCGCAGCTGCCCGGCGAAGACGAAGGCGCCCACGAGAGTGGCCGCGACCATGATGAGCGAGTACCAGCGTAGCGAGAACGCGCCGATGTGGAGGATCACGGGGTCGATGTTGATGGTGATGTAGGCGAACATCGGCCCAAGTTTACCCAAGTCGCGGCAGGCGCACGACTTCGGCGAACCCCTATGTGCCCGATCGAGCGACGTCGATCACGAGAGGCACCTCTACCGCCGTCGTAGTCTGTTCGACCAGCACCTGTATGTTCCAGCGCCCCTCGACCGACAGCTCGAGCCCGGATCCTCGCCAGACGCCGCCCGGACCTCCGCCGAGGGCCAGCGTCGAGGCCTGCACCACGGCCTGCCCCGGCAGCGAAAAGCCCAGCTTCACGCTGCGCACGCCGCTCAGCGGGTGCCCCGTCGCGTAGTCGTCGACGGTCGCGGTGAACTGGTTGGAGCCCACGATACCGGGACTGACGACGAGTCGCACGCGGACTGTGGCGGCGTAGTCGCTGCCCGTCAGCACGACGCGGCTCGACGCGGCCGCCCGCGCCGCCGCCGTCCCGAACGTCGCCGGCGCAAGGCCGCCGAGCACGCCCGTCACGGCGAGGATACCCACTCCCAGGACCAGCTCGCCGCGCAACGTCCGCCGAAACGGAGCCGCCGCGCCGCCGCGCGCCTGAGCAGGGACGAGCACGAAGTGGTTGCGAGCTCCCAGCACGACCAGCACACAGAACAGTCCCAGCTTGATGAGGAGAACCACCCCAAAGCTCGTGTGCACAAGGTTCGCCGGCGTGCCGACCTCGGCCACGGCCCGCGAGAGACCGGTGACCAGGACGACGGCCAGACCCACCGTAGCGACGGTCGAGAAGCGGCGGGCGGCGACGGCCCGATCGGACCGTCCCAGTCCTCGCAGCCCGAGCAGCAGCCAGGCCAGTCCACCGATCCAGGCACCGACGGCGACGACGTGCAGCCACTGCAGAGCAAGGTCGAGGGGCCGATACACAGAGACGCCGTTGGCGTGGCTTCCCCAAACGACAGACAGCATGGCCAACGCGGCCGCGCCGGCCAGCACGGCCAGCGTAACGCGCCCCGGCAGCGCGCTTACCGCATAGACGGCCAGACCGCAGGCGACCAGCACGGCCGCGCCCTGTCCGAGAAGCACCATCCCCTCGTGCGTCTCGAAGAGCGGCAGAAGTGACGGCGCGCGCACGATGGCGCGCTCGGTCAGGATGACGGTCGACACGCCCACCGCGGCGAGCAGCCAGCCGAGCCAGAGGAGCGCTCCGCCTCCGGCGGGAAACGACCCTCGCCACACGACCAGACACACGCAGGCCGCTCCCAACAACAAGACGAGCCCCGTCCACAGCAGCCAGCGGCCGGCCGCGGCGGCCCCGGTCAACCAGCGGGAGGTACGCGCGTACTTGCCGAAGGGCGCCACATTGGCGACATTGGCGACGCCGACGCCGAAGGCGTACGCGCCCTCGGCAAGGTGACCGTCGAGCGCCGAGACGGTCTGCCAGTCGACCGTGTAGACGCCGTGTGGCAGAGCGCGAGTCAGTGGTACGCGGAGCTGCTGCGCGTCACCGGGGACCGCTCGCGACGGCAGCACGCCGGGGACCGCTCGCCCGCGCGTGTCGACCACTTGAACACGCGACAGGGTCGGATCGACCGGCTCGGTGAAGGTCAGGAGAAGCTCTTGCGGCGACCTTTCTACGGTACCGTTGACGGCCGGGGTCGCACTGGTCAGCAGCGCGTGCGCCGCGGCCCGCGGCACCGGCATCACCAGAGCCACGCCGACAAACAGCGCAACGAAGGCGCCCACGTGGACCGCGACGCGGGTCGGGGCGCGCACCGTCCTCAGGCTCGTTTTCGGGTGGCGATCGCGACGATCGCGACGGCCAGGCCGAGCGCGCCGACGACCATGCCGAGGATGCCGAAGAGCTGCGCGCGTGAGTTCTGCGACGAGCTCGCCAGGCGCGGCAGCGCAACGCTGACCCGCTGCGAGAGCTCGGTCATGGTCGGCATCTGCAGCGGAAACTCGGCCGTCGTGGGGTCCTGAACCGGGTTGAAGGTGGTGGGGCCGCTCGTGAAGCTCTCGTCGACCTTCTGCGAACCGATCGTGCCGGTGAAATGGAACGTATAGTCGCCGGGCGCCGTCGGGAACAGCCAGGCGCGATAGTCACCGGGCGTGCCCAGGCCGGTGTCCGGGTCGAACGTCGGCTCGAGTGGAAACACCATGGTCTGCGTGCCGAAGACGGCCGTCACCTTGAGCGTGCCAGGGTTCTGCACCGGCTTGCCGGTCGCACGGTCGGTGAGGATGAGCTGGATGCTGTTCTCCTGCCCGACGAACGCGGGCTCGCTGCCCCAGCCCACCAGAAAGCGGTAGGGCCCCACGTTGCGCGCTTCGTGGGCCCAAGCGGGCGCGACGACAGCCAGCAGAGCGATCGTCGCAACGGTGACCGTCGCGGCCAGCCGCCACCCCAACCTTCGCTTCATCGTCTCGGCCCCCCTCTTCCTGCAACTTGAACGTCGCCGTCGGCTCCCAGACAAGCGGCGTAGCACCACCTTCTACCCAGCGCCGGCCCCCCTCGAACCGCGGACGGGCGCTCGCCGGCAGGCTTGTCCCTGAGCAGCAGGATCGGATGCGCGAGGATGAGCAGGGGCCCCGGTGCGCGAAGGCAAGCGGAGGCGCTGAGCGCCGAAGGCGCGGCGGCCTTGCGGCCGCCGCGCCTTCGGCGAAAATCTGGCTCCTCGGGTAGGACTCGAACCTACAACCCTTCGGTTAACAGCCGAATGCTC
>CAZFJE010000097.1:0-11832 GCA_964519555.1 uncultured Thermoleophilia bacterium
AGCAGGTCTGTTCGGGCAGCACGGCGTACTCGATGCCGAAGCGCTCGAAGAGCCATTTGGTGGCCGCTTCGCAGCCGGGGTATTCGGTCGAGATCAGACAGCTGCGAAAGAGCAGCACGCCGCCGCTCACCGCCGCGATCTCGGGTGTGGTCGTTGCCATCACTTCCCCACTTTGTCCAAATCGATCACGTCATCTTGAATAGTGAGAAGTTATTTGTCCAATAAGGACTATTTATCCCACTCGGGGGTGGGAATAAGGCAGGCGGGGCGGCCCGCCGCCCGCCCCGCCTGCTCGCATGACGTCCGATCGTGGTCGCGCCCGACGACTTCGTCGCCTTTTGACCTGCGTCGGTAAGGGTTTGCCGGGGCTAGGCGCCGGGTAGTTCTGAGTCACCGTTCGGAACACCCGCGCCGCTTACCCGCCACCCCCGGCGGGCGCGTCGGCTCCCCCGCCGGACAGGAGTGTGACATGGCTCGCAAGTCTGCCTCTCAATCGTCATACCACGCCGGTTTGGTCTCTTCAGCAGCCGGGCTTGGCGCGGTGCCCAACCCCGCGCTCACGCCCGTCTCCGCCCGGCCCGACGTAGCCGCGCTGCCCTTCGAGGCCGCGGCCGCCGCGCAGCCGGTCGCCAAGCGAGGCACAGGCGCCGTGGCACGTGAGTACGCGCGCTGCGACCTGTGCGGCGAGCCGTTGGGCCACCACGCGGGGCGCTTTCCCATGGTCTCGCCGCTGACCGCGCGCTACGTCACCGTGTGCCGCACGTGTCGCCGTGCGGCCTTGGGCGAAGGCTACCGGCCGCGCGGCTGAGCCCCCGTGCGCGCGGCCCAGCGCCGCCGCCCACGACACCCAGCGCCGCTGCGCGCGACACCCAGCGCCGCTGCCCACGACACCGAGCGCCGCTGCGCGTGACGCTGAGCGGGGGCCTGCTCGCCGCGCTGACGCCCGTCGTTGGTTCCGTCTTAGAATAGAGTCGTTCCGTTCCAGGGAGCGCTCACCGCCTCGCCCTGACGAAAGCGACGATCGACGTGACTATCCCACAGCGCACGCGACTGCTCGACGCCTGCATAGGCAAGCCCGTCGATGCCACGCCGATCTGGCTCATGCGCCAGGCCGGTCGCTACCTGCCCGAATACCGCGGGCTGCGCGAGAAGCTCTCCTTCATCGAGCTGTGCCGCCGGCCCGACGTGGCCGCCGAGGTGACCCTGCAGCCTCTGGCGCGCTTCGACCTGGATGCCGCCATCGTCTTCGCCGACATCCTGCTGCCGCTCGAGGGCATGGGCATCGGCTTCCACTTCGACGAGCGCGACGGACCGGTGATCGAGCACACCGTGCGCAGCGCTGCCGACCTCGAGGGCGTGCACGTCGGCGCGCCGCGCACAGACATCCCCTACGTCTATGAGGCGCTGCGCCTGGTGGCGCGCGAACTGGCCGGCAAGGTGCCGCTGATCGGCTTCGCCGGGGCGCCCTTCACCCTCGCCAGCTACGTCATCGAGGGCGGTCACTCGCGCGACTACGCCCGCACCAAAACGCTCATGCTGACCGCGCCGGCCGTCTTCGAGCGGCTCATGGCCTTGCTGGCCGAGACCGCCGTGGACCACCTGCTCGCCCAGATCGAAGCGGGTGCCCAGGTGCTCCAGCTCTTCGACTCGTGGGTCGGCGCTCTGGGGCCGCGCGATTACGCCCGCTTCGTGGCGCCGCATTCAAAGACCGTGTGCGACGCCGTGAGCGGTCGCGGCGTGCCGCTGATCCACTTCGCCGCCGGCGCCGCCGGCATGGTCTCCGAGATCCACGCCGCCGGCGGCGACGTGATAGGTCTCGATTGGCGCGTCGACCTCGACCGTGCGCGGCGCGAGCTCGGGGACGGCGTCGCCGTGCAGGGCAACCTCGACCCCGCCGTACTGCTCGGGCCGCCCGACGAAGTCGAGCGGCACGCCGCCGACGTGCTGCGCCGGGCGCAGGGCCGGCCGGGCCACATCTTCAATCTGGGCCACGGCGTGCTGCCCGCGACGCCGCCCGACGCGATCGCTCGTCTGGTCGAGTTCGTGCACGCCTGGCCCGCCGACGCGCGCGACGAACCCGCGTTCGGCGACGCGCACGACAAGCCGGCGACAGGCCTCACCCACGACAAGCCGGCGACAGGCGCCGCGCACCCTGCTCCCGCGATCGGCGAGAGGTAGCGCGTGCCCGCTGCCGACGTTGCTCTTCTCGCCTTCGGCGGACCCGAGACGGTGGCCGACGTGGCGCCTTTCGTCGCGGCGCTGACCGGCGCCGAGCCGGCGCCCGGCATGCTGGCCGCCGTCGTCGCGCGGTACGAGGCGATCGGCGGCGGCTCGCCGCTGCCGGCGATCACGCGCCGTCAGGCCGCCGCCCTGCAGGTCGCGCTCGCCGCGCGGCTCGACGGCGCCGTGCGCGTGCGTCCCGGCTTTCTCTATTGCTCGCCGACGGTCGCCGACTGCCTGACCGAGCTCGGCGATCCCGCCACGGTCGTGCTGCCCATGTCGCCCTACTCGTCGCGCCTGACGACCGGCGCCTACCGGGCCGCGCTCGCCGCGGCCGGCCACGCCGAGCTGTCCCTGCTCGCCGGCTGGCACGTCGATCCTCGCTACCTGGCCGCCCTCAGCCGACGGATCGGCGAGACGCTCGACGGGGCCGACGCTCAGGAGTTCGCCGTGCTCTTCACGGCCCACAACGTGCCGCGCGACACGATCGCCGCCGGCGACCCCTACGTCGATCAGCTCCACGAGACGATCGCCCAGCTGCTGCCGGCCCTCACGCCCGGCGACTGGCGGCTGGCCTTCCAGAGCAAGGGCCGCCGGGGCGGCGAGTGGCTCGAGCCCGAGGCGGCCGACGCCGTGCGCGAGCTCGCCGCCGCCGGCTGGAAGAACCTGCTGGTCGTGCCGCTGGGTTTTGTCGCCGACCACGTCGAGACGCTCTACGACCTCGATGTCGAGTTGCGCGAGGTCGTCGAGGGCTGCGGGCTGCAGTTCCTGCGCAGTCGTGGGCTGAACGACTGGCCGCCGTTCATAGAGGCGCTCGCCGGCATCGTGGCCGACGCTCTCGTGCTGCGCGCGGTCGTGCGGCCGTGACCGAACTGCCCGTCATCGCCGTGGTCGGCGGCGGCATGGCCGGTCTGGGCGCCGCTCACGCCCTCGAGACCCTGCGCCGCGAGGCGGCCGCCGCCGGCGCCCCTCCCGCCTTCGACTGGGTCCTCTACGAACGCGAGGAGTACTTCGGCGGCAAGGTGCGCACCGACCGCGTCGACGGCTTTGTCGTCGAGGGTGGCCCCGACTCGTTCATCGTCGAGAAGCCCTGGCCGCTGGAGCTCGCCCGCAAGGTGGGCGTCTACGATCGCTTTCTCGACTCCAACGAAGACGTGCGCAAGAGCTACGTCTTCTCGCGAGGGCGGCTGCACGAGCTGCCCGAGGGCCTGATCCTCATGGTGCCGACCAGGCTGGCGCCCTTTGCCCTGTCGAGTCTGGTCAGCCTGCGCGGCAAGCTGCGCATGGGGCTCGACCTGCTGCTGCCGCGCGGCCCCGCCGGGCGCGACGAGAGCCTCGGCGACTTCGTGCGCCGCCGGCTGGGCGCCGAGGCGCTCGCCAAGATCGCCGAACCGATCGTGGCCGGCGTCCACGCCGGCGATCCCGAGCAGATGAGCGTGCGCGCGACGTTCCCCATGTTCCTCGACATGGAGCAGGAACATCGCAGCCTCATCGTGGGCATGATCGGCCGGCGCCGGGCACGGGCCGCGAGGGCGGGTGCGACGGCCGCGAACTCCGAGTCTGCCACACCCGCCTTCGCACCCGCCGCCGCGCCGGGCGCTGCCGCACCGCTCGCCGGCGCCCCCGCTTCTGGCGCCGTCGCGCCGTCGCGCAGACCGCGCTCGTACTTTCTCTCGTTTCGCACCGGCCTGGCCGACCTGCCCGACGCGGTCGTCGCCGACCTGCCGGCCGACCACCTGTGCGGCGGCTCGAGCGTGGCGTCGCTGGCGGCGGAGCCGCCGGCCGCGGCCGGCGGCTCCGCCGCCTACCGGCTGCGCCTCGCCGACGGCAGCGAGCGCACCGTCGCGGCGGTCGTGCTAGCGGGACCGGCCTACGCCTCTGCCGCGCTGCTCGCCGACCTCGACGGCGGCGCGGCCGCCGATCTTTCGTCGATCGCCTACGTGAGCACGGCCACCGTCTCGCTCGCCTACCACCGCGCCGACGTGACGCGACCGCTGCATGGCTTTGGCTTCGTGGTGCCGCGCGCCGAGGAGCGCGGCATCATGGCCGGCACCTTCAGCTCGCTGAAGTTCGCCGGGCGCGCGCCCGACGACGGCGTGCTGGTGCGCGCCTTCGTCGGGCGCGCCGGCCGCGAGACCGCCGTGGAGCTCCCCGACGACGAGCTCGTCGCTCTTGTGCGCGCCGAGCTTGCGAGCATGGTCGGGCTGCGCGCCGAGCCGCTGTTCACGCGCATCTTCCGTTGGCCGCGGGGCATGCCGCAGTACCGCGTCGGTCACCGCGATCTCATCGCGCGCATCGAGCGTGAGGTCGGCGAGCTGCCCGGCATCGAGCTCGCCGGGGGCTACCTGCACGGCATCGGCATCGGGGACTGCATCCGCGAAGGGGCGGCGGCGGCGCGCCGCGCCGCCGCCGGCCTCGGCGATCCGGCGCCCGGCGCCTGACCCACGCAGGTCGGTCGCCGGATGACGGGCGGGAAGCTCAGGTCATTGAGCTTCCCGCCCCGTTTGTCTGCTCGGCCGCGGCGTCGTCGCCGGTGCGCCGGGCTCACACGGTGAAGGGCGCCGCGGCCGCAGGAGCGCGCCTGCGGAGGCCGAAAGAAAGCAGGGCGCGTTTCAACGGCGGCATGCTCCGGCTTTTGACGCGCGCGAGTCCATCAGGTCGCAAGCGAGTCCATCGGATCGCAAGGTCGAAAAGGAGGGCCTATGAGCAGCATCGCCGCAGCCTTGGGCGCTGGGGGGAGTCCGTTCGGCGGGGGCTTCTATGTCTGGTCGATCGTCGGCATCGTCGAGGTCATCGGCCTGTGGATGGTCTTCGCAAAGGCCGGCGAGCGCGGCTGGAAGGCGATCATCCCGTTCTACAACCTCTACATTCTCTGCAAGATCACGGGGCGTCCCGGCTGGTGGGTGATCCTGGCGATCATCCCGATCATCAACCTGGTGTGGATCGTCTTCAGCCTTCTCATCTCGCTCGACCTCGCCAGGGACTTCGGCAAGGGCGGCGGCTTCGGCGTCGGCCTGTGGCTGCTGGGGTTCATCTTCTACCCGATCCTCGGCTTCGGGGCCGCCACGTATGCGCCCCCGCAGGCACGACCTGTGTACGGCACGCCGTATCCGCTCCAACCGCAGCAGTACGGTCAGGCGGGCGCTCCGTCCGCCGCTCCGCCCGCCGCTCCGCCCGCCGCTCCGCCCGCCGCTCCGCCCGCCGCGCAGGCCGCGCCGCCGTGGGCAGCGGCCGGTACGCCGCCGCCATGGTCCGCACAGCAGGCGCCACCGGCGGCTCCCCCCGCAGCCCCAGTCGGTCCTCCAGCCGCTTCCGTGCCGCCACCGCCGCCACCGCCACCGGCGGCGCCCCCCGCAGCGCCGCCTGCGGCCGCCGCGCCTCCTGCTGCGCCCCCGGCTGCCGCGCTGCCTCCCGCGCTGCCGTCCCCTCCCGCGCCGCCGAAGCCCGAAGGGTGATCGCGACCGGCTGAGACGCAACAGCAAACGCGGCGGGGGCGGGAGGCTCGTTCGAGCCTCCCGCCCCCGCCGCGACGCTCAACGAGCCGCTTGCTCCCTCAGGGCTTCAGTACTTGTCCAGCGCACGCATGACCCAGCGGTGCGGCGCGTGGCCGCTGAAGCCGGGCGTGACGTACATCACCGCGCAGGTGCCGGAGCAGACCTCGAGGCCGCGCTGCGCGGCCAGCGCGAGCGCTTCGGGTGAGTCGGTGCGCTGGTGGATCCAGACCGCCTTGATGCCGGCGTCGGCGACGCGCGCCACCCAGTCCGCGGTCTCGTCTTTGGGCAGCTCGAGCACGGCGGCCTCGACCGGGCTCGGCAGAGCGGCCAGGTCGGGGAAGGTCGGGTCGCCTTCGACCTCGTCGAGCGACGGATCGACGGCGAACACGGTCTTGCCGGAGTCGCGCAGTCCGCGGTAGGTCATCTTGGGAAAGCCGCGTGTGCCCGTGTGGCCGATGACCACAAAGCTCGCGTGGTCCCAGAACGATCGTCGTTGCGATGCCATCAAGGCTCCTTTCGTGATCGCCACTCGTCTTCGAGCAGCGACATGACCAGTGAGCTCCACCAGGTCTGCCCGATCCTTCTGGTCTCGCGCAGCAGACCCTCGCGACGAAAGCCGAGGCCTTCGTAGCAGCGGATCGCCGGCGCGTTGAAGTCGAAGACCCGCAGCTGGATGCGGTGCAGTCCCTCGTCGTAAAAGCCGCGATCAAGGGCGGCGGCGGTAAGCGCGGCGCCCAGGCCCTGCCCGCGGTGCGCGGGGGACACAAGGACGCGCGTGAGCGTGGCGGTCAGATGTCGCCGGTCGATGGCGTCGAGCTCGACGTGGCCCACGACCTCGCCGCCGGCCGCCTCGAGCGCGCGCCAGATCAGGCGGTGCGGCTGGGGCCCTGTCGCGGCGGCCAGATAGGCGTCGCGCTGGGCGTCGTCGAGCGGCCAGTGAAAGAGCGATCCCGCCCACTGCAGGAGCTGCGCCTCGTCGGTGGTCCAGCCGGCGAGGCGCTCCCAGTCGGCGGCGGCGAAGGGTTCGAGGAGTACGGTGGCAGTCTGCGTCACGTCAGAAAGGGTGCGGGGCGCCGAGTTGCAGGGCGGCGCGCCGCGGCCGCGAAGTCGCGGCGGGCGACGACGGCCGCGCGTGGGGCGGCTGCGCTGCTCGAGAGGTCTCAGCCATGGCGCAACTGTACCGCGCCCGTCGCCGAGTCGCGAGTCGCCGCGTTGCAGGGCCGGGGCGTCTGCGACGCGGCGCTGCCCAAACTGCCTTTCGCTGTAGAATCGGGCGAGCGCGGGCCGCCTCGTAAGGCGCGGCCCCAACCGAAAGGCGGCCTGTCGATGCCGATTGGACGACCCAACGTCGAACGTCTCGACGCTAAAGGCCTGGTCGAAGGCCTGCTGCGGGCGAGCAAGTACAAGAAGGATCCCGAAGTCGCCGAACAGGCGCGGCAGGCGCTCGAGCGCCGCATGCCGATCCTGCTCGACACCCTGCAGTCCAAGAACACGCGCCACATGGTGCTGGCTCGCGACTCGTTCCGGCAGATCGGCGAGCCGGCGGTCGTCTTTTTGGCTGACGTGGTCGACCACGGCGACGTCGGTCGCCGCCAGGACGCCGTCCACCTGCTCGGCGAGGTCCGCCTTGCGTCGGCCATCCCGGTGCTCAGCGAAGGGCTCAAGGACCGCGACTCCGGTGTGCGCCTGCTGGCCGTGCGCTCGCTGTCGAACTACTCAGGCGTGCGGGTCGACGCGCTGCTCACGTCGGCGCTGCGCGACCGCGACGAGGCCGTGCGGGTGTCGGCCATGAAAGCGCTCAAGAAGCGGGGGCTGGAGGGCACATGACCAGGGACTATCATGCGTACTCGTTGTGGCTCGACGGCGTGCCCGGCGAGCTTGCGCCGCGGCCGGCGCTGTCCGGCACGGCCGAGGTCGACGTCGCCGTGCTGGGCGCCGGCTACACCGGACTGTGGACGGCCTACTACCTGAAGAAGGCCGACCCCGCGCTGCGCATCGCCATCGTCGAAAAGGAGATCGCCGGCTTTGGCGCCTCGGGGCGCAACGGCGGCTGGTGCTCAAGCTACTTCGCCGCCTCGCCGGGCACGATCGCCCGCGAGTTCGGGCGCGACGCCGCGATCGCCATGCAGCGCGCCATGTTCGCCACTGTCGACGAGGTCGGTCGCGTGGTCGCGACCGAGGGCATCGACGCGCGCTACCACAAAGGCGGTGCGCTCACGCTGGCGACCAGCGCCGCCCAGTTACTCAGCCTGCAGGCCGAGATCGACCACGAGCGCGAGTGGGGTTTCGACGAGGCCGATTACATCTGCCTCTCGCCCGACGAGGCCGCGCAGCGCCTGCGTGTCGCCGGCTGCCTGGGAGCCATCTACTCGCCGCACTGCGCTTCGGTCGATCCGGCGCGCCTGGCGCGCGGTCTGGCCGACGTGGTCGAGAAGCTTGGGGTGACGATTTACGAACGCAGCCCGGCGCTCGCCCTCACGCCTCACGAGGTGCCCACGCCCGACGGCCTGCTCAAGGCCGGCATAGTGGTGAACGCCCTCGAAGGCTACGCGGCGACCCTCCCCGGCCACGCCCGCGACACGGTGCCGCTCTACTCGGTGATGATCGCCACCGAGCCGCTGCCCTCCTCGTTCTGGGACGAGGTCGGCTGGTCGGGCCACGAGGTCTTCGGCGACGAACGCCACCTGCTCATCTACGCCATGCGCACCACCGACGACCGTATCGCCATCGGCGGCCGCGGCGCTCCGTACCATTTCGGCTCGCACATCAAAGACGACTACGATCTCGCCCCCAAGGTGTTCGGCGAGCTCCACAACGTGCTCAAGACGCTGTTCCCGGCCCTCGGCGCGGCGCGCGTCACACACACCTGGGGAGGGTGCCTGGGCGTGCCGCGCGATTGGTTCACCTCGGTCGGGTACGACGAGCAGAGCGGCATGGCCTGGGCCGGCGGCTACGTCGGCGACGGCGTGTCCACCACCAACTTAGCCGGCCGCACGCTCGCCGAGCTCATCGCCGGCGCCGACCACGGCCTTGCCGGGCTGCCCTGGGTCGGTCACGTCTCGCGGCGCTGGGAGCCCGAGCCGCTGCGCTACCTGGGCGTCAATCTGTCGCTCGCCATCATGGGCAGCGCCGACCGGGTCGAGGCGCGCACCGGCAAGCCGTCACGGCGCGCCGGCCTCACGGCGAGGCTGATCGGCAGGTAGCAAAAAGCCCGCGACCGGGCTCGTTCCGTGGCAAAGGTGGGAACAACACTGTCATGGTAGTGGACACCGCGCGGGAGCAACGAGCGCAGACGGCGACCGGCAGGATCCTCGTAGGGACTTCGGGCTGGTCGTACAGGCACTGGCGCGGGGTCTTCTACCCAGAGAAGCTGGCGGGCGGTGCGTCGCTTGCCTACTACGTGGCGCGCTTCGCCACGGTCGAGGTCAATCGCACCTTCTCCTCACTGCCCGAGGCGGCCACCATAGAGCGCTGGCGCGAGACGGCACGCCCCGGCTTCACGTTCGCCGTCAAAGCGCCGCGCGAGATCACCCACATGAAGCGGCTGCGCCGCAGCGAAGCCCTGCTCGGCGACTTCGTCACGCGCATGCGCGGTCTGGGCAGCGCGCTCGGCCCGATCCTGTTCCAGCTGCCCGACAACTTCCCGCGCGACACGGGACTGCTGCGCAACTTCCTCGACATGCTGCCGCGCGACCTGGCCTACGCCTTCGAGTTTCGCGACGCGTCGTGGTTTCGCGACCGCGTGTACGACCTGCTGGCCGACCGCGAGGCCGCGTTTTGTGTGTATCACTCCGGCGACCGCGAGTCGCCGCCGGTGGTGACGGCGCCCTTTGTCTATCTGCACCTGCACGGGTCGGGCACAGCCGACGCAGGGCCCTACAGCCGCGAGGAGTTGCGACGCTGGGCCGATGCCTGCCGCTCGTGGGCGGCCGACGAGTTCGGCGTGCGCGTCTACTTCGACAACGACCTCGGCGGGGCCGCGTTGCGCGACGCCGTGACGTTGCGCAACCTGGTCGGCCAGCGCGTCGCCTGGAGCCCGCCGCGCGAGCGCGAGCCCGGCGCCGATGAGTCGAACGGCCGCCTTGCCGGGTAGCGCGCCTCTGTCCCCCGGCAGTCCGCCGCTGTCGTGGGAGCGCGCAACGCGCCTCAGACGAGGTTGGTGCAGGCCACGAACGTGGTGAAGACGCTGAGCCAGTCGGCCGCCGCGATCTCGATCGTGGTGCCGTCGAGCCGCGTCACGCCGGGACAGCGCGCCGGCCCGTCACACTGGCTGGGGCGACCGAAGCTCACGCGCAGCGAGCGGCCGTTCCAGTCGAGTGCGGGCGGCAGGGGCGCGCTCAGGGCGCGGCGCGCCCCGGCGCGCAGCGCCGCGCGCGTGGCGTCGGGGCCGCTCAGGCGGGCGGCCGACCAGGCGAGTCCCTCTTTGACCGCGACCGTCTCGACGCCGGGCACGAGCGCCCGGGCTTCGGCGACCAGTTTGTCGTCGCCGCAGGCAAAGGCGAGGGGAGTGCCGTACGCGCCGGCGACCGCCGCGTTCAGGCCGAGCTCGCCGATCGAGAGCTCGCCTTGCCCGCCGCCGTACACCACGACGTCGCTGATGGCGAAGAGGTAGGTGTGGGCCAGCGTGCCGCAGGCGGTGCCCGCCTTGGCGTGATAGCCGACCATGAACGCCGCGTCGAACCCCGTCTCGAGCCCGGCCATCATGCTCAACCTCATGCCGCCGCCGCTCACCAGCGAGACGCCGGCCGGCAGCCTGGTCACGCCCAGGTTGTCGCCCTCGTCGTGGGCGTCGCACACGACGATCTCGTCGGCACCGCCTTCGAGGCAGCCCGCGAGCACGGCGTCGAGATCGCCGCGCATGAGCGCGCGCGCCTCGTGCCACTCGGCGGTGCCGTGGTCGGTCTGAGCCAGGTGGCAGACGCCGGTCACGCCCTCGAGATCGATGCTGATGAAGACCCTCACGCGAGCTCCTTCGCCGACGCCGCCGGGCGCGGCGGCAGCGATGCCGCCGCGGGTTCTACCCGGGTACGGTATCAGACGCGCCCGGCGAGTGGTCGGGTGCGGCGGCCCGCGCTGACGGCGAGGGTCAGCGCGCTGCGGCCCGCCCGGACCACCTGAGTCAGGGCGTGGCCTCGTCGCCCGAGCGGATGGCGTCGAGGAACACGGCGCCGTAGCGCTCGAGCTTGACCTGACCGACGCCGTTCACCTGCAGCAACTGGTCGGGGGTCGCGGGCTTGAGCGCCGCCATCTCGACCAGGGTGGCGTCGTTGAAGACGACATAGGCCGGCACGTTGCGCTGCGCGGCAAGGCCACGGCGCAGCTCTTTGAGGCGCTCGAGCAGGCCGGCGTCGAGCTCGAGTGCGTCGAGGTCGGCTGGGTCGGCGCCCGCTCGCACCGGCGGCCCCCCGGTGAACCAGTCGGGCGCGCTTGCCGCCCGCGCCTTGCGGCGCACCCGCACGCGCGGCTCGCGCGGCGGCCTGACCCGGGGCTGCGACAGCACGAGCGTCTCGGCGCCGCGCAGCAGGGGCGCGGCCGCCGGCGTCAGGCGCAACACCGAGTAGCGCGCGATGTCCTGCTCGAGGTAGCCGCGGTGGATGAGCTGGCGGATGAGCTGCTGCCAGGCGTCCTTGCTCTGCTCGGCGCCGATGCCGTAGGTGCTGAGCTGGTCGTGGCCGCGCTCGAAGATCTTTTCGGAGCCGCTGCCACGCAGCACGTCGACGACGTAGCCGATGCCGTAGCTCTGGTGCAGCCGGTAGACGCACGACAGCGCCATGCGGGCGTGTTCGGTGGCGTCGTAGGTGGCGGGCGGGTCGAGGCAGACGTCGCAGTTGCCGCAGTCGTGGTCGAGCGGCTCGCCGAGGTAGCCCAGCAGCACCCGTCGCCGGCAGGTGGTGGCCTCGGCAAAGCCGACCATGGCGTTCAGCTTGTGTAGCTCTATGCGCACCTGCTCGGAGTTGCCGCCGCGCTCGATCAGCGAGCGCGCCACGGCGGCATCGCCCAGGCTGAACAGCAGCAGGGCCTCGGCGGGCAGGCCGTCGCGCCCCGCGCGCCCCGTCTCCTGGTAGTAGCTCTCGAGGTTCTTGGGCAGGTCGTAGTGGCAGACGAAGCGCACGTCGGG
>CAZFJE010000098.1:0-11812 GCA_964519555.1 uncultured Thermoleophilia bacterium
AGAGATGATGCTGAGCGGTAGACGTTGACAGCGGCTGGCCTTCTCATGGAAGGCTACGACATCAGAACGATCCAGGAGCTTCTCGGTCACCGCAGCGTCAACACCACGATGGTCTACGCCCACGTCCTGAACAGCGGCGGGTACGGCGTTCGCAGCCCCATTGACAGCCTTTGACCCACCATTACGCAGACTGCGTATGCACTCACTTTACGAGGGCCCTTCAGCCGTTACTCACAAAAGCGTAGGCTGATGCCGACTTTACGCAGTAGGTAGAAACACTGTTAGGCACACCGTGACGGCAGGGAGGCCGGCTTGTACCGCGTGACCGTGACGTGTAGCGGAGTGCCGCCCGAACAGGGTCCTTCGCTGGCGAGCGCCGTGGCCGACGAGTTCGCGCTACGCCCTTGGCATGAGTGCGTGCGCCTCGACTGGGACGGCTTAGTGCTTCGCATGCAGGCGGTCAACGACTTCGACGCAAGCGGCGCTGCGCTTCTCGACGAGTTCGGCGATGTCGTCGCTGCGTCTCTCGGCGAGTTCACATCCGTCACGTTCGCTGTGGCCTCTGTCGATAGGATGGAGGGGCGGGGTGCCTAACAAGTGCATCAACCTGATGCGCCCAGCCGACACGCTTCGATGGATGCGCAGCCCGCACAGGTTATGCACCGGACGTTAGTACCGCTTCCCGAATCGTCAACCTTCTTGCACGGTAACCGTGAAGGTGGTAAAGTCAGCGCATGATCGCATCATTCGGGGACCACGCGACAGAGGACCTTTACCACGGTCGGCAGACCGCTCGTGCCCGTCGCTTTTCCCATGAAGTCGTCGATGCCGCCCTGGTGAAGATGGACTCCCTGAACGCGGCGGCCTCAGTGCTCGACCTGCGAGCGCCGCCGGGCAACCGGCTCGAGCGGCTCAAAGGCGACCTCAAGGGGCTGCACTCGATCCGCGTGAACGACCAGTGGCGGCTCATCTTTCGCTGGGAGGGAAACGACGCTCACGACGTTCGACTGACCGACTACCACTAGAGAGAGGAGGCTCACATGATCCCCGACAACCGTATCCCCACGCATCCGGGCGTGATCCTGGGCCAGGAGTTCCTCGCCCCGTTGGGCATCACTCAGGTCGCCCTGGCAGCACACCTGGGCGTGCCGGTCCAGCGCATCAACGAGCTCGTGCGCGGCAAGCGCGGCGTCACGCCCGAGACCGCGTGGCTCCTGGCTCAGGCGCTCAACACCACGCCGGAGTACTGGATCAACCTGCAGTCGGCTCACGACCTGGCGCGCAGCCGGCCTGCTCAGGCAGTGCAGCCCCTGAAGGCAGCGAGCTGAGGCCGGTGCGGCCGGGTGCTAACCAGCGCTTCGAGCAGACTCGCCGTAGGGTTGCGCCAAAAGCGAGCGGCAGTGCTCGCAGCTCAAACGCAACGCGTTAGACATGCTCGGGCGGGAGGTGGCATAAGTCGCAAGGCGCACATCCTCTATCCCTGCCCCTGCTGTGGCTACCTCGTCTTCCGCGAACCGACGGGGAGCTATGCCATTTGCCCAATCTGTTTTTGGGAGGACGACGCCTCGGCGCTGCGCTTCGCCGACGAGGGCGGTGGCGTCAACGAGGTGTCACTGCGGCAGGCACAAGCCAACTACGCCGCCGCCGGCGTTTCTGACAATAGGCTCGCTGCGCACGTGCGAGCACCCCAACCAGGCGAGGTACGTGACCCTCTCTGGCGCCCCCTCGATCCTGAACGCGACGAGGTCGAAACGCTGGTCGGAGGTGTCGACTACGGCGGCACTTATCCCTCCAACCCTACAGACCTCTACTACTGGCGCCGGTGATGAGAAGTTACGGCGAGATGTCTAACAAGTGCCTCAACCTGACACCCGCCTCCGGCGGCTGCAGGTTATGCACCCATAGTTAGTCTGACTTCAGGCGCCCGTCTACGTTCGTCCACTGTGGTCAGCCGCGCCGCTCGAAGGTAGCATGTCGGCGGAGGTGCTTCCATGGTCCGCGTCCTGAGCGACAAGCAGCAAGCCATCGCAGAGATCTGCGCGCACTTCGGCGTGGTCCGGCTCGACGTTTTCGGATCTGCTCTGCGCGACGACTTCCGCCCGGGCGAGAGCGATGTCGACCTGCTGGTCCAATTCGCGCCCATGGAGCCGCACGCGCTTGCCGACGCTTACTTCGGCCTGCTCGACGAGCTGCGCGAGCTGCTCGGCGGCCAGGTCGACCTCGTCATGGCGGACGCCGTGACCAACCGCTACATGGTCCGCGAGATCGAGCGCACCAAGCAGCTTCTCTATGCGGCGTAGCGACCTCGTCTACCTCGCCGACATCACCGGCGCCTGCCAGGCGATCGCGCGCTTCCTTGCCGACGTCGACTACGCCGCCTACCGCGAAACCGAGCTCACTCGCTCGGCGGTCGAGCGTCAGCTCATCGTGATCGGTGAGGCGGTGAACGCGTTACTGCGCGTCGAGCCGTCGTTGTCCGGACGCATCTCGCACGCGCGCCGCATCGTGGATTTTCGCAACCAACTCGCGCACGACTACGCGGCCGTGAATCACGCCGTCGTCTGGTCGATCGCTACCAGCGAGGTGCCTGTGCTCCGCGCAGAGTGCGAGGCGATTCTCGCCGAGAGGGTTGCGAAGGGTGAAGCAGGCTAGCCAGCGCATCAACCTGATGCGCCGGAGCGTCCCGAAAGACCGGTGGCGCACGACGCCCAGATCATGCGCCAAACGTTAGGAGGACATGAGGCGTGGGCAGTGCACCAGTGCCCGAGGCAGAGGATCTTCACTGCCCGACCTGTGCGGGTCAGTTGGCCGTCACACCCTCGGCCGATCCACTGGCCGTGTGTCTAGCGTGCGCTGCAGACCATAGGTTCTTCGTGATGCCCGTATATGACACCCAGACTCGGCACGATGCCGTCACGGAGCGATTCGCGGAGCTTGAGGGCAAGCCTACAGAAACCGTCGCGACCTTCTGGTTGAGCGACACGCGAGCGCGCCCAGCCCTCAACGAGCAACTCGCCGAACTGCTTCGGACCGTCATCGAGGGCCGCAGGCTGAAGGAGCGGCCGACCTTCTCGCACTGCCCGATCTGCGGGGAACGCCTGACGCACTACGAACAGCCGGATATCTGGGTGGCAGGGCTCCAGTGCCAGAACACGCATCAGTGGGTCCTCCGTGGCGGCCGTCTCTTTGGCCGTGTTGGTGATGCGCGGCTCACCTTGCATGCGGAGCTCTCTGACGAGATGGCCTCGCAGCTCATACGAGCTTGGCTGAACGATGGCCGCGATCTCAAGCCCCAGCTTCACGAGTCTGTGCGTAGAGTGCTTGAGAGCTGGCCACCTCTGAGAGACAGTGCCTCCTAACAAGCGCATCAACCACGACGCCGCTTCGCGGCGCGGGTCATGCGCCAACTGTTAGACCGACACGAAGGCCGCGATTGCCCAGCGGCATCGAGCGCAGGAGGCAATGCGTGACCGTTCGTGACATCGAGATTTGGCGCGACGGCGGCACAATCACCTTCACCTTGGACGCCAGCGAGCTGGCTGACTCCTACCGTCTGCGCACTCCATTGGCCGGCGTGCCTCGGCCGGTTTTTCGCGACGAGCGCGAGCTTGAGTCCAGCGCCGAAGACGAGCGTCATCTGTTGGCCGAGTTGCAGAACTGGCTCGCGGCGCAGACCACACCCACTGTCGAGGCCAGGCTGGCCAAACTCGATGTCTCTCCATCTGGCACAATTTGCCCGTCCAACTTCAGGCGACGACACCGCTGCATCACCTGAGGACGGTGATCCGGTGCCTTCAAGCGAGGGCGGTCTAACAACTGGTGTGAGCGCGGCCATGTCGGCTACGTCCTCGCTGGCGACCTGGACATCGATTTCGATGGCGTGCGAGTCCGCTTCGCCGCCGGAGACGGCGTCTTCATTCCGCCCGGTGAGGGGCACCGACACAAGGCGGTCGTGGTGAGCGACGTCGTCCGGCTGGTACTCGTTGAGCACGCCTGACAGGGAGTCGCCGACCCCGTCCAGCCCGAGTAGCTCGCCGAACCCGCTGGCCGCGCGGCTGACCGCCACTCACAGCGCCCTGGCGCCCTGACGCACGCCAACCGCTCCTACGAGCCGAGCGGCGGCATCAGCCTCGCCGATTGGCGCCAAGGCATAGTCGTATCCCCCTGAGTCGTCGGGTCTAGTATTCGCCCTTGATCACAAAGAATGAGCCCCGGATCGTCCCGGCGAGCTTGGACTTCTGGCGGGCAAACTTGAACTTGCCTTCGAGCTCCTTTGGCACCTCCATGCCCTCCGAGAGCTTGAAGCCGACAGCACGCTTCTTGGTATCGTCGATCGTGTACATGACGTTGACCGCGAGGCCATCCTCATAGAACACGTAGGCGAAACGGATGCCCTCCACCTCAAAGCGTGATGTTTCCAGAGGCTTGGCGGCGAACTCGATGTCACGCTCCTCCTTGAGGACCCGGTTCACGTAGTCCAGGGTGTCCTGGCTCTCGCCGGCCGGTATGACCGTGAAGGCATGCTTGTACTTGTTCATGAAGTATCGCGCCTCATTGGCACGCAGCCCGGCAAGCGCCTCTGCCACAGGCGAAGGCTCTAAGCCCGCCGCGGACACGTTCTCGAAATCAACTGGCTTGGTCACTGTTGCCCCTCCTCTGGCTCTCCTCGAGTGGAGTCGCGTTGAGACCCTACTTGCCCGTTCGAGGATGTGAGCGCACCTCGACGACTCGTCGAACAGGCGCTTCGGGCAGATAATGGGCGCGTGCGGGGTAGTCTCTCCAAACCGCACAGCGCGACAGGAGCTCCCGCGAAATGGACATCGAGCATCTCAACCCCGAAGGCATGGCGAAGAACCCGGCGTTTTCACAGGCGGTCGTCGTGACGGGGGCACAGAAGCTGATCTTCGTCGGCGGCCAGAACGGCGTGAAGGCAGACGGGACCATGGCTGGCTCCACAATGCGTGAGCAGTCGAAGCAGGCCCTGCGCAACGTCATCACCGCGCTGGAAGCGGCGGGGGCGTCGCGGGAGAACGTCACCCGACTAGGCATCTACATGGTCCAGGGCCAGGACGTTCGCGAGGGCTTTGCTGCTGCACAGGAGGTCTGGGGCATGCACGCAACGGCGATCACGGGGTTCTTCGTCGCCGGCCTCGCCCGTCCTGATGCCCTCGTCGAGATCGAAGCGACTGCGGCGCTCTGAGCCCCCAGCTCCACTGGCAGGGTCGGAGTCGCCTTCCATTCGACTGGAGGTCGAACTGCGATCCGGCCAAGGGTCTTCTGCAGTATCAGGCCTTCCCGATGCCACGGGCCGTGGTCGCAGCGGGCTGACGCTGAGGTCCGCTGAATGTCCCAGAGGCCAAGATAGACTGTGAGCGTGCAGCATGCAGGCTGGGCGCGACATCACAGCGGCGCCAGGCAGGAGATCGCCGATGTTGGGACACGAGAGGGGCGTCCGGTGCTGACGGAGGAGACCACAGCGTCCATCGAGCCGTCGCCATGACCGGCTTCTCCATGAAACCCCTGGACGAGACCACCTGGCCGGATTTTGCGCGCCTGGTCGAGAAGCACGACGGCGTCTGGGGCGGCTGCTGGTGCATGGCCTTCCACCCCGAGGGCGTCGGGGGCGGCAGGACAGCGGCGCAGAACCGCTCCGACAAGGAACGCCGGGTCCGCGAAGGCCAGGCTCACGCGGCCCTCGTGTACGACGGCTCGACCGCTGTGGGCTGGTGCCAGTTCGGGCCGCCCGACGAGCTTCCCCGCATCAAGAACAGGCGCGCCTATCTCGAGGGTCTGACCGACCTTCCCGATTGGCGGATCACCTGCTTCTTCATCGACCGCAGCCACAGGGGCAAGGGGGTGGCGGCCGCCGCTCTGGAGGGCGCCCTGCACGAGATCGCGCGGCTCGGCGGAGGCACCGTGGAGAGCTACCCCGAAGACGCCGCAGGCCGGTCGGTCTCGAGCTCCTTCCCGCACAACGGCACGGTCGCCATGTTCGAGCGTCAGGGGTTCCGGCGAGACCGTCGCCTCGGCAAGAACCACTGGGTCGTGACCAAGGTCGTGGAGAGATCGTGAAGCGCCGGGTGATCCGCGCCGCCGAAGAGCGCGACTTCCCGGCGGTGCTCGCACTGAACGAGGAGTCCGTCCAGGTCCTCGCCCCCATGACTCGGGAGCGCCTCGGCAAGCTGCACCGCACCGCGTCGTTGCACTGGGTGATAGAGGACGGCGGCGGGGTCGTGGGCTTTGTGATGGCCTTTCGCGAGGGGACCGAGCACGACAGCGTCAACTATCGGTGGTTCGCCGAGCGGTATCCGTCGTTCCTGTACGTAGACCGCGTGGTCGTAGGCTCCGCTGCGCGCGGCGCCGGTGCGGGGACGCAGTTGTACGAGCAGCTCTTCGCGTATGCCCGCGAAGCCGATGTGGCGACGGTGACCGCCGAGTTCGACATCGATCCGCCCAACCCGGCGTCGGCGCGCTTCCACGCGAAGTTCGGGTTCCACGAGGCCGGCCGCCAGGTCGTCCCCTACGGCATGAAAGAGGTGTCGATGCAGGTCGCGGACGGGCGGCACGCGCCTTGACCTCGCGGGCCGATCGCTGGCTCGACCCCTGGCTGACGCTCGTCGCCGCCCGCGCCGCCGGTCAGCCGATCCTGGAGCTCGGATGCGGCGCCGGCCGCGACACCGAGGTGCTGACCGGCGCCGGGCATCTGGTCGTGGCCCTCGACCTGTCGCCTTCGCAGGTCGATGCCGCACGCTCGCGGGCGCCGTCGGCGCAGCTCTACTGCCAAGATGTGCGCGACCCATTTCCGACCTGCGCTGCCCAGGCACTCGTGGTCGTCGCCAGCCTGTCGTTGCACTACTTTTGCTGGTGCGAGACCGTCGCGCTCGTCGAGCGCATTCGCGAGCTCCTCTTGCCGACCGGTCTGCTGCTGTGCCGGCTCAACTCGACCAACGACGTGCACCACGGGGCCGTGGGCCACCCCGAGATCGAGAGGGACTACTACCTGGTCGACGGTCAGCCCAAGCGTTTCTTCGACCGCGCCGCAGTCGAAGAGCTCTTCGCCGACGGCTGGCACGCGCTGAGCCTGCGGGAGCAGACCGTGCAACGCTACGCCCGGCCAAAGGTGCTGTGGGAAATCGTCGCCGAGAGTGTCGCCTGACGAAGCAAAGGGTTTCCGTCGGCGTGAGCGACCCCAGGCGTTCGCCCGCCGGGCGTGTTCTCTCGGCCCGGCCCCTCGTGTAGCATCGACTCCACCGGCGCCGCGAAACCACCACGACGGCGACCGGCGACGACGCGGGGGTGCGGCAGTGACAGGCGAAGGTCGATCCCGGGATTCGCTCTAGTGGGCGGCTGGTGATGGCCGCATCCGACGAAAGAGTCGAGCTCGGCATCGTCCACGGCGTCTGGCGTGCGGGTGATCGCTTGGTCGTCGCGGCCGATGCCGAACTGCCGGATCGCTGCGTGAAGACCGACCTGCCCGCCGACGGCCAGTGGGCCGACATCAGACTCCAATGGCATCAGCCCGTGCTCTATCTGCTGCTGCTCCTCGGCATCGTCCCCTACTTCATCGTGGCCTACTTCATGAGCACCTCGGTCATCGTGCGCGTAGGCATCACCGAGGAGGCGCTCAACGCCGGCCGCTGGACACGGAACCTCGTGTGGACGCTGGTACTCGGGGGCATCGTGCTCTGCGCCGTCGCCGTTGCCGCGCACGACCCGGCTGTGCTCTGGGCGGGAGGCCTGCTCCTGGCGCTCGCCATCCCGGTCTTTCTGCTGCGCCCCAGGATCATCTGGGCGACGCGCATGGAACGCGGCTTCGTATGGATCGCCGGCGTCCACCCGGACTACCTGGCCAGACTCCCGCAGTGGAAGGGGTGGTGACGGGCTAGCCGTGCGCCTGTTGTTCACCTTTGCCGGCGGCAGCGGCCACCTGGAGCCGCTCGTGCCGATCGCGCGGACCGCGGAGGCTGCCGGCCACACCGTCGCCTTCGTCGGTCGACCCTGGATGGTGCCGCAGGTCGAGGCCCTCGGGTTTCCGGCGTTCGCGGCCGGGTCGAATGCCGGTCTGACGCCGCAGCGGCTGCCGCTGGCGCCCATCGACCTGAATCGGGACATGCAGGCGGTCGGCGACCACTTCGTGCGCCGCATCGGCCGCGAGCGGGCGGCCGCCATCTTGCCCCTGTGCGGCCGGTGGCGGCCCGACCTGCTGGTGTGCGAGGAGTTCGACTTCGGCGCCATGGTGACCGCCGAGGCGCTCGCGCTACCGCACGCCACCGTGCTCATCGGCGCCACCGGCACGTTCGTGCGAGCCGACGTCGTGGCGGAGCCCCTGAACGAGGTGCGGACCGAACACGGGCTGCCGCCAGACCCCGGTCTGGAAATGCTCAGCCGGCAGCTTGTCCTGTCTCCTTTTCCTCCGAGCCTGCGCGATCCGGTCCACCCCTTGCCGGCCGGCGCGCAGGCGTTTCGGCTGTTCTCACGCGACCCCCAGGACGGCGGCGAGTTCGCGAGCCGGGGCGCCGGGCCGACCGTCTACTTCACGCTCGGCACCATCTACAACGTGGAGTCCGGCGACCTCTTCGACCGTGTGATCGCGGGACTCCGCGACCTGCCGATCGACCTGGTCGTGACGGTCGGTCGCGATATCGATCCGCGCGAGCTGGGGCCGCAGCCAGCCAATGTGCGCGTCGAGCGCTTCGTACCGCACTCAGAGCTCCTGCCCACGTGCCGCCTCGTGATCTCGCACGGCGGTTCGGGCAGCGTGCTCGGCGCGTTGGCCCACGGCCTGCCGATGGTGCTGCTCCCGCTGGGCGCCGACCAGCCGTTGAACGCGGCGCGTTGCGCAGCCCTCGGCGTTGCCGTGGTCCTCGACGCCCTCACCGTCACGTCACAGTCCGTCGGCGAAGCCGTCACGCGCGTGCTCGAGCAGCCGAGCTACCGACGGAACGCGACGCGGGTGCGCGACGAGATCGCCGCCCTTCCCGGGCCCGAACATGCCGTCGCCCTGCTCGAACAGCTTGCCAGGCCCAAGTCCCTTACCGCGTGAGGTGGAGATGAAGCCAACGGCGTCGTTTCGTTTTGCCGACGCCAAGTAGTGCAAGAGAGAGCGCATGACCCCAGGCAACTACTGGATCGGCGTCGTCTCGCGCGCTCACACGCAGCTCGGCGTCGCGGGCGGCTTCGTGCAGCTCGGCCACGGCAAGCGCGCTCCGCTGGCGCGGCTGCGCGCCGGCGACGGCATCGTGCTGTACTCGCCGCGTACCGCGCTCGACGACCTGTCGTTCGTCGCCGACAAGGCGCATTGGGGCACGGCACTGCGCTTTGGCCAGCTCAAGATCAGCACCCACGACCTCGCCTTGATCGCGCGGGCGATGGGGTGCGCGGCGCTTGCCAGGGCGACCGCGTGAGCGACACGGAGCACTTCCGCCAGGCCTACGTCGCGGGCGGCTCGCCACCCTGGGACACAGGCCACCCGCAGCCCGCCATGGTCGAAGCGGGCCGGCGCGGCTGGGTGCGCGGCCGCGTGCTCGACGCCGGCTGCGGCACCGGCGAGCATGCCCTGTATTTCGCCGCGGCCGGCTGCGAGGTGGTCGGCGTCGACGTGGCGCCAGCGGCGATCGCCCGGGCCGAGGCCAAGGCAGCCGCACGCGCGCCGGCCCAGCCGCCGCGCTTCGTGGTGGCCGACGTGCTCAGGCAGTCCGCCGCCCTCGCCGAGCGTCCGTTCGACACCGTGATCGACATGGGCTTCTTTCACACGCTGAGCGACGACGACCGCTCGGTCTGGCGCACCGTGCTTTCGACCCTGCTGGCGCCGGACGGCAGCTACGTGATGATGTGCTTCTCGGAACTGGTCCCCGGCGACGTCGGCCCGCGGCGCCTCTCCGAAGCCGAGATCCGCGAGACCTTCAGCGCGAGCGGCGGCTTCGTCGTGGCCGACCTCGAGCGCACCGAGCTCGAGTCGCAGCGCGAGGGTGTGGCGGTCGCCGTGCCGGCCTGGCTTGCGCGGATCCGGCCAGCCCAGACGGAGGGGGGCCCGTGACGACCGGTCAGCGCGACGTCGATGTCGGCAGGTTCGGTCGCTGGGCCGACTCGTACAACGAGTCGCGCTTGCAGCGCCTCGTGTTCGCGCCGCTGCAGGAGTTCACGCTGCACGAGGCGGCGGCGGCCCTGCCCGCGCCGCGCGCCATCCTCGACGTGGGCTGCGGCACCGGGCTGCTCCTGCATCAGGCCACACGTCTGTTTCCGCAGGCCGAGCTCACCGGTGTCGATCCGGCCCCGGAGATGGTGCAGGTGGCCCAGTCGTCACTGCCCGAGGGGATCCCTGTGCGCTTCGTGCACGGCGCCGCGGAGGAGCTGCCCTTCGCCGCGGCGTCGTTCGACCTGGTCTTCACCACGATGTCGTTCCACCACTGGGCAGACCAGCCGAAAGCGCTCGCCGAGGTGCGCCGCGTACTCGCACCCCAGGGTCTGTTCGTGCTCACCGACGCCCTGCCGGTCGGCTGGCTGCGTTTCGTCTTCACGCACGGCGGCCACGGGCGTTTCAACAAGCCGTCGACCCTGGGCGCCATGCTGCGCACGGCACACCTGCCCATGGAGAAGCATGTGGCGGCGCCCGGGTTCGGGGGCACGGTCCACGTGGTTCTCGCGCGCGCCGCGCCACTTCTCCACCTGGAGGGCAAGACATGAGCAACGCCATCGGCTCGGGTACCCGCGACGACCCCCGGGCGCTGAAGACGCCCAGCGGCTGGTACGGGCTGAAGAAAGGACTGCGCGGGCGCTTCGGCATGTACGTGCCGCCGCTGCTCGAGGCGCTCGACCTGGCCAAGGTCGAACACAATCCCCGCAACAACCGCATGCGCGCGCTGTAGGCGCGACGGCGGCGCCGCGCCCGGGCCGTGCGTCGCTACGGCTCGTGACGGCCGGCCTGTCGACGACGCACCGCGGCGATCGCGGCTGAGGCGGCGGGCACCCCGCGCCGGCGGCTGGGGAGCGGAGGCTCCCCGTGGCGCCTTCAGGGTTCGAGCAGCTCGAACCCTGTGGCGTCGTCGCGGTGGCGCACGGCGTCGTTCCCGGTGAGCTCGATGATGACGACCTCGCCTACGACCCAGGTGGTCACGCCAAGGCGGATGCAGCCGGCCGTGACCGTGTCGCCGCGGCCAAAGGCGGCATGCAGGTGCAGCGACGGACGCCCGCTTGCGTCGGGGAACAGCGTGCCCACGCCGGCCATCTCGTGGACGCCCTCCAGGACCCGTTCCATGGGCTCGATCACGGCCGCCCGGCCGTCGGCCGGCCCCACCACGACGCGACTGCCGTCGTCGGCGCCGCCCAGCACGAGCACGACAGCGCGCACCAGACCCTCACGCTGCGCCAGTTCCTCGATCGAATCGTGCACGACGTCGCCGTCGTCAAGGCGCACGACGAAGACGCGTCCCAGTCCGGCTGTCGAGTATCTCACCGCATCCGCCCCTTGCACTCGCTCGGCGTCGGCGGCCCGCCGCCGGGGCGCCGCGAGCCCGCATCGTAGCACGGCGCACCGCGCGGTCGGCCGTGTGCGCACCAACGCCGCCGACCCCATCCGCGCGGCGCCGCTGAGGCTGCGCACGACCCAGCGCCGCCCCGAGCGGCGCGCTTGTGCTAGCGTGGGTCTCACGATGCGTGACCCCCGAGACCGATACCTGCAGTTCTTCGCAACCGCCGCCAAGGGCGCGGAGGCGCTCCTCGTCGAGGAGTTGCAGACCATTGCCGCCGACGCGGCCGCGCACGCCGACGCGGCCGAAGCGGCGGCGGGGCCCGCGGCGGCCACTGCCGGAACGAT
>CAZFJE010000099.1:0-11751 GCA_964519555.1 uncultured Thermoleophilia bacterium
GTGCTCGCCGTCATGCTCATGATGGCCATCCTGCCGGCGCTCGAGGGCGCCTCGCCCTCTTTCTTCTCACCTTCTTCTTCACGTTCTCGCGCGGCGGCACGCTCGCGCTCGCGCTCGCGCTCGTGGTCTATTTCGCGCTCACCAACGAGCGGCTGCAGGGCGCGCTCACACTGGCGCTCACCGTGGCGCCCGTGGCGGCGGTCCTCTACCACGCGCGCCACCTCGCCACCCTCTTCGACGCGACCGACAACGATTCGTTGCGCAACACCCAGGGCCACGCCTTCGGGCACTGGGCGCTCCTCGCCGTCGCCGTGGCGATCGTCGCCCAGGTGGCCGCCGCGCTGCTCGCGCGCCGCCTGCGGCCGAGCGCCCGCCTGCGCACGGTGGCGGGCGCGGTCGTACTGGCGGTCGCCGTGGCGATCGTGGCGGCCGGCGTGCTGACCTACGCCGCGCGCTACGGGGGAGTGGGGGGCATGGTGCACAAGATCACCCAGCAGTTCAGCTCGTCGTCCGCGGGGGCCAACCCCAGCACGGGCGGCGCGGGACGACTCCTCTCCCTCGGCAACAACGGACGGATCCCCATGATCCGCGAGGGACTGCGCAGCTTCTCCGCCCACCCGCTCGCCGGCACCGGCGCCGGCACGTTCGAGTTCGTCAACGACCTCTACCGGCCCAACGCCACCTTCGTCGTCATGCACGCCCACGACCAGTGGGTCAACGTGCTGAGCGAGCTCGGTCTGGTCGGCCTGGTGCTGTTCGTGCTGGGCGTGGGCGGGCTGCTGGCGGCGGCGCTGCGGCCGCTCGGGCGCGCGGCGCGCGACGCCGACCGCGGCCTGCTCGCCGCCCTGCAGGCCGCAGCGGTGGCCTTCGTCGTGCACCTCACGATCGACTGGGACTGGGACATGGCCGCCGCCGCGCTGGTCTTCTTGCTGTTCAGCGGCGTCGCCGCCGCCTACGTGCGCCGCCGCCGCGCTGAGTTCGCCGCCGCCGCCCTCGCTCCGACCGACGACTCGGCCGAGCGGCCGGCCGCGCCGGCGTCGGGCGCACGCCGCGGTCTGGGCCGTTGGGCAGGCGAGCTGCGCCTGGGCGTCGCCGGCCGCGCGCTGGCCACGGGGGCGCTCGTGCTGGTCGCGCTCTCGTTCGCGGCCCCGTACCTGTCGGAGCAGGCCCTGTCGCAGGCGGTCGACTTGTCGGGCGCCGGCCACACGGCGGCGGCGGCGGCGCAGGCGCGCCGCGCTCACCGCTTCGACCCGCTCGCCGTCGACCCCCTGTTCACGCTCGCCCTCGTCGAGCAGCAGCAGGGCCGGGCGAGCGCCGCGCTGGCCATCCTCGAGCAGGCCGTCCGCCTGCAGCCGCGCAACTACATGACGTTCTACCAGCTCGGCGCCATGCAGCTCGACGTGCTCGGGCAACGCGCCCAGGCGGCGGCCTCGCTGCGTCGCGCGCTCGCCCTCAACCCCTTCGACGCCGACTCGAGCGCCGAACTGAACGCGGCGCTTGCGCCGGTCGCGACCCCCTGACGTCCCGCGTGTGTGGCGGCGCCGCGTGGCGGCAGGCAGGCCCTGCCGTGCCGCCCGGCAACGCCTGCGCGCGGCGTTGGTCCGCACCCATCTCTGGTAGACTAGGCGCCCGCCAGCACGAGTGAGGAGCAGGTTGAAGGTGCCGCAATCAGAGCGCCCCGTGGGCGTCATCGGCGTCGGGTACGTCGGTCTTGTGACCGCCGTCTGCATGGCTCACCTGGGCCACCGGGTCGTCTGCCTCGACGTCGACGAAGCCAAGGTCGACGCTCTGCGGGCGGGCACCGTGCCCATCTACGAGCCCGGCCTCGACGACCTTCTGGCCGGAGCTCGCGATCGCCTGTCATTCACGACCTCCTACGACGAGCTCTGCGCGGCGTCCCGCGTTCTCTTTGTGGCCGTCGACACGCCGCCGTCGCCGTCGGGCGACGCCGACATGTCGCGCGTCGACCGCGTGGTGCGCGAAGTCGTGGCGCGGGGCGGCGAACGTCTGCTCGTCATGAAGAGCACGGTGCCGGTGGGCACGGGCGAGCGCGTCACCGCCGAACTCGAAGGCGCCGGGGCGACGTCGATCGGTTACGTCTCCAACCCCGAGTTCCTGCGCGAGGGCGCCGCGGTCGACGACGTCCTGCACCCCGATCGCATCGTGATCGGCTCCTACCGGGCGAGCGACGGCGACGAAGTCCAGGCGCTCTTTGCCCAGGTCGAGACGACCGTCGTGCGCACCAGAGTGGCCACCGCCGAGATGATCAAGTACGCCTCGAACGCCTTTCTCGCCACCAAGATCTCGTTCATCAACGAGATCGCCAACGTCTGCGAAGTCGTGGGTGCCGACGTGCGCGTCGTGGCCGACGGCATGGGCCTCGACCACCGCATCGGGCCGCATTTCCTGCAGGCGGGCATCGGCTACGGCGGTTCCTGCTTTCCCAAAGACGTGCAGGCCCTCAAGCAGCTCGCCGGCAACTCCGGCTATCACTTCCAGCTGCTGAACGCCGTGATCGAGGTCAACCACCTGCAGAAGCGCCGTGTCGTGGGCAAGCTGTCCGAACGCCTCGGCCGGCTGCGCGGCAAGCACATCGCGCTGCTCGGCCTCACCTTCAAGCCCCAGACCGACGACCTGCGCGAGGCCGCCTCCATAGTGCTCGCCGGCCGGCTGCGTGCCGAAGGCGCTCGGGTGTCGGCCTACGACCCCGTGGTCGGCCCGGGCACGCACAACGACGTGTTCCCCGGCGTCGAGATCGCCGCGAGCGCCCTCGATGCCCTCGACGGCGCCGACGCGGCGGTGCTCGTCACTGAGTGGCCCGAGTTCGTGGCGCTCGACTGGTCCGTGGTGCGCGAGCGCATGCACGGCCGTCACGTGATCGACGGACGCAACGCCCTCGACGCCGGCTGCGTCACCGCGGCGGGGCTCCTGTACGACGGCATCGGCACCGTCGATCAGCCGCTGGCGACCGGCGACCCGGTCGGCTCTCCCGAGGCCAGGTAGGCCATCGCGACCGTGCCCGGCGACTCGTCGTGCGCTCAGGCCGTCGTTCTGGTCGGCGGCGAGGGCACCCGCCTGCGGCCGATCACCTCGCGCGTGCCCAAGCCGGTCGTGCCCCTGGTGGGCCGGCCCTTCGTGGGTTACATCCTCGAGAATCTGGCGCGCCACGGCGTGCGGCGCGCCGTTTTTTCGGCGGGCTACCTGGCGCATGCCCTCGAGGGCTCCATCGGCGACGGTGAGCGCTACGGCCTGGCCGTGCGCTACGTGGTCGAAGATCAGCCGCTGGGCACCGCCGGGGCCATCAAGAACGTCCAGGCCGAGCTCGACGACGGCTGCCTGTATGCCTTCAACGGCGACGTGCTCACCGACGTCGACCTGACCGCGATGACCGCGTTCCACAGGGAGCGCGGCGGGCTCGCGACCATCCTGCTCACCCGCGTCGACGACCCGCGCCGCTACGGACTGGTCGAGATCGACGACGACGGCCGCGTGGTCGAGTTCGTCGAGAAGCCGGGCGCCGAGTACGCGGTGCCGGCGCACGGCGCGCTCATCAACGCCGGCGTGTACCTGCTCGAACCCGAGGTGCTCGATATGATCCCGGCCGGCAAGCAGCTCTCGATCGAGCGCGGCGTGTTCCCGCAGCTGGCCGCCGGCGGACGGCTGTATGCCTTCGTCTCCGACGCCTACTGGCGCGACATCGGCACGCCCGACAGCTACCTGCAGGCCCACTTCGACCTGCTGCAGAGCACAATCGCCACGAGCGTCTCGCGCGACGTCGGCTCGTCGTACCTGTTCGTGGCGCCCGACGCCGTCGTCGAGCCCGGGGCCAAGGTCATACCTCCCGCCCACGTGGGCGCCGGCACCACCCTTGCCGCCGGCAGTCGCGTCGGGCCGCTCGCCGTCATAGGCGAGGGCTGCGTCGTCGAACGCGGCGCCGAGGTCACCGAGTCGGTCGTACAAGACGGCGTCACGATCGGCGCGCGCGCCTCGGTCGAACGCAGCGTGATCGTGAGCGGCGCTTCGCTGGGCGAGAACACCCACCTCGTGAACGCCGTGATCGGCGACGGCTGCCGGGTCGGCGCCGACAACGTCATCGCCAACGGCTGTTGCCTGTTCCCAGAGACAGTGCTCGCCGACGGCGCCATGAAGTTCCGCGAGTTCGACGGAGTGGAGGGCCGATGACCGTCTCGCCCGATGTGTTCAAGGCCTACGACGTGCGTGGTCTCTACCCTCAGGAGCTCGACGCCGAAGGTGCCCGGCGCATAGGGGCCGCCCTGGCCGCCCAGCTCGGCGCCAGCAGCCTGGCCGTCGCGCACGACCCGCGGCTGTCGTCGCCCGAGCTGGCCGCCGCGTTCGCCGTGGGCGCCGAATCGACCGGGGCGCGGGTGACGAGCTTCGGCATGGCTCCCACCGAGATGCTCTACTTCGGGGTCGCCGACCGCGGTCTCGACGGCGGCGCCGCGGTGACTGCCTCGCACAACCCGCCCGAGTACAACGGCATGAAGCTGGTCGGCGAGGGCGCTCTGCCGCTGTCGGTCGACGCCGGCATCCCCGAGCTCAAGCGGCGCGTGGCCGACATGGCGAGCGCGCCGCCCGCCGGCGAGCCGCACGTCACGGCCGACGACCTCTACCCCGATTACGTGCGCCACCTGCTCGCCCAGGTCGACGCCGCCAGTCTGCGCCCTTACCGCGTCGTGATGGACGCCACCAACGGCGCCGCCGGCAAGCTCGCGCCGCTGGTGTTCGACCACACGCCGATCGAGCGCGTCGAGCTCTACTTCGACGTCGACGGACGCTTCCCCAACCACGCGCCCAACCCGCTCCTCGAAGAGAACAGCCGCGAGCTGCGCGAACGCGTGGTGGCCGAAAAGGCCGAGCTCGGCATAGCCTGGGACGGCGACGCCGACCGCTGCTTCTTCATCGACGAGAACGGCGCCTTCGTGCCCGGCGACTTCGTCACCGCGCTGCTTGCCGAAGCGCTGCTCGCCAGCCACCCCGGCGCCCGTATCCTGTACGACCTGCGCGCCAGCCGCGCCGTGCCCGACACCATCCGGGCCTGCGGCGGCGAGGCGCTCATCAACCGCGTGGGCCACGCCTTCTTCAAGCAGCGCATGCGGCGCGAAGAGGTGCTGTTCGGCGGCGAGGTCTCGGGCCACTACTACTTCAAGGCCAACCACAACGCCGACTCGGGCTTCATTCCGGCGCTCCTCATTCTCGAGCTGCTCTCGCGCAAGCGCGCCACCATGGCCGAGCTGCTCGAGCCGCTGCGCGCCCGCTACTTCATCTCGGGCGAGATCAACTCGCGCGTCGACGACGTGCCCGCGGCGCTCGCGCGCCTTGAGCAGCGCTTTGCCGACGGCGACATCGGTCACCTCGACGGCGTCTCGGTCGACTATCCCGACTGGCACTTCAACGTGCGCGCCTCGAACACCGAACCGCTGCTGCGCCTCAACCTGGGCGCGGCCAGCGAATCTCAGATGCAAGAGAAGCGCGACCTCGTATTGTCGGTCATCCTGCAGGGGGGTGCCTCGTGAGTGCTGACGGCGTGACCGACGAGAGTTCGCGCGTGGCGAGCGACGAGCTCGGCGTCGCCCGCGTGGCCGAGCTCGACAGCGAGGGTCAGTTCGCCACCGTCGCGCGCCTTTCCGAACAGCTCGAAGAGGGCTACACGCGCGCCGTGGCCAGCCTGCTGGGCAAGCGCCTGATGGCCGGCGAGCGGCCCGACGGCGTCGTGGTCTGCGGCATGGGCGGCTCCGCGATCGGCGCCGACGTCATCGGCGCTTGTCTGCCAGGTCTGCCGGTGCCCTACCAGGTGGTGCGCGGCTACGAGCTGCCGGCGTGGGTCTCAGAGCGCACGCTCGTGCTGGCGGTGAGCTACTCGGGCAACACCGCCGAGACGCTGGCCTGCGTCGAGCGCGCGCTGCCGCGCGGCTGCCGGCCGGTCTGCGTGGCGTCGGGCGGCCGGCTGGCCGAGCTTGCGGCGCAGCGCGGGCTACCGCTCATCGCGGTGCCGGGGGGACTGCAGCCGCGGGCTTCGGTCGGGTATCTGTCCATGCCGATCGGCGCCGCCCTCGAGGCGGCCGGCCTGGCGCCGGGCTTCGACGAACAGGTCGCCGAGGCCATCGAGGTCGTCGCCGAACTGGGCGTCGAGCTGGCCCCCGACGTGGCCGCCGACGACAACGAGGCAAAGTCCATCGCCCGCCGGCTGGTCGAGCGCCTGCCCGTCATTTACGGCGCGGGCGCCACGGCGCCCGCGGCGCGGCGCTGGAAGGGCGAGTTGAACGAGAACGCCAAGGCGCCGGCCTTCTTCAACGAGCTGCCCGAGCTCGACCACAACGAGATCGCCGGCTGGGAAGCCAACCCCGGCGTGGCGGGGCGCGCTGTGCTCGTGCTGCTCGACGATCCCGCCGGCGACGAGCGCTTGCGCCGCCGCATGGACTTCACGGCCGCGATCGTGGGCCCCCGCGTGGCCGGCGTGGTGCGCGTGGCCAGCCGCGGCGTGCTGCCGCTGGCCCGCGTGATCTCGAGCGCCTACGTGGGCGACTTCACGTCGCTCTACCTGGCCCTGCTCTACGGCGTCGACCCGGCGCCGGTCACCGCCATCGAAGACCTGAAAGTGCGCCTGGCGGCCCAGGGCGGCGCGGCGCCGTCCTGACGGCGTCGCGCCGCCGGCCCGCCGGCCCCGAGCCTGCCGTGGAGCGCCCCGCGACCCCGCCCGACCCGGCCCCGACAGACGCGGCCCCGCCCGCGTTGCTGATCGTAGCCGCGACGCTCGGCCGCTCGCCGCTGCCCGCGGCGCTCTTTCCCACGGTCACCCCTGTGGTCGTGCCCCACGAGGCGCTGCGTGTGGCGCTGCCCTGGCGCGGCGCGCTGTTCGATCTGTTCGAGGAGCTCGCCGGTGCGGACAGCGCCGCCGCAGCGCCGCCCGCCCGCACGGTCGGCCTTCTGGTGCCGGTGCGCTGGGTGAGCGAGGCGCCGGCGCCCGAGCTCGTCATCGTCGCAGACCACGTCAACACGCGGCTGCGGGGGCCGCTCACGGGGCGACGCCCCACGAGCGGACCGCACAGCGGCGGCTCGCAGCCGTTCCCCTCGCTGACGGGCATATATCAACCCGAGACGATTCGTTGTGCCGTGGGCCGCCGTGTATACTCCATTGTCGCCGTAGCAGGGGTCGCTGCGGCCGCCGCGCTCACGCCGTTCGAACGGCGGGCGGTCGCCGCCACCGGCTGTGCGGCCGTCTGCGATTGCCTCGTCGACGTGGCCGTCGTCGCCGCCCTGTACGGCTTCAAGGTCGCCGCTTGCGGCGTGCCGGGTAGCTAGTAACCTCCGACCGGGAGAAGCCTGTGAGCGTCACCGCCCAGTTCGACATCAAAGACAAGTCCCTCGCGCCCGAGGGCGTGCTGCGTATCGAGTGGGCCGACATGCACATGCCGGTGCTGGCCTCTATCCGCGAACGGTTCGAGCGCGAAAAGCCGCTCGCCGGCGTGCGCATCGGCGCCTGCCTGCACGTCACCACCGAGACCGCCAACCTCATGCGCACGCTCAAGGCCGGCGGCGCCGACATCGTGCTGTGCGCCTCAAACCCGCTGAGCACCCAAGACGACGTCGCGGCGGCCCTCGTCGACGAGTACGGCATCCGCGTCTACGCCATCAAAGGCGAAGACGACGCCACCTACTACGCCCACATCAACGCCACGGTCGACCACCGTCCCAATATCACCATGGACGACGGCGCCGACGTCATCGGCGTGCTCCACGGCGAGCGTCCCGACATGGCCGCCGACATCATCGGCGGCACCGAAGAAACGACGACCGGCGTCATCCGCCTGCAGGCCCTCGAAGCCGAAGGCCGCCTGCTGTTCCCGATCGTCGCGGTCAACGAAGCCAACACCAAGCACATGTTCGACAACCGCTACGGTACCGGGCAGTCCACCCTCGACGGCGTGGTGCGCGCCACCAACATCCTGCTGGCCGGCACCACGGTCTGCATAGCCGGCTACGGCTGGTGCGGGCGCGGTCTGGCCATGCGCATGAAGGGTCACGGCGCCGACGTCATCATCCTCGAGGTCGACCCGCTCAAGGCCATCGAAGCGGTCATGGACGGCTTCCGCGTCATGCCCATCGCCGAAGCCGCCAAGGTCGCCAAGCTGTTCGTCACCGCCACCGGCGACATCCACGTCATCCGCAAAGAACACTTCGAGGTCATGCCCGACGGCGCCATCGTCGCCAACACGGGGCATTTCAACGTCGAGATCGACATTCCGGCGCTCGAAGAGCTGGCCACCGCCAAGCGCCGCGTGCGCGAGTTCGTCGACGAATACACCCTGGCCGACGGCCGGCGCATCTACCTGCTGGCCGAGGGCCGTCTCGTGAACCTGGCGGCCGCCGAGGGTCACCCGGCCGCCGTCATGGACATGAGCTTCGCCAACCAGTCGCTGGCCGCGGAGTACATGGTCAAGCAGCACGCCGAGCTCGAGAACAAGGTCTATCCGGTGCCGGCCGACATCGACGCCGAGATCGCCCGCCTCAAGCTCGCGACCATGGGCTTCGCCATCGACACCCTCACCGCCGAGCAGGCCAAGTATCTGGCCTCCTGGGACCAGGGCACCTGAGTCTGAATCCGGTCGAGCGGCGCGGCGGAGGCTCTCGGGCCCCCGCCGCGCCGCCACACCGCCGGCGTCATGCGCCGCTCGCCGGCCAGCGCAAGGACACATCCGCTGAACGCCGATAGCCCTCAGCACAAGCTGCGCATCGAGACCGTCGAGATACGCGCCGACGCGGTCGTGCTCATCGATCAGCTCGCCTTGCCTGCCGACGAGCGCTACGTCACCTGCGCCACCTGGCGCGACGTCGCCGAGCGCATCCGCGACATGACCGTGCGCGGGGCGCCCGCCATAGGCGTGGCCGCGGCCGGTGCCCTGGCGCTGGCCGCCCGCGAGGCCGTCTTTAGCGGCGGCGGCCGCGCCGCCTTCGACGCCGCCTTAAGCGAGGCGGCAGCCGGACTCGCCCAAACGCGGCCCACCGCCGTCAACCTCACCTGGGCGATCGCCGAGATGCGCGCCCTGTGGCAGCGCTGCGACGCGGCCCCCGACGAATGCTGGCTCACCCTGCTCGCCCGGGCGCGCGAGATCCACGACGACGACATCCGCCGCTGCTACGCCATCGGCGCCTTCGGCGCGCCGCTCTTTGCCGCGGGCGCAGCCATTCTCACGCATTGCAACGCGGGCGCCCTGGCGACCGCCGGCTACGGCACGGCGCTGGGCGTTATCCGCTCCTGCCACGAGCGCTACCGCGGCGCCGTCTCGGTGTTCGTCGACGAGACCCGGCCGTGGCTGCAGGGCGCGCGCCTTACGGCATGGGAACTCGGCGTCGAGGGCATCGAGTACAGCGTGATCAGCGACAACATGGCGGGACACTTCATCTCGAGGGGAGAGGTCGACGGCATAGTGGTAGGGGCCGACCGCATCGCGGCCAACGGCGACACGGCCAACAAGATCGGCACGTACACGCTGTCGGTGCTGGCCAAAGAGCACGGCGTGCCGTTCTACGTGGCCGCCCCGCTGTCGACCGTCGACCTGGCCGTCGCCGGCGGCGCCGACATACCCATCGAAGAGCGCGACCCCGCCGAGGTCACCCACTTTCGCGGCTCGCGCGTCACGCCGGCGGGCGCCCACGCGCGCCACCCCGCCTTCGACGTCACGCCGCAGGCCAACATCAGCGCCATCATCACCGAGGTCGGCGTGCTGCGCGCGCCCTACGACCAGGCGCTGCGCCTGGCGTGCCTCAAGGGCGAGTGCACCACGTGAGCCCCGGCAGGGCGCCCAAGGCGCCCAAAGCACACATCATGGCGGCTGGCCTGGGCACACGCCTGGCGCCGCTCACCGACCGCACCGCCAAGCCCATGGCGCCCATCGTCAACCGCCCGGTCATGGAACACATCCTGCGCCTGCTGGCGCGCCACGGCGTGACCGAGGTCTGCATCAACCTGCATCACTACGCCGACGACATCCAGGGCTACTTCGGCGACGGGCGCGACTTTGGCGTGCACGTGCACTACAGCTACGAAGAGAAGCTCCTGGGCACGGCCGGCGGCACGGGTGGGTTTCGCGACCTGCTCGACGACGACACCTTCCTTGTGGTGAGCGGCGACGCCCTGACCGACGTCGACATCTCGTCGTTCGTGGCGGCGCACCGCGAGAGCGGCGCGCTCGCCACGCTGGCCGTCAAAGAGGTCGACGACCCCTCGCACTACGGCGTCGTGGCGCACGACGCCACCGGCCGCGTGCTGGGCTTCCAAGAAAAGCCGGCCCGCGCCGACGCGGTGTCGAACCTCTGCAACTGCGGCATCTACGCCTTCGAGCCGGCCATCTTCGAGCAGATCCCGCCCGGCACCTTCGTCGACTACGCCAAAGACGTCTTTCCGGCGCTGCTCGCCGCCGACCTGCCGTTCCACGTGTGGCGCCTCGAGACCTACTGGAACGACGTGGGCAGCATCCGCGAGTACCGGCGCGGCAACTTCGACGCCCTGCTGGGCCGCGTCGCCGTCACCATACCCGGGTGCGAGTCGCGGCTCGGGGTGTGGCTCGGCGAGGGCACCGCGATCGCCGACGACGTCGAGATCGTGCCGCCCGTGCTCATCGGCGACGGCTGCCAGGTGGGCGCTCACGCACGCCTCATCGGTCCGCTCGTCATAGGCGACGGCTGCACCATCGGTCGCGGCGCGCTGCTCGAAGGGGTCATCCATTGGGACGGCACCGCCACCGGTCGCGGCGCTTCGCTGGCCGGTGGCATCGTCGGCCGGGGAGTCACCATCGGCGACCACGCCGTCGTGCACCGCGGGGCGGTCATCGGCAACGGCTGCAGCATCGCCGACGGCGCCGTCGTCAGAGCCGACGCCCGGCTCGACCCGCAGACCGCGATCCAGGTCGCGACCGAGCCCCTCGCGTGACCTCGCTCGGCCGCTTGGCCGACGGGGCGGTCGACCTCTTTCTGCCCAAACGCTGCGTCGCCTGCGGGCGCGCCGGCCGCTGGCTGTGCCCGGCTTGCGCGGCGGCGCTCGTGCCGCTGCCCGCCGTCGCGTGCGGGCGCTGCGGGGCGCCGCTCGGGCGCTCGCGCAACGAGTCCCGCGAGTGTCGCGGGCGCGACCTGGCGTTTGCCTCGGCGCACGCCGCCTTTCTCTACCAGGGTCCGGCCCGCCACCTGGTGACGGCCTGCAAGTTCCGCTCGCTGCGCTCGCTGACCGTCGAGATGGCCGAGCTCTCCCAGCCCGCCTTCGAGCGCACGCTGGCGCTCGCCGGCGCCGCGGGCGGGCGTGTCGACCTGGTCACCTGCGTGCCCGTGCATCGCGACCGCGACCTCGAACGCGGCTTCGACCAGGCGGCCCTGCTGGCGCGCCGTCTGGCCGCCACCGCCGGCCTGCCGTACGCGCCGCTGCTCATACGCCGGCGGCGCGGGCGGCGGCAGAGCGGCCTGGGCGCCGCCGCCCGCGCCGAAAACGTGCGCGAAGCATTCAGGGTCGACGACAGAATGGTCGATAAAGCGGGTAGAGTGTGTACCGTGTTGGTCGTTGACGACGTCTACACGACGGGTGAGACACTACACGCGTGTTCTATCGCTTTACGACACGCGGGCTGCGAGCCGCATGCGTTCACGTTTGCGCGCGCTGCCCGCGGTTTTCGTTCTACAGACGTTCTACAGACCGCTTCGGATCGTCGGTAACAAAGGAGCCGCCTTCATGAAGATCCAGGTCAA
>CAZFJE010000100.1:0-11747 GCA_964519555.1 uncultured Thermoleophilia bacterium
GCGCGCGGCGACCTCACCGACGCCGCGTCGCTACGCGCCGCCGTTGCCGGATGCAAGGATGGCGCCACTCAACCTGGCCCGATCGAGACCCACCGCCCAGACGTGGCTGGCATCGGCACAGGCAATGCCGCTGAGCACAAAGGACGAGCGCCGCACCTTCCAGGTGGCGCCGCCGTCCGTGGTGGAGAGGATGACGCCGCAGTTTGCCTTGGAGTCGTAGCCGACCGCCCAGGCGTGGTTGTCGTCGGCACAGGTGATAGTGCGTATCCAGTCAGCCGAGGCGACAGGCTGCGCGATCCAGGTGGCGCCGCCGTCGGTGGTCGCGAGAATGGGGCCGGCGCCGTTGCCGGGATTCGGGCCGACCGCCCAGGCGTGAGTGTCATCGGCGCAAGTAACGCTGCTCAGTGCGTCGCTTGTGACCGTGTCCTGGGTAGTCCAGGTAGCTCCACCGTCGCTGGTGGCTAGGATGGTGCCGCCGGTGGGATTGCCCGCCTTGTTGTCGGTCGTGCCGACCACCCAGGCGTGAGTGAGGTCGGCGCATGCCACACCGTCGAAATTGACTCCCGCCGTCTTCTTCTGCTGACTCCATGTAGCGCCGCCGTCGCTGGTGAACATAATCGCGCCGGCACCCTGCGTGGTGATGCTGTCGGCGGAAGAGCCCACCGCCCAGAGGTGGGTGGCGTCGGAGCAGACGATGCCTTCGAGGACGCCGGCACTGCTGCCGAAGGACAGACGGTTCCAGCCTCCAGGGTTGGCGGCAGATGCGCCAGCGGGGAAGGCCAGTGCGAGGCCGAGCAGGACGAAGGGTAGGCTCATCAGGCAAAACGAACGCCGCACAGCCACGGGCCGGCGGTTGGCTTTCAGATGAACTCTCATCTGCCCCCCTTGGAAGTCCGCCGCTTTGCGCGACAGCTTCTACTATCATCGACGAGTTTCATTGGGACCCTATAGCGCCTAGGGCAGTGCGTCGAGCACCTCTGAGTCGGCGCCCTTCTTCCGACTGCCCGCCTGACAACCGATACTTGAGGCGTATCGGTTGCACTGCGCCGGCGGCACCTGCGCATGCCTTGCGCCCGGTGCGCATGTCGGGCAACGTCAGCCGGGTGACAAGGCGCCGGTCAGATGATTCCCAGTACCTCGACACCACGCTCTCGGAGGCCCTCCGCAAACTCGCTCGGAAGAGGCGCGGCAACGAGCGTGTCCACCTGAGGCCAATCGACCACCTGCACGCGAGCGGGGAAGCCGATCTTGGCGGGAGAGGCCAGCACCACGGTTCGGGATGAGTTCTCGCTCATCGCTCGGGCTGAAGCGGCATCGTCGAGGGAGAAGGTCCGCACACCGCCCTCGACGGTGACACCGTCGGGTCCGATGAGAGTCAGGTCGGCGTGCAGGCTGCGGATCGTATCGACGGACAGAGGCCCCGTCGTGCCAAAGGAGGTCGCCCGCAGCTGGCCACCGACGACGATGACCTCGATGCCGGCGCTACCGGCCAACAATTGCGCGATGTTCAGTGCGCCCGTGACAACCGTCAGATGGCGGTGGACGATGCACTGCGCCAGGGCGTAGGCGGTCGTGCCGTCGCTCAGGAAGAGCGTCATGCCATCCTCGATGAGTCCCGCGGCCCTTTGGGCGATGAGCCGTTTCTCGCGACGGTCGCGGCTTTGGCGGATCTCGAACTCCTCCTCCAGGGTCGAGTGACGTTGGACGGCGCGAGCGCCACCGCGGGTTCGTGCCACAAGCCCGAGACGCTCGAGCAACACGAGGTCGCGACGGGCGGTGGCCTCACTTGCCCCCGTGGCCTCCATGACCTCGGCGAGTGACGCCACGGCTTGGCGGCGCAGCAGCTCCTCGACGCGACGGTGTCGCTCGTCGGCCACGATTCGCCGGGGCGGGTCGCTTTCACTCATGACCGATGACGCCTCCTTGTGTTGATTGAAGCCGTGATTGAACGGTCACATCCAGTCAAAGATATCATTGACGTGAGCGAAATAGCTACCGATACTGCGAAGCACGACCGAGCTACGAAGTGGGAGGATCAGATGCCGGCAGAAGTTGAAGCACCGCGGGCGACCGGGAGCTGTCTGTGTGGCGGCGTGGCCTTCGAGGTGAGAGGACCGGTGCGCGATGCGCTGTTCTGTCACTGCGAGAACTGCCGGCGCACCCACGGCAACTTCTCGGCCTATGCCTCCAGTGCGCGCGAGGACCTCGTCATTTCCAAAGAGGACACTCTGCGCTGGTATCACACCGACAAGGACGTGACGCCCAACGTGCAGCGCGGCTTCTGTTCGGTCTGTGGGGCAAGCGTCTTCTGGGACCCGCAGGGCTATGAGTACGTCTACTTCTCGGCCGGCTGTCTGGACGTGCCCACCGGCATCAAGGGCGCCGGGCACATCTGGCTCTCGGAGAAGAGCGACTACTACGAGATAACCGACGACCTGCCTACCTCCGAGGACTCCTCGAAGGGGCGCTACTTCGGCACACCGCACAACTGACGGCGTGGGCGGTGCAGGCCACGGGGGCATCCCCAGCACTTGACGAAGACAGCGTCCTGCAGGCCCTGCGCCTGCGACGCCAGCTGCGCTTCGCCCGGCGCGGCTTGTTCTACGGCCTCCTCTCCGGGATGACCTGGGGTGTCGTCGGCGTTCTGCTTGGGCTCGCGCTCAAGATGGCGCCCTTCGATCAGGTGCACCCCAACGGTGCGGCCTGGTGGGGACTGCTGGCGGCGCCAGTTGCCGGCGCTTGCTTGCACGACACCTTTGCCGCGCTGTGGCTGCTCATCTTCAACCTCGCCAGCGGCCGTGGCAGGGAGTACCCGCGCACGCTCTTCAGCCGGCCGGGCTTGATCATCTGCCTGGGCGGTATCTGTGGCGGCCCCGTCTTCATGTCGGGCTACCTGGCAGGCATCCGCTTCTCGGGGGCCTTCTACGCCCTGGCGATCACCGCGACCTACCCGGTCATCGGCGCCATGCTTGCCGCCGTGGTGCTCAAGGAGAGGATCGGTGCGCGCCTTTGGGTCGGCATCCTGCTGTGCATCTGCGGTGCCGTACTGGTCGGCTATGTGCCGCCACAGGGCAGTGCCGGCAGTTACTTCTACGTGGGGATCTTGGCCGCCCTGATCGCCGCCTTTGGCGTGGCGTTTGAGGGCATCTTCTCGACGCTGGGCATGGACCTCGCCGACGCCAACGTCGCCCTCGGCCTGCGCGAGCTCACCTCGGCCTTCATCTACCTGGCGCTGATCCTGCCGCTGCTCTCGGCGAGTGGCATTGTGGCCGCCGCGGCTAGCCGGCCCAGCTTCCTCATCCTCGCCGCGGCCGGCACGATCGGCGGCTATTCGTTCCAGATCTGGTACCGCGGCTTCGCCATGGCCGGTGTGGGCCGGACCATGGCGCTCAACATCACCTACGCCCTCTGGGGCCTGCTCTTCGGCTGGGTCTTTGCTGGCGCCCAGGTCACTCCCGGCCTCCTGCTTGGTGCCGTGCTGATCACCGCCGGTGCCGTGCTCGCCGTGCTCAACCCCAAGGAGTTCCTCGTTCTACGAAGGGTCGATCGCGATGAAGCTCCCGCTCAAGTTCCGCATGCTGCAGCTGATCGCCGCTGAGGCAGGCATCTGCAACCACGAGCTTGCCCGACACATCGCCTGCGAGTATCCGGGCGAGCGCCAAGCTCGCGAGCCGCTCGTTGCCAATCACCTCACTGCCTTCGAGACGGCCGGCATCATCGTCTGCCGACCCGTCGCCGTGGCACGGGACGGCCGCCTCATCGAGGGGCTGCGGGTCACGATCTACGGTCGCGGCAGGCTCGAGTTCCTGCCAAAGAAGGCTCGACTCTAACAAGCGGCCCAAGGGGGTGGGCTCGATGGACGATGCGATCGACACTCAAACAAGGCTGCCCGTCGGTCTGGGCCTGCCGAGCCTGTTGTATGGGCGGCTGTCCCTGGCGGAGGCCCTTGAGCTTCTCGCGCCTCGCACCAGTCTGGTTGAGATCCACTCGTACGGTCGGCACTCTCTGCTTTGCGCGGAGAACCGAGGTGCGGCTGAGCGCGGTGGCCTTATGTTCGTAGTCCATGGTCCCTACAGCTCAGAGCTTGACCCGGCAAGCCTCGATGAGGTCAGGCGCCGCTGGGTCGTGAACGAGCATCGGCGCCAGGCCGAGGCTGCCGCTGAGATCGGCGCGCGCTGCTATGTGGCACATCCCGACCGCAGGCCGCAGGCGGGCCCATTCGATCCAGCCAGCGGAGACGCGCTGCGCCGGACCCTGGCTGAGCTTGAGTGTGTCCAGGACGAGGTCGGCTTGCCCATCGGCATCGAGAACATGCCGGGATACGGACTGTCGCACTTCAGCGCACCGGGCGACCTCGACCTCGGTGAGCTCGGCCTCGTCCTGGACTGTGGCCATGCCGCGATTAGCGGGACACTCCAGGCGTTCCTCGAGGACCCCGCGGCCGACCTTGTGCACGTGCACCTGCACAGCAACGACGGACCCTGCGAGCCGGACGACCCGCACCGGCCGCTCGGCCAGGGGATCGTCGACGCCGCGCCGGTGTTGGCTCTCGCCCGCACAGTGGGAGCGACCGTGACGCTCGAGCACGATGATGACGCTGCGGCCGCTGCGAGCATCTCTTACCTTGCGGCGCGCGGCCTCCTGGGAGTCGGCGTGACCGACGCCGCCCCCGACGCGTAGGGGTGTTGCGTGACGAAAGGCGAGAAGATGAGTCGATTGGCAACAGGGCGAGAGGGACCAGGTGGGGCGCCGAAGTGTAGGCCCGTGGCCGCAGGTCGGCGCTATCGCTCGAAGGCTGTGCGCTCGGTTTATTACGAGGGCCGATCTCTTGTCGTGGCGATCCAGGGAGAGCACTTCGTCTTTGCTCACGTGGTGTTCTCGTACCCTGTCGGTTTTCGCGTGCTCGACTCAAGCGATCTTTCGGACCTGCTCACGCGATGCCGCGACAAGGGAGTCTGGCTATGGGAGGTCACCCAGGGCGGCTGGCTCGAGCTTGAAAGACAGCGTCAGCGTTTCAGCTCCGCTGCGACGTTCAAGGAGCTCAAGGAGTTCCTGATCATCGACTACCAGTGCGTCAGTGTGCTTTCCGTGGAACCTCCGCGAATCATAGACTTGGGGACGGACCCGCGCCCCATGCGGCCCGATCTGGCCAACGGCACGAAGGCGTCGGCCTCAAGATCATGAGCATGCGCGGATAGCCTAGAATCTCAGCCTGCGGCAAGCGCCAGGGCTCTTTGGAGGCTCGCTTGCCTCAATTCCTCTTGCCCGTCCACGGCGTCTCTTCTTCGAGGCAAGTGGGGGGCGGCTTCCGCCTCGGGAGATGGTTGCGGCCCATCGCGGCGATTGCCCTGCGCCAATTGAGTCCTAGGAACCGATAAGCGCGACATATCGGGAGCCAGATGGCTATCTTCTGGCAGTTCCTGTCACGTCAGCCCGCTGGTCGATAGGACTTGCTGAGCCTGGGCGAGGTCTTCTTCCCGCACGCGAATGTGGAAAGGACCCTGAGGCTCGTGCGCCCTGAGCCGCACCACAGGCTCCATGACTCCGTGCCCCGCGATACCGATGCTGGGGTCAAGGATGTCCTCCGGCCAGAACTCGACGTGATGGATGCCAGCGTGCTTTAGGGCCTTGCAGATCTCCTCGGAGCGGAGATGGTCCCGCACGACGATGAGGTCGACTTCCTCGCTCACTGCGTCCTCCTCGTTCCTAACCCTTTGGCCTAGTGAACCTCAAACTGGCGAACATCGCCCCCCGGTTTGCGCCCTGCGCTCGCCACCGCGAAGTCGGGCCGGATCTTAGCGATTGGGCGAAGCCCCGTCTCGACTGCTCAAACCCAGCGCTGCGTCATGACGAAGATTACAAACGCAATGGTCCACGCAACACCAGTGACCTGGCATATCCATTCAAGTTTCGATGTGATCTTGCCGAGGACCGCCCGACGCGCCATGAGGCATGCTGAGACGCACACCGCCATGGCCAGTGCAACATCGATCCCGGGACGTCGCCAGCCGCTCAAGAGAACCGCACCAACAGCAAGTGTCGCACAGGCGATTGCCGCTCCCAGGAGGATGCGCGCCAGGTGGCGTGCCCTTTCGGAAAGTGGCGGGGGCGGCGGAGCAACCTGCAGAGGCCGTGTGACGCCAGCAAGGAAGGCTTGGTGGCGCTTTCGGGCGACGAGATACCCCAAGACTACCGAGAGCGGCCAGATCGCGATAGCGGCGACTGTGGTAGCGCCATTGCCACTTGTCGCAACGGCCAACACGTTAAGTGCAACAAGCAGGATTAGTGGCAGCCAGAAGTTCACGTAGAAGAGACCGAATGGCCCGAGGATGAGCGTCAGGACCAGGGCGAGGACAACTGACCTGTCTTTGACTCGCACTCTGCCGTCGTCCGGGATCATTCCATCGCTCGCCTTCTGAACCAGCTCCTGCGGCAGCATAGACGCCCGGCCTTTCGGACACCAGCAATCACGGCGAACCAGCGCCTGCACACACGTCCGTCGCTCGTCCCCCGCCAGCGGAGCTAGTGGCCCGTGTCGCTACCACTGGGGCGAACACACCGGGGAGCCGGACGGCGACCTTCTACACTGGTCACCCTGTCGACGTCTCTTCGACAGGACCTCCGACACTGCCGGCAACCTTGCCGGCAGTGAGGTCGGTGAGATCCGTGACAAGGCCGGACGCCGTCCTGCCCATGTACCTAGCCCACAGCCGGCACCCGGGCGACGGTCAGCATAAGGGACGGACGGTCTGGCCGGGCGAACGTCACTCTGGCGACTGCCCTCGGCAAGGAACCATCCACGCCGTCTAAGCCGGACAACTTCACGCCGAATTGCAGGAGATGTCACACTTCTGGTGTGACCAAGGGGCTTGACTACCTACACGCCCACCAGCGCAGCGACGGAGGCTTTTCTTACGCCAGCACCCACGGCGGCGCCTCCAATACCCCCTGGGCGATGCTTGCCATTGCAGCCGCAGCCAACAACCCTGCCCTGTGGCGCATCGACGGTCGCAGTCCGGTGAGCTTCCTACAAGACACCAACCTCACAGATGCCGCCACAGACAGCGGCAACGCGCCCGAGTACTACGCGCTGTGCATCCTCGCCTACCGAGCCGCCAATCGCAGCGACCTACTGGCCAACGCGGGTAGCACACAGATCGACCTGGTCAGCAGGCTTGAGTCCTACCAGTCTGACTCCGGGTACTACTCACCGGCCGCAAGCCCGACGGCCGCAACCGAAACGACGGCCTGGGCGCTGCTCGGTCTGGTCGCCGCCAAGCAAAGCGGCCCGGCGGTGAGCGCTGCGCTAACCTGGCTGCAGGCCGCCGCCACAAGCGACGGTAGCGGCGGTGGCCCTAACGCCAATGGCGGCTTTGGCTCGCAGCCCACTTACCAGTCGAACACCACCGTGACCTCGCTTGTCATACAGGCGCTCAGAGCGGGTGGTGTCTCACCTGAGAGCACACTCATGAGAAAAGCAGCGAGCTTCATCGAGAGCATGCAGAGATCTGACGGCGGCTTTCAGGACACTTCCGACGGCTACGCCAACGCACCTTCGACGGCCTGGGCAATCGAAGGGCTGCGCGCGGCCGGCATCGATCCCCAGGGAGTCGCCAAAGACGACCACACGGCTTACACGTTCCTTGCCTCACTGCGCCAGAGCAACGGCTCCTCCTACGAGTTCCCCGGCGACATCGGCGACGTCATGACGTCAACCATGCAGTCGAGCATCGCCTTAGCCAGCAAGACGCTGCCGATCGCCGGCAGTTCCAACGTGTGCACGCGATGTGACCCGACCTTTGCGAGTGGCTCGGTCGAGCCGGGAAATGGCGCACGGTTTGCAAGTTCCACGGTGCTCGTCAAAGCCGGCTACCGCGACAACTCCAATGGCACCGGCATCGCGACCGCGCGCATCCGCATCACAGTGGACGGCAGGGCAAAGACTAAGGCTGCTACGATCAGCGCGACGCGCTCGGTACTCTGGCTCAGCAAGCTCGCAAATGGCTCACACACCGTTGTCATCACGATCTACGACCAGGCGGGCAACGCGACCCGCATCCAGCGCCAGTTCACCGTCGCGGTGCCCGTCGCGAGCAGCGCGCCAACAGACGTCGACACCCACACGAGCAGCACCAGCCCGACAAAGCCCAACAGCGACGCCGTGACACCACACGCGACTCCGCACGCAACCCCATCAGCGACAGCGCCTGCCAAACTCAATCCCTCCCCCACGCCGCTCGCTACGCTTACCCCGGCCGCCACTGCGACGCCCACGGCCACGATCTCCCCGACACCAGACCTGACTCCGAGTGTCACGATGATGCCTACACCGTCCGAGTCGTTTGCGACCCCCCTGACTAGCCCATCTCCCAGTCCTTCGGTCACCGGCCGCATCGCCGGCTCCGGGGGGTCGAGCAGTGATGGTGGGAACACCCCACTCGCCGTGGGCACGACCCTCGCCTTGCTCGTGCCGCTTGGCTTTGCCGGATCGTGGCTGGTGCGTCGCCGGCTGATGGGCGTCATGGGCGGTGCCGCGAGAGGCGAGCTCTTGCTGCCCGAATCGACGGTGTGGGGCCGATTTTGGAAGACCGGCGGGTCGCCGTCGGCTGGCGGCGGCGCTTGATCCGAGCCTGCGCGCCCCGCAGAGTCGTGCGAGTCGGGGCTAAAGGTTCTTGGCGGGACAGCGAGAACACAACCAGACGAGCGCCGCGAGCACAGTTACCGGCACGACGAGCTCGACCTACGGCGCCGACGATCGTCTGACAAGCCAGGCCGACCAGAACGGCTTTACGACGACCCCGAATTATGATGACCTCGGGCAGGTAACCGGCGAGCAGGGCGGCTACTCAGGGCAGAATCCTGCCCAGGGCGCGACTGCAACCACGTACAACAACCTCGGCTGGGTGCTGCAGACAGTCGACGCCGACGGCGTGACCGACTCCAAGACCTACGACGCAAACGGGGAGGTCATAGCCGAGACCATGGGCAGCCAGGGCCGGTCGACCTGGAACTACGACTCACCGACTGGTCGCCTGACCTCGCAGACTAACCCTAACGGCGACAGCATCACCTACAGCTACGACCCGTTCGGCAACACCCACGAGGCACTGCAACAGGACTCGTCGCAAAACACGCTTAAGGATTGTAAACGCCGGTCGAAAAGGCGAACACTGGCCGGCCGAAAAGGTCAACACTTAGGACGTTACCTTAGCTGCTTGTCTGACCTCCTTCCAGGGCCTCTCTCTGGTCGCCCGGGTCGGCCTGTTCGTTGTCGAGGGGCCTGCGGATCCTGGCCTTGGCGTCATGTAGACGGTAGCTCTCTCCTTTGGTCTCGATGATCTGGCAGCGGTGAGTGAGCCGGTCAAGGGTTGCTCCGGTGAGGCGTTCAGATCCCAGCACCTCGGTCCAGGACTCGAACGGCAGGTTGGTCGTGACGATCAGGCTGGTGCGCTCGTAGGCGCTGGAGATCACGTCGAAGAGGAGCTCGGCGCCGATCTTGGAGGCCGGCACGTAGCCGAGCTCGTCCAAGACCAGGAGGTCGAGTTTGGCAAGGCGGCTCTTCAAGCCCAGCAGGCTACGTTCGTCGCGTGCCTCCATGAGCAGCGTGGCAAGCTCGGTGAGGCGGAAGAAGCGCACCCGGTAACCCCGTCCGCAGGCGGCCATGGCGAGGGCGGTGGCAAGATGGGTCTTGCCGGTACCGGGGTTGCCCACGAAGAGCACGTTTTCGCGCCGGTCGATGTACTCGCAGCGGGCCAGTTCGCAGACGAGCAGCTTGTTGACCGAGGGCCGGGCGGCGAAGTCGAAGCCCTCCAGGGTCTTGTGGGTCGGGAAGTGGGCCGCCTTTAAGCGCCGCTCGGCGGCCTTGCGCTCGCGCTCCAGGAGCTCGAGCTCGGTGAGCTGCAGCAGGTAGGTCAGATGATCGGCGTTGTCGGCGGCCGCCTGGCGGGCGAGCTTCTCGCATTCGGCTGTGATCGTCGGCAGGCGCAGGGCCTTGAGATGATGGCGCAGCAGCACCATCGAGGTGCTCTCCAACTGCTTCATGAGGCTGCCCCCTGGGCCTTGAGGGCGGCGTAGGCGGCAAGGTCCGGTGGCTCAAGGGCGAAGGCCTGCAGGTGCGGGCGTCCGTCTAAGGCAAACAGTGTCACGGCGCGCTCGGCGCGCTGGGCCACGATGAGCGCGATCGCATCCGAGCTCGTGGTGCCGATCGCGGCGGCCGTCATCACCGCCCTGGTGAGCTCGGCAAGCGAGCTGCGCTCCAGCAGGCGCAGCACCTTGATGTACTCGCGGGTGCCTTGATAGCCCAGGGACGCCTCGAGGCGGCGGCGCAGCAGGGCAAAGCAGTCTGGCAGGCCCCAGTCGGCAAGCGGCCGGGCGCTATCGAAGGCGCCGGGCTTGCGCTCCAGCAGGGCCAGGTAGTGGAGCGGATCGAAGCTCACCTGCTGGCGCTCCCAGATGCGGGCATGGGCACAGACCAGCTGGTCGCGTTCGGTGATGCGCACCTCCTCGATGCCACCCTTGACGGTGAGTTCGTGGTGGGCCCAGGCCACCGGTACCGAGTAGTCGTTTGTATCGAAGCGCACCAGCGAGAGCGAGTTGGCCCGCGTCTGGGCGATACGGCGTACCTCGAAGCTCTCACCCGGCAGGGGCAGCATCGCCGCGCGGTCCCTGCGCAGCCGCTCGGCCTTGCTTTCGGGCTTGCCCCACAGCTGACGAACAAGGTCATCCCGGCAGCGCTGCTTAAGGTAGACGTTGAGCTCGCCCCAGCTGGCAAAGGCCGGCACCGGTACCATGAAGTTGCGCCGTCCGTAGCCGACCAGGGACTCGACGTGGCCCTTCTCGTTGCCGCGCCCCACACGGCAGAAGCGATGACCAAAGAGAAAGTGGGCCTGCAGGCGCAGGAACTCGCGGGTGAGCTCACGCTCGCGCCCGACGATGCGCGCCACCGCGATCTTGGAGTTGTCGTAGTCGGTCTTTACGGGCACGCCGCCGAAGAAGGTAAAGGCGGCTACGTGGGCGTCCTGGAAGCTCTCGGTGCACTCGCGCGGGTAGGCGCGGATGAAGAAGGCATCCGAGTAGGGCAGGCTCATGACCGCGAAGTGGGCCTTGCACTTCTTGCCGGCGATCGTCACGGCGGCCTCGCCGAAGTCGAACTGGGCGCGGCCGGGTGAGTGGGCAAGGGGCACGAAGACCTCGGCTGAGTGGCGGCGCAGACGGGCCACCGCCTCCTTTACCTGGGTGATGCCGCCGCCGTAGCCGTGCTCGTCGCGCAGGCGCTCGAAGATGCGCTTGGCGGTGTGGCGCTGCTTGGCTGGCGCCTCACGATCGGCGGCGAGGATCTCCTCGATGATGGCAAGGTAGGGTGCCAGCTTGGTCTGTGGACGGGGCATGCTCTGGCGGTAGCCGGGCGGCTCGCTGTGGGCGAGTATCTTATTGAGGGTCTTGTGGGCGATGCCGTACTGCCTGCAGACCGCTCGCTTCGAGGCGCCCTGCACGAGCACCGCTCGCCGGATGTCGGTCCAGTCCTGCATATCGGTGAACACTCCTTACTCCTGCTTCGCTCGGATGCCCCGACTCCCAGACCGAAGGTCAGAGAAAGCGGAGTCCGGGCGCAAACAGGAACGGCGGGGGTGTTGACCTTTTCGACCGGCTTTTTCAGGGCCGCCAGTGTTCGCCTTTTCGACCGGCGTTTACACGCCGAAGACGTTCGTCTCGATCTGGGCCCGCGCCTGCGCCTCGCTGACCTCCTC
>CAZFJE010000101.1:0-11614 GCA_964519555.1 uncultured Thermoleophilia bacterium
AACAGCGGACACGACACGCTGGTGCCGCCGACGCGGTAGGTGTCGTAGGAGACGCCGTCGGAGAAGGTCTGCGTCTCGCCGACGAGCATGCCGGTCGTGGGGTCGCCGTCCATGGCGACGTCGGGCACGGCGCGCCCCGGAATGGCCGAGAAATAGTGGCTGATGGCCTTGGGCACGATGCCCAACTGATACCAGGGCTCGACTAAGAGCTTGCTGGTACCGCCTCCGCTGCCGTAGAGGTAGTCGCCGGGTGGGGCGGGCGTCCAGACGTTGTCTGTGAGCACGCTCCTGGTCGTACCCCAGCCGGTCTCGAAGACGTAGTCGTCGCGGGCGTTCACGCCCAGCGAGGTGCCACCGACGTCGGTGATCCAGGGGCTTGAAGTCGGCCAGTCGACCGTGCGGTCGCCGAGGTTGGCGACCTCGTCGCCGTCGTCGCCCGACGAGAAGTAGAGGCCGATGCCCTCGACCGCGGCCTGCACGAAGATCGCGCTCTCGGCCTTGATGAGGTCGGCCGGGACGCCCTCGCCGGCATCGCCGTAGGAGTTGCTGACGATGCGCGCGGCGCGGTGATCGACGACCCAGTTCAGAGCCGCGTCCATGTCGGTATCGGAGCTCGACAGGGCGCCTACGTAGACGATGTGAGCGCCGGGCGCCATGCTGTGCACGGCCTCGATGTCGAGGGTCTCTTCGCCGTACCAGTCCTGCTCGTCGCCCTGGGCGGGTTCGGCGACCAGGCCGGGCGCCCAGACCTGCGTGAACTGTCCTTTGGTGAAGGCCGGGATGCCGTTGTCGTTGGAGTAGCGATCGACGTCGTAGACGATGGTGGGGGCGGCATAGGCGTCGATGACCGCCACCGTCACGCCGCTGCCGTCGTTGCCGCGCTTGATGGCTTTGGCCACGCCGTAGGCGCCGCGGAGCTGGGCCGGCGTGTAACCGCGCACCGCGTAGGGCTGAGCGCTGCCGTAGGCCTTGGGCAGCGTCGTGGCGATCGTCTGACCCCAGAACGGCGACCACGGCTGGGCGTTACGAAAACCGGCCGGCGGCGGCGCGATGGCCTTGCTGCTCAGCGGGTGGGTGAGCTCGCCGCCCTGATCGAGGCCGACCACGGCGGTGACGACGCCGGCAAGCGACGCCGGGACGCTCACGGCCGCCACGGGCGCGCGCAGCGTGAGGCCCTGGACGCTGTACTCGTTCATCTGAACGCGAAAGGCGGTCTCGGCCTGAGCGACCGTGCCGGTGGCGGCCACGTAGAGACGGTTCGTCGGGATGCCGGCGATCGTGAAGCCCTGGCTTTTGAGCCAGCGCACGACGGCGGCTACGTCGGCCGTACTGGGCGCGAACCGCGCGCGGAACCGCGCCGGGCTCAGGTAGCGCCCGTACCGGGCGCTCGAGGGGTCGGAGACCGCTTTGGCGAGCGCCGTGACGCTGGCGCCGTGACGCCAGCCCAGGTAGACGTGGAAACCCACCACGGCGGACCCGTCGGCGGGCGCCTGGAGCGCCGCCGCTTCGGCCCAGGGCGGCACGCTGCCCCTTACCCTGGCGCTCCGCCCAGGAGCGGCTCCGGCGCTCGTGACCAGCAGCACGGCAAGAGCCGTGCCGAGCACGAACGACATCGCGATCCGACGCACGAACCTGTGCATGGTGACCCCCCTGTAGTGGTCAGATCCCAACCCCGCCAAGGTACATCGGGGGCGAGCGGGCAACAAGGAGAGCCGCCGTTTGGTCGGGCTCACATTGACCCGGCCGGCCTTACCTTGTGTCGGCGCCGACCTCGACCCGGTTGCGGCCGGCGCGCTTCGCCCGGTACAGGGCCTCGTCGGCGAGCTCGACGGTCCGGTTCGGGTTCCAGCGACCTGTCGGGCGGGTGACCGCTCCTATCGAGAGGGTACAGACGACGCGGGCCGGCAGGCCGGCGGCGACCGCGACGCCCGCCGCACCCGCCAGGATCCGCTCGCCGACGCCGAGAGCACGCTCCGCGTCGGCGTCGGTCAGGATCACCGCGAACTCGTCACCGGCGTAGCGAGCCACCGCGTCACCTTCGCGCACGGTGGCTTCGATCATGCGCGCCACCTCGCTGAGGACGGCGTCGCCGTACAGGTGGCCAAACGTGTCGTTCACCGCCTTCAGGTGGTCGAGGTCGATCATCAGGACCGACACAGGCTCGTCGCCGCGGTCGGCCCGGGAGACTTCGGCGGCGAGGCGGCGAAAGAACTCGCGCTGGTTGAGCAGCCCGGTAAGGCCGTCGCGTGTGGCCGCCTGTCGCAGCGTCTCCTGAGCGTCTTCGATCTGCGTCGCCATGTGGTTGAAGGCCTGGCCGAGATCGTTGATCTCGTCGCGCTTGCGCGAGGAGACCGTCACACGGCGGTGCAGGTCGCCCGCGGCGAACGCGTGCGCCGCGCCGGTCAGCGAGCTGAGCGGCCTGACGAGCTGGCGAGAGAGGATGCTTCCGATCAGCGCGGCGACCGCCATCGCTCCAAGTGCCGCGAGCAGCGTGCCGTGCAGCAGGCCGCGCTGGGTCGCGACGATCGGCGTGCGCGCCTCGGCGGCGACCATGCTCGCCCGCCCGGCCACCAACGGCAGCGCCAGGCGGTCGCCACTGTAGCCTTGGGCCGCATGCACGGTGCCGCGCCCCGACGGGGCGGCGACGATGTTCGCCACGAGCGGCAGGATCGCGCGATCGGTGACGGCGGCGACCTGGTCGCCCAGAAGGAAGGCGATGCGAGAGCCCGAGGCCCGCTCGAGCGACGCCACGAACCTGCTGTCCACCTGATCGGCGACGACGACCGTACCGACGCGCTGCTCCGCGGGCTGGTCGACGAGGATCGGAGCCGCAGCCACAAGCCAGAGCTTCCCGTTCCAGGTCGCCCATGCCGAACCCGCCGAACCAAGCGCGGCGGAGCGCATGATCGGAGCCGCACTGGCGGCGGCCGGGAGTCTGGACGAACCCGCCAGGACAGAGCCGCGCCCGTCGAGCACGACTATGAGATCGACGCGGTGAGCTGCCATGAGACGATCGACCACCTCTTTACGCAGCCACGGCAGGTCGCGGCTCACGACGTGCGGGGCGACCAGCGGCGAACCAGCGTCGACTGCCAGCAGTTCGAGCGCCGCGCGATGGTCGCCGAGGACATCGCCGGCCACGGTCAGATGATCGGCGACGCGCGACGCCTCGAGCCGGTCGATGCTGTTCGAGGCGACGACGTACGAAATGGCGAACTGCGCGCCCAGTGCCAGCACGGCGGCGAGCAGCACGCCCCCCAGTATCTTGGCGCGTAAGCGCGGATGTCTGAGGCGCTGCGACAGGGGAGCAGTGTCCCCTTGCCTCGCCTGGTCGAAAGTAGGCATCACGCCGTCTCTTTCGAGCACCCGGGCACGTGACCCTGCCCCGCCGCTACTCTGCCCGTCCCGCCGCGTCGAGCAGGCGCAACTCGACGAGGTCGCGCAGGGCCTGGTCGACGGGCAGGTCGACCACCGTCGCCGCCCCGGCCGCATCGGGCAGCGCTGCCAGCAGCACGCGCACGGCGACCACGGGCCCGCCGCCGGCGGCCTCGAAGGCCAGGGCATAGGCGCCCGCCTGTCCGCCGTACTGGGCACGCACGGCATCGGGACGCGGCTGGGCGTCGGTCTTGTAGTCGACCACGACCCAGCCGCCGAGCTCGTCGTCGCGGTAGATGAGGTCGATGGCGCCCTCGATCAGCACGTCGCCGTGGCAGGCGCAGACGGGCAGCTCGCGGTGGTGGGCGCTGCGGGCGGCGCCGCGCAGCGGCTCCGCCCGCCAGCAGGCGCGCGCCAGGGTCGCGACGCGGTCGGCGTCGCCGGGCACGCCCGCCTGGACGGCCGCCTGGACGGCGAGCCCGTCGAGCTCGCCGTCGTCCTCGAGCGCCACGCGCTCGAGGACGAGGTGGACGGCGGTGCCCAGGGCCAGCGCGTGGGCGCGGCCCCGACCAGGGCCCACCGCGCCGGACGCGAGGCCGGCGGGCGCCGCGAGCGGCGGGGATGCGAGATCGGCGGTCGCCGGCGCGAGATCGGCGGGCGTCGGCGCGGGGGCCGCGGCGGCCGCCGGCGGGGCGGCCGATGGCGCGAGGCTGGCGCCGTCGCTCCAGTCGGGCGCCTCGAGACGTTCCAGGGAGCTCGGCGCGAAGATCGGCGCGGCGCGCGAGGCCCGCGCAAGGAGCGCGCCGCGCTCCTTGCGCCACGCCTCGCGCAGGGGCAACGGGTCGGCATCGGGCGCCACGGTCGGCGCGGGTCGCGCGGCCACCTCGTGCGGCAGCCACCTCTCGACGCGCAGAAAAGAGTCGCCGGCGGCCGCGCCGGTCTCGTCGAACGGGCCGCCGGGCGCGTCGTCGGGCTCACCCGACCCCGGGCTCGCGACCGCCGCCGCGATGACGCCCTCGGGCAGGGTCGCCTGCCAGAGCGACTGCAGCGAGCCGGCGCCCGGCTCGGCGGTGACGACCGGCAGCACGAGCAGGTCGGCGGCCCTGGTGAGCGCCACGTACAGCAGCCGCACGCGTTCGTGCTCGAGGGCCTGCTTTTCGAGGGCGAAGCGCGGCTCGTAGCCGGCCGTCTGCAGGCGCGCCGTGGCGCCCGGCTTGCCGGGATCGAGCGAGGGACAGGTGAGCGCGCAGTCGAGCCGCCGGGCGACGCGGTCGACCAGCGGGTCGCGGCTCGCGGACCGTGCGGCACGCATGGCGCCCGCCAGCACGACGATGGGAAACTCGAGGCCCTTGGCCTTGTGGACGGTCATGAGTCGCACGAAGGCGCCGGGCTCGCCGACCGGCGACTCGGCGGTGTCGGCGGCCGACACGTCGTGCGCCGTCTTGGCCACGAAGGCGTGGAACGTGGCCTCGGCGCTCTGCGCGAACTCGTCGGCGAGCGAGACGAGCTCGGCGATGTTGCCGATGGCCTGGTCGGGATCGTCGGCCCACAGAGCGAGGCTCTCGAGCAGGCCGGTGCGGCGCACCAGGTCGTCGAGCGTCTCGGCGGGCGGCCGCAGGTTGCGCCGTTCGTGGAGCGCGCGCAGGTCGGCGAGCGCCGCGGCGATCTGGGAAAAGCCTGCCGGCGGCGCGGCGCCGAGGTAGTCGAAGATCCCGCCGGCGGCGTGGAACTCGTAGAGGTCGTCGTCGGAGAAGGCGAAGAGCTGACCATGCAAGGCGGAGTAGACAGCCACAGGGTCGGCGGCCGTGTCGAGCGCCTGCAGCACGGCCAGCGTGTCGAGCACCTCGCGGCGGTTGAAGAACGTGCGCCCGCCGTCGACCCGGTACGGCAGGCCCGCCTCGCGCAGCGCTTGCTCGTAGAAGCCGACGAAGGTGAACGTGGGCATCAGGATGGCGACATCGCCCGGCTGGGCGGTGCGCCAGATTCCGTGGGGATGTTTGCCGGCGTGGACCTTCCAACCCAGGCGGTCCATGTCGGTGAGGAGGGCGGCGATGAGGTCGGCTTCGCGCCGACACAGGTCGGCCGGGGTCGGAGGGCGCACCTTGCCACCGGCGTCGGGCGCGCCTTCGGTCGGCGCCGCGACCACGACCACGTTGCGGCCAGGTTCGCCATCGGCCCGCGCGGGGGTGAGCGCCGAGTAGGCCGGCTGCAGGCCCAGCAGTTCGTTGGGGCCGATCAGCTCGCCGAAGGCACCGTTGACCCAGCCGACGACCGATGCCACAGTGCGAAAGTTCTGGCGCAGCTTCAGGACCTCGCCGCCCTGGCTCGTGAGCAACCCCTTGACCTCGTCGTACATGCCGATGTCGGCCCGCCGAAAGCGGTAGATCGACTGCTTGGGGTCGCCCACCAGGAACAGCTTGCCGGGCCGCAGCTCGACGTCGCGCCAGCTCTTGGCCGTGGGCTCGCGCTCGGCGAGCAGGAAGGCGATCTCGGCCTGCAGCGGGTCGGTGTCCTGGAACTCGTCGAGCAGCAGGTAGCGATACCGACGCTGAAAGTGGCGGCGGGTCGCGACGACCCTGGCCTTGTCGGGTTCGTGCACGCCGGACAGCAGATTGCGGGCGCGCCCGAGCAGGTCGTCGAAATCGAGCGCGCCGGCGTTACCCTGCGCCTGCGAGGCGTAGCACGAGAAGTCGGCGGCCACCGCCAGGGCGAGGCCGACGACGTAGGCGCCGTACGCGTCGGCCGCCGCGCGCAGGTCGTCGCGCAGGGCGTCGCGAGCGGCCAGCATGGCGTCTTTGCCGCCCGGCCAGTTGGCGCCCTTGCCGGCGTTCCTGGCTGTGAGCGAGCCGGCGCGTCCCGCCAGGGCAGTGAGCGCGCGACCGAGCTCGTGCAGGTCGCCGTCGCCGGGCAGCGCCGCGACCGCGCCCGCCAGACCGAGGCTGCCGCACTTGAGCCGGTCGGCGTCGTCGGCGCACTCGCGCGTGGCCTCGGCGACCGCCGCCGCCGCGACCTTGAGCGCGGCGATCGCCGCGCCGAGAGCGGGCGCCGCCGACGGCGCCGCGCCGTCGACGGCGTAGCGCTCGGCGAAGCGCACCCCGGCCAGCCGGGCGACTTGCTCGATACTGACGCCGGCGCGCAGGATCTCGGCCAGCAGGGCGGCGATGCCGACGCCCGGCTTGTCGGGGTCGGCTGCGCGGTCGGGGCCGATGTCGACAGGACCGGTGTCGTGGTCGGGACCGGTGCCGTGGTCGGTGTCGAGCCCAGTCTCGGGCCGTTCGGCTCCCGACGCACCCGCGGCCTGATCGTCGTCGAGCAGCGCCGACAGCCAGTCGCGCCACAGGCGCTCGCGCAGCAGCTCGGAGCCGACCTGGTCGAGCTGCGTGAAAGCCGGATCGACGCCCGCTTCGACGGGCCGTTCGCGCAGCAGGCGGGCGGCGAAGGCGTGGATGGTCGAGATGGGGGCGTCGTCGAGACCGTCGAGCGCGGCGGCGAGGCGGTCGCGCCCGGACGGCGCGAGCGGCGCGCCCGCCGGGTCACCGCCCGCCAGCCGCGCCTCGAGGGCGCCGCGGATGCGCTGGCGCAGCTCGCCGGCGGCCTTTTCGGTGAAGGTGATGGCGACCACCGACGTGATGGGCGGCGCGTCGGGGCCCGACAGGCAGGCGAGGTAGCGATCGACCAGCACGCTGGTCTTGCCGGTGCCGGCGCCGGCCTCGACCAGGAAGGTCGTGTCGAGGTCGGTCGTGGCGCGCTGCCGCACGTCGTCGTCGACGGGCCTGAAAGCCACGGCGTCGGCGACCGGCAGCGCCGTCGTGCCCAGACTGTCGCGGATCTCGGTCACGAATCGTCCTGTGGACCGGCGGCGACGGGCTCTTTGAAGTCGAGCAGGTCGTGCAGGCGGGGGTCGGCGCGTTTGCGGCGGAAGGCGATGGCGTCGGCGCCACAGCTTGCCGAAGCGTCGCAGTAGTCGCAGGCGCGCTGCGGCCAGCGCGGGAACAAGCCCGCGTCGATGCCGCCCACCGCGACCGCCAGCGTAGCGGCCAGCGTCGCGCGCACATCGTCGTCGGCGGCGTCGAGCGGCACGCTGCGAAAGCCGGAGCTGCGGCGCACCATGCGGTACTCGGCGACGAGGCTGTCGGGCACCCGCTCGCCGGCGGCGAGCAGCGCCAGCACGTAGACCGGAAGCTGTACGTCGTGACCGTCGCGCACCCGCTGGACTTCGGCCGCGCCCCTGCCCGTCTTGTAGTCGACGAGGCGCACACGGCGTCCGTCGGGGCTCGCGTCGATGCGATCGATGCGCCCCCGAAAGCGCACCACACGCTCGCCGACCAGCAGCTCGGGCGGCGCAGCGGCGGCGGGGCCGGCGGCGGTGAGGCCACCGAACGACCACTCGAACCGCGCCGGCGCCAGACCGTCGGCCCAGCAGGGGTCGGCGGCCACGACGTGCCGCAGGTCGACGAGGAGCTCGTCGGACTGCACGCGCCAGGCAAGGGGAAAGCCGGTGAGGCCGCGCGCCTCGGCGCGCGCGAAGGCGGTGCCCGCGACCTGGTCGAGCTCGGCCAGCACGCGTTCGGCGCTGACGTCGCCGCTCTGCACGGCTGCCGCATAGGCTCCCTGCAGGATCTCGTGCGCCAGGCTGCCCAGGTCGACGGGTTCGATCGACAGGGCCTCGTCGGGATCGTCGGGCACCCGCAGGCCGAGCACATAGCGCAAGTAGAAGGCGAAGGGGCAGGACAGGTACGACTGCAGCGCGCTCGGCGAGAGCGGCGCCGCGAACACGGCGGCCGCCGCCCGCGCGGCGTTGGCGCCCGACAGGCTGCCGTCGTAGGGACCAAGCGCAGCGCGTCGGCGGCCGTAGGCCGCCGACGCGGCGCGCTCGGTCCGCCCCGCTCCCAGCACCTCGGCGGCGTACGCGCCAAGCCACGCCGGCCGCGTCACGCGCGGCGCGGTCGCGCGCGCCAGTCTCTCGAGGTCGAAGTCGCGCAGGTCGACGGGCTCGCCCAGCCCGGCGCCTACCCGATGCACCACGCCGCCGAGCTCGCCGTGGGCGTCGAGCTGCTCGAAGCGCACCGGGCCGCCGGCGAGCTCGCGAGCGAGGCCCAGCAGCGCCCGCGACGGCAGCCGCGGGCGGCCGGTCGAGGAGTCGAGTCGCGGGTAGAGCAGTTCGAGCCGCTCGGTGGCGGCCCCGAGGGCCAGGGCGAAGAGAGCGTCGTGCTCGGCGGGCAGCTCGGCGCTGTCGGGCAGCCGCGCGCCGCAGGCGACCGCCACGGCCTGGCGCTCGCCGTCGAGCAGCACCGGGTCGGGCGTCGGGCGCGACGGGAACCCGCCTTCCGCCAGGTCACAGAACACGAGCAGGCGAAACGACAAGCCGCGCAGCTGCTGCGGCGAGAGCACCCCCACGCCGTCGCGGCCCACGCGGGCCGTCGTGGGCGTCTCGAGCAACGACAGGGCGCGCCGTGCGACGGCCGCGAACGCGCCGCGCGGGCCGCCGTCGTCGACCAGACCGACGTCGGCGAGCTCGCCCAGGGCCACCAGCACCGGGTCGTCGGGCGACACGCCGCAGAGCTCGCGGGCGGCCTCGGTGAAGAAATGCGTCGCCTGGCGCCAGCTGCGGGCGCCCATCAGGCGGCGCCGCAGGCCGCGCAGGCGGCCGGCGAACTCGCGCAGCGAAGCGGCGGCCGCGGCCTCGTCGACCCCGGCGGAGGGCGTCGCCGCTTCGTCGGACGCGGCGCAGGGGGCGGCCGCGAGCGCCGCGGCCGGGCCCGCCACGAGCTCGCCGCCGTCGGCCGCCAAGGCGCTCTGCGAGGCGGCCGCCTCGCGCAGGCGGCGCTGCCCGAGCGAGTATTCGAGGCGCCCCAGGCGGTCGGACCATTCGTCGTCGGCCACGATGCGGGCGCGCCGCGAGAGGTCGTCCCACAGGGCAAGGCCGGCGGCGTCGACCGCCAGCGAGAGACGAGGCGCAGTGGCGGCCAGGTCGATCACGGCATCGCGCCGCAACGGACGCCCGGCGGCCGGCAGGACGCAATCGAGCAGCAACCGGCAGGTGCGCGCCGCGACGTCGTCGGCGGCGGTGCGCGCCGCGACCGCTATGGACTGGGCGCGCGCGGCGCCGGCGAGTCGATCGCGGCTCGGCCGGTCGGCCGCCACGACGGCCATTTCGTAGAAGGCGATGCCGCTCGCCGCGGCGTCGAGCAGCGTGGCGACGACGGCGCGGCGCTGGGCCGCGTCGTCGGCCACCGACACGATGCGCAGCTTGCAGCCGGCGGCTATCGCGCCGGCCGCAGGCACGCGGGTGGCTGCCGTGCCGTTCGTGGTCACGGCGGCGACTGGCGCGCCGGTGGCCGGCCCAGGGGCGGCGGGCGTAGGCGACGAGTCGCAGGCGCCTGTCGGCACGACGTCGAGCGAGAGCTGCGCGCCGACAGGCGCGGCCTGCGGCGAGGGGGCCGTGCCGCGTAGCTCGCGTCGTTCCGGCTGGGCGGGCGCGGCGGGCTCGCCAGGCTCGAGCCCCAGGCCTTCGAGAAAGGCGCGTGCGGGCGCGGCGTAGGGCCTGACCCCGTCGGCCCAGGGCAGAAACGCGGCAAAGGTACGGTCGGCGGCGAGGGCTTTGACGAGCCTCGCCTGCATGGCCGGCAGGTCGTACAGGCCGAACAGGGCGACGGCCACGCCGGCGCCGACCGGCGCGACACCGCGCGCCGCGGCCCGGGCGGCGAGCTCGTAGAGGCCGGCGTCGTCGACCAGCCGCCGGCGCTGCAGGGCGGCGACGTAGTCGGCGTAGAGCGCCTTGAGGTCGGCGCCCTTGCGCGACTTGAGCGCTGCCAGCGCGTCGACCGGCACGCCGGCGTGACGCAGGTCGTCGATCGTGCGCAGCAGCGCGCGCGACAGGCCGGGCGTGCGGGCGACCGGCGCAAAGTACCACGCCTGGTCGGCACGGCGCGCGACCAGCGCCGCCACCAGCCGCTCGCGCAGCAGGGGCGAGAGCAGGCGCAGGCCGTCGCGTTCGAGAGACTCGCCGGCGAGCGCCGGGGCCAGGGCGTGGATAGAGACGAAGCGCACGGCGGCATGTGCGCCGAGCTCGCGCGCGACGGCGCGAGAGAGGTAACCGCAAGCGAGGTTGGAGCCGGTCGCCACGACGACCTCGCGAAGGGGGTCGTCGCGTTTGACCGCTGCGATCCAGGCGGCCAGGGCCGTTTCGAGCCGCACGCGGTCGCCGAGGACGAGGGTCCGGTCAGGGGTGTCTGCGGTCTGCGTCATGGGCGTGCCCCCACGCTAACAGCCAGCGGGGACGGAGCCATGGCCCGAAGCTGGCGCGACCGACGCCGGGCGCCGACGCGTGTGGCGCCGCTCGAGCTTCGGCGTCACCTCGACGGCTAGTCCGTCGATTGACTTCGTCATCGCCGCTCAGGCAGGCGTGGCTTCGTCGCGCGCCTAGTGGATCATGGGCCGGATCACCAGGAACATGATGACAGCGGGCGCGATCGCGACGGCCGACCAGCACACGAGCACCAGCGAGCCACGCTTGAGCAGACCCTGCACGAGGGTGACGAGGCCGATCAACGCGGCCACGACGGTGAGCGCCAGGCCGAGGTAGACGCCGAGCTTGGTGGGCAGATGGTTCATGGCCACCGCATGGTGCACGTTCTGCGCCGCCGCCACCGACACGAGCGCACCGAGCAGCACCACGATGAGGCCGGCGATGCCGACCAGCACGCCGATCGTGCGCAGACGCCCCACTGGCACGTAGTCGCTGATCTGAGTGGCCCACGGGTAGCGGGTCAGTTCGTCGGGGGTCAGTGGGCGGGCCACGTCGCCTCCTTGGAGATCGTTTTCCTACGGCCAAGAATACGTCGCGCGTGCCGACGGCACAAATCGAACCGGGCCGGTAACGAGAAAGCCCCGCCGTCAGCTGAGCGGCGGGGCTTTCGTCGGCAAGCCGATAAGCCGGATTCTGTCGTTGAGTGGCCATCCATCTGGGCCCCACGTCGCCGTGAGGCTCGTTGCGACCAACCCGGAAGCTTCGGACGAGCAGCCCTCGAACGCTTCCCTATTTGGTCTTGCACCGGGCGGGGCTTGCCGAGCCGGCCTGTCACCAGGACCGCTGGTGAGCTCTTACCTCACCGTTTCACCCTTGCCCGCACCCCCGAAGGGGCCGTTGGCGGTCTGCTTTCTGTTGCGCTGTCCGTCGGCTTGCGCCGCCTGGACGTTATCCAGCGCCCTGCTCTGCGGTGTCCGGACTTTCCTCGAC